>JAFGJR010000104.1 GCA_016928975.1 Sedimentisphaerales bacterium | reverse complement strand
GTGTAAAAGCATGTCACACGAAACGATTCTCCCCCAAAACCCCTTACCGCGCCAGCCCAATTTACCTAAAGTGCGCGCTGGCCCTGCATGATCCGTGCCGACGCGGAGCGGTAGAGTGTTTCCCAATTCGCATGAAAGACTGAGGAGATCCCCAATGAGAACATCGCTGTCAGTTGGCTTGCTGGTCGTGCTCGTGGCTTCTTCCTATACCGCCACAGCGGAAGAGAAGCCGGCGGGTGCGAATCTTGCTGTCGTGGCGCAGCCGTCCAGCTCCTATGTCTCGGGAGACACGACGCTCGCCGCTCTCAACGACGGGTACGACCCCAGAGGCTCTCGCGACAATCGCCGGGGAGGGTCCTACGGCAATTGGCCCACGCGGGCAACCCAGTGGGTGCAGTACGACTGGAGCCAACCGATCAGCACCGACAAGATCGACGTCTATTGGTGGGCCGACGGCGCCGGCGTCAACGTGCCGAAGGCCTGCCGGCTGCTGTACTGGAAAGACGGCGCGTTTGTTCCTGTGAACAACCCCTCCGGTCTCGGCGTCGCGAGGAACCAGTACAACACGACAACGTTCGACGAAGTCCTCACATCGAAACTGCGGCTCGAAATCGATTCCAACGACACGTTCTCGACCGGCATCCTGGAGTGGAAGGTCTACGACTCGGGCAAGTCGCCGGACTTTCCGCCCTGCGTCGAAGCCGGCATCGACCGCCTCGTCGTCAAGGCCGGCAAGACATATCTGAACGGCACAGTCAAGGTCCTCAAGGGCGATCCCAACTCGATCAAGTTCACCTGGAGCACAGCATCCGGTCCCAAGTGGCTGGGGCTCTTTCCCCGGAAAGCCCGGTTTGAGAATCCTGGCGCGGCGGTAACGACCGCGACATTCCCGGCGGTCGGCGATTACGTGCTGAAGCTCTCGGCCGGGAAGGGAAAGCTGGCCGCGTCGTCCACGTTGAACGTCAAAGTGGTCCTGCCTCCCCCGGCGGACCGCCTGGACGTTGTCTACACCAAGAAGTACAAGATCGACAACCCGCTGTGGAACAACCGGGCCAAGGCCCTGATCGTCAACTGGATCCCGCACTGCATCGACAAGATCAACGATCCCAACCTGCGCGAGGGCGGCATCAACAACTTCATCGAGGCCGCCAAGAAGCTCAGGGGCGAGCCGGCCAAGTTCCATGTCGGCTACCCGTTCTCCAACGCCTGGGTGCACCAAACGGTCGAGTCGATGTGTATCGCACTGATGGTCGATCCGCAGGGTGACGCGGACATCATCCAGGCCCAGGAGAAGATGAAGGCCACGCTGGAAGACTGGATTCCCAAGATCCTCGCCGCCCAGGAGCCCGATGGCTATCTCCAGACCCGCTTCACGCCCGGTACCCGCAGAGACCGCGGCCCGCTGGAGCACTGGAGCCCCCGCACGCGAGGCGAGCACGAGGGGTACGTCGCCGGCTATTTCATCGAGTCGGCGATCAACCACTACACGCTGACCAACGGCACGGACAAGCGACTCTATGACGCCGCCAAGAAACTCGCCGACTGCTGGGTCGCCAACCTCGGTCCCGGTAAGAAAGACTGGTACGACGGCCACCAGGAGATGGAGCAGGCCCTCGTGCGATTCGGGCGATTCGTCAACGACATGGAAGGCCCGAACAGCCACGGCGACAGCTACATCCAGTTGGCCAAGTTCCTGCTCGATTGCCGCAACAACGGCGGCGAGTACGACCAGAGCCACGTCCCGGTGCAGCAGCAGTACGAGGCGGTGGGCCACGCCGTACGTGCGGCCTACAACTACTCCGGCATGGCCGACGTCGCCGCCGAAACGCACGACCTCGACTACCAGGGCGCCGTGATGAGCCTGTGGAACAGTATGGTCAACAGGAAGTACTACGTCACGGGCGGCATCGGCAGCGGCGAGACCTCCGAGGGCTTCGGCCCCGACTACTCGCTGCGGCAGGATGCCTATTGCGAGTCCTGCTCGACCTGCGGCCTGATCTTCTTCCAGTACAAGATGAACATCGCCTACCATGACGCCAGGTACGCCGATCTGTACGAGGAGTCGATGTACAACGCGCTGCTCGGCTCGATCGACCTGGACGGCAGGAACTTCTACTATCAGAATCCGCTGGACGTGCGCGGCCCCCGCTACGCGTGGCACAACTGCCCCTGCTGCGTCGGCAACATCCCCCGCACTCTGCTGATGCTGCCGACCTGGACGTACGTCAAGGATAAGAACGGCATCTACGTCAACCTCTTCATCGGCAGCACGATCAACGTGGAGAAGGTCGCCGGCACAGACGTCCAGATGGTCCAGAAGACGGATTACCCCTGGAGCGCCGATGTCTCTATCACCGTCAATTCCGCCCAGAGCAAAAAGTTCAGCGTCAACGTTCGCGTGCCCAACCGCAGCGTCAGCGAGTTGTACAGCAGCACACCCGAATGCGACAGGATCACCTCCATCGCCGTGAACGGCAAGAAGGTGTCTCCGAAGATTGTGAATGGCTACGCCGTAATCACCCGCACGTGGAAAGCCGGCGACAAGATCGACCTGGTGCTGCCCATGAAGGTCCAGAGAGTCAAGGGCATCGACAAGATCGCCGCGACACAAGGTCGGGTGGCTCTGCGGTACGGCCCACTGATCTACAGCGTCGAGCAGGTTGACCAGGACATTACAGAGGTCCTGGACCCCAAATCCGTCTTGACCACCGAGTGGCGGGACGACCTGCTGGGTGGTGTGGTTGTCATCAAGGGCACTTGGGCCGACGGCTCCGTGTTGATGGCGATTCCCAATTACGCAAGAGCCAACCGCAATCCCGCTACCGGCGGGTCCGAACGGCGCGGTCGTCGTTCCGTCGACTCTATCGTCTGGCTTCGAGACCGTTAGACGGCGGCGAAGTCGCGAAACAAAATTGTATGCTATGGGGGTACTGCCTACATTTATGTATCTGCCCGGCCCCCCCGGCGACCGCGTGCCATCCGCGTTAACTCCTTGCAAACGCTATGGTTGCCTTCGCGGCATGTCCGCGAAATCGTTCTGGCACGTGGCTTGCACTCCTGGATTTTGCATGTACGCCGCTGTATGGTGCAGCGGCGCGATCTTATGGATAACCGATGAGTTGGAGATCCGACAGATGAGCAGATGCAGGGTTCTGCAGTGCGTGGCAGTATTGCTGGGTGTCGCGGCGGCGGGCGCGGAGGAAAAACAGGAGAGCGTGAGCATCGGCGCCGCAGCGGATCTGTTCTGCAAATACGTGTGGCGAGGACAGAACGTCATCGACGACTGGGTGTTGCAGCCCAGCGCCAGCTTCGGGTACAAAGGGTTCACCGGCTCGATCTGGGCCAATGTGGATTTGACGGGTGAGTTGGTGGACGGGTGGGAGATCAGCGAGGTCGACTACACCCTCGAGTATGCGGGCAATTTCCCGGGCCAGAAGATCATTGGATACTCGCTGGGTGTGATCCACTATGATTTTCCGAATACGGTCTGGGAGGCGACCAGTGAAGTGTACGGCGGGCTGACGGCGGCCGTGCCGCTGTCCCCCACGATCCGGGCGTATTACGATTTCGACGAGATCGAGGGCGCATATGTGCAGTTCTCTATAGGACACACCATTGAGAAGATCGTCAAATGGGGGCAGGACTACTACTGTAACGTACAGGCAACGGCGAGTCTGGGCTACGGCAACGCCAACTACAACGACGGCTACTTCGGCGTGGATGATGGAGCATTGAATGATCTGACTCTTACCGCGGGCCTCCCGGTCTATCTGGGCAAGTGGATGATCCGGCCGAGCGTCGCCTATTCCACGATGATGGACGACGACGTCCGTGCCGCCACGGCCAAAAGCGACAATTTCTGGGCCGGCATCGGCGCCGCCTACCAGTTCTAACTGACGAATAGCGACTGTCCAGAGCGGCAGTGACTATCCTCTGAGACATACAAAAACGTACTTCCGGCAGAAATTGGTACAAAACTGTGCGCAGACTGGCCCGTCGAGCTGGGAAGACCGGACGACGGCGACAGCAGGAAAGGCAGGTGCAGGCAAATGATGAAAGGCAGACACGTAAGACGGACACGACCACGACTATACATGATGGTCTTGGCGTTCATTGTGGTGGGCGGCTCTGCCGCTCTTGGGGCGGAAGAGGCCGCGTCGCCTCTCGATGCGGCTAAGGCGGAACTCCAGAACAACATCAACATTGTCTGGACTCTCGTGGCCGCGTTCCTGGTCTTCTTCATGCAGGCCGGCTTCGCCATGGTCGAGACGGGTTTCACCAGGGCCAAGAACGCCGTCAACATCCTGATGAAGAACCTGTTCGATTTCTCCATGGGATCCATTGTGTTCTTTCTGCTGGGCTTCGGTCTGATGTTCGGGGCGACAAACGGCCTGTTCGGTACGACCCTGTTCGGGATGGCTGGCGTCGAGCCTGGCGAGCACTGGAACTGGACGTTCCTGATCTTCCAAACGGTCTTTGCGGCGACCGCTGCAACGATTGTTTCCGGTGCCATGGCGGAACGGACCAACTTCATGGCGTATCTGATTTACAGTATCGTGATCTCGTTGGTGATCTACCCGATCTTCGGATCCTGGGCCTGGGGCAACCTGCTGCTGACGGAGAACAACAGTTGGCTGGCCAAACTGGGTTTTCATGACTTCGCCGGATCTACGGTGGTGCATTCGATCGGGGGGTGGCTGGCTCTGGCCGGGGCCATCATGTTGGGGCCGCGGATCGGCAAGTATGGCGAGGACGGAAAGCCCCGCGCCATACCTGGACACAACATCCCACTGGCTGCTCTGGGTGTCTTCATCCTGTGGTTTGGATGGTTCGGATTCAACCCTGGCAGCACTGTGGCCGGCAATGGTCTGGCAGGGTACATCGCGGTGACGACGAACTTGGCCGCCTGTGCCGGAGCCGTCACGGCCCTGCTCACATCCTGGATCGTGCTGAAGAAACCGGATGCCTCCATGGCTCTTAATGGCGTCCTGGCGGGTCTGGTTGCGATCACCTGTCCGTGCGACGGAGTGTCGCCGGTAGGCGCTCTGATCATCGGCGGCGTTGGCGGGGTCCTGGTGGTATTCAGCGTGCTGTTCCTCGACTACGTGCTCAAGGTGGACGACCCGGTGGGTGCCGTTAGCGTTCACGCCGTGAACGGAGCCTGGGGAACGCTGTCCTACGGGTTGTTTGCTATCAACGGAGGCCTGTTCTACGGGGGCGGATTCAAGCAATTTGGCGTCCAGATACTTGGTGCTGCCACGGCCTTTGCCTGGGCCTTCACGCTGGGCATTGTGCTGTTCGGGATCCTGCGCAAAGTGGCGCATCTGCGCGTCACGCCTGAGGAGGAGCTCAAGGGCCTCGATATCGGCGAGCATGGCATGGAGGCATATGCAGGATTCCAGGTGTTCACGACGGCATAGAAAGAGCCCAATCCCTTACAAGAGGTCAGCCATAGTAGAAACGTCGCCGGGCCGGCGCCCGGTTCAGGAGATGCAAGTATGAAACTGATCATCGCATACATTCAACCGCACAAGCTCAACGACGTGAAACAATCGCTGTATAAGGCCGAGGTGTACAAGATGTCCGTCACGAACTCGCTGGGCTGCGGGCAGCAGAAAGGCTATCACGAGTCGTACCGGGGCGTTGCGATGGAGGTGAACCTGCTCAAGAAAGTCCGTCTCGAGATCGCCGTGAACGAGAACTTCGTCGAGAAGACGATCCAGGCGATCATCGAAGGGGCCCGTACGGGCCAGATCGGCGACGGCAAGATCTTTGTTGTGGACCTGCCCGAGTGCATCCGGATTCGGACCGGGGAACGCGGCACAGAGGCGATCGGATGACATGGTGATTCTCTACCTTATGACCATCATTTCTGTGCCCGACTGGGCCGGAAAGGGGCCCTGCCGAACCCTCGGCAGGGCCCGGTCTTTGTGGGTACGCCCCGTGCGGAGTCTTCTGTCGCAGGGTCGCCCGGTTCGTGACAGCGGCCGTGGACCTACGAAAACGTAGTAGTCGCCAAACGAGTCCACAGAAACGTATACATGTCGCTGGAAGTGTTCGGAGGCCTCCGCACTCGTAAGCCGCGATCATACAAGGGGTTAGCCACGTTACGCTGCTCCCCGGTGCCTTTGGCACGCCGTTTGTACTAACTCACAAACAGGTGGATTATCCTCGTCGCCGGGCGTTGTGTTGCCGGGCAAGAACAAGACATCGAGTATAGAGTTGGCCCATATTAAGGGGGACACAGATATGATGGTGGCACGAGATCGGTCTGCGCTGGGCGAAGGGCGAGCGTGGACGCAAGTCATTGTGGCAGCGGGTCTGGTAGTGTTTGCAGGGGGCGTCAACACTGCGTTCGCCGGCGAGCTGGACGTGACTGCGACGTCTGCGCCGGCGAGTGTGGACTCCGGCGACACGGCGTGGGTGCTCGTCAGCGCAGCGCTGGTCATGCTGATGACGCCAGGGCTGGCGTTCTTCTACGGCGGCCTCGTCCGGCGCAAGAACATGCTCTCCGTCTTGATGCAGTGTCTGATGATCCTGTGCCTGATCAGCTTGCAGTGGGTAGTGCTGGGATATAGCCTGTCGTTCTCCCCGGGCAATGCGTTTGTCGGGGGGTTGAAGTGGTTGTTCCTCCACGGCGTGGGTCTGGAGCCCAACGCCGACTATGCCGCCACGATCCCGCACGAGGTCTTCATGATGTTCCAGATGATGTTCGCCGTGATTACGCCGGCGCTGATCATCGGGGCATTTGCCGAGCGGATGAAATTCTCGGCGCTGTGCGTCTTCATGCTGTTGTGGGCGACGATCGTGTACGATCCGGTGGCGCACTGGGTTTGGGGAGTTGGGGGGTTTCTGCGGCAGTGGGGGGCGCTGGATTTCGCGGGTGGGACGGTGGTGCACATCAACGCGGGCATGACGGCCCTGGCGGCGGCGCTGATGCTGGGGCGTCGACAAGGGTATCCGGACGGCATCTCCCCGCCACACAACCTTCCGTTCGCCGTACTCGGCGCAGCCTTGCTGTGGTTCGGCTGGTTTGGGTTCAATGCAGGCAGCGCCCTGGGCGCGGGCGGCTTGGCCGGCAGCGCATTCACGGTGACACACATGGCGGCCGCGGCGGCCGGCGTGACCTGGGCACTGCTGGACTGGCTCAAGCACAAGAGACCCACGACGCTGGGCATGATCACAGGCATGGTGGCGGGCTTGGTGTCGATTACTCCCGCTTCGGGATTCGTAACTCCGATGGGCGCGATCTGGATCGGGATTGGCGCCGGAGCGATTCCGTGGCTGGCCGTAACCTATGTGAAAGGGTCGTTTGGGTACGATGACACGCTCGACGCCTTCGGCGTGCACGGCGTCGGGGGGATCTGGGGCGCGGTCGCTACAGGTCTCTTCGCGACCAAGGCCGTCAACCCGGCTGGCGCGGACGGTCTGTTCTATGGTAACCCGCTGCTGCTCTGGATACAGATAAAGGCCGTGATCATCACGGTGGTGTGGTCGTTCGTGCTCGGCTTCGTGCTGCTCAAGATCGTCGATCTTTTCATGGGCCTGCGAGTCAGCGAGCACGAGGAACGCGTCGGTCTGGACCTGACGCTGCACCGCGAAGCAGCATACACCGTGATCGACTGAGTGCAAAAGGGCAGAACTCATGAAATACATGATCAGCGTCATTCAACCCGATCGCCTGGATGAGGTGCTCAAGAGGCTGACGGATGCGGAGATTCACTTGGTGACAGTGTCGAATGTCGTAGGGCGAGGCCGACAGAAAGGCGTCGCCCAAGTATATCGCAGCCACAAGGAGCAGGGGAGTCTGCTCAAGAAGGTCAAGCTGGAGATCGCCGTCAACGAGGCCTTTGTGGAGAAGGCGATCAACGCGATCACCGGCGGCGCACAGTCGGGCCAGATCGGGGACGGCAAGATCTTCGTCCTTGACCTGGAGGAGTGCATCCGCATCCGCACGGGCGAGCGCGGTGGTGACGCCATCGGATGATCCGCGGCCTCCCTCCGGCTGCCACAGAGCCATCAGTTCTGTGCCCATCCGGGCCGGAATGGGTCCCGTCGATCCCCGGCGGGACCCACGTCTTGAAGGTCGTTGCATGGATGAACAAGACAGAGAGGAAACAACAAAACTGTTGAAATGACTGGCCGTGTCTACGGAAATGTATGTGCTCGCGCTGTTCGTTCTTCACCCTGCACATGATCTAAGTGCTTCTCCAAAAGGGAATTACGAGAATTGCGCTGACTTGGACTGTCCCTGGCACGGGGTTTGTAAACTAGGATTGCGAGTTTGCTGTTTGCAGGCCGGCTTCGTGCTGAGAGCGTCGAGGCGTTGGAGGTCGGCCAACCGGTCAGTGATGGTACAGGGGCACAGAAGTGATGGGAATAAGGGATCGGTCTATCCTGCAATCGCGCGGGGCGCGTGCAGGTACGTTGGGGGTGGTGTGCGCATTCGCCCCCATGGTTTTCGCGGGCACTGCTCGTGCCGGCGAAGCATCGGCGGTGCAGCCGGCGATCAGCTCAGGGGATACGGCGTGGGTGCTCGTCAGCGCGGCGTTGGTCATGCTGATGACGCCAGCGCTGGCGTTCTTCTATGGCGGGTTGGTGCGGCGCAAGAACATGTTGTCCGTGCTGATGCAGTGCTTGATGATTCTGTGCCTCATCAGCCTGCAATGGGTTGCGTTTGGGTACAGCCTGTCGTTCGGGCCGGACATAGGCTCGCTGATCGGCTCGTTGAAATGGTCGTTCCTGAACGGCGTCGGCATGGAGCCGAATGGCGACTACGCGGCGACGATTCCCCACCAGGCATTTATGATGTTCCAGATGATGTTCGCCGTGATTACCCCGGCGCTGATCATTGGCGCATTCGCGGAGCGAATGAAATTCTCCGCTTTGTGCGTCTTCACGTTGTTGTGGGCGACGCTCGTGTACGATCCTGTGACCCATTGGATCTGGGGAGTCGGAGGCTTCCTCAAGCAGTGGGGCGCGCTGGATTTCGCCGGCGGGGCCGTCGTGCACATCAACGCAGGCATGACGGCTCTGGCCGCGGCGCTCGTTCTGGGTCGCCGGCAGGGGTATCCGGATGGGATCTCTCCGCCTCACAACCTGCCGTTTGCGGTGCTTGGGGCGGGGCTGCTATGGTTCGGGTGGTTCGGGTTCAACGCCGGCAGCGCTCTGGGCGCCGGGGCTCTGGCGGCCAGCGCGTTCATGGTGACGCACATCGCCGGCGCCACGGCAGGCGTGACGTGGGCGTTGCTGGACTGGCTGAAGCACAAGAAGCCCACGACGCTGGGCATGATCACCGGGATGATCGCCGGGCTGGCGGCAGTGACGCCGGCGGCGGGATTTGTGACACCGATGGGTGCTGTCTGCATTGGATTGGGCGCCGGAATCGTGCCGTGGTTGGCCGTGACGTATGTGAAAGGGCTGTTGGGGTACGACGATACGCTGGATGCCTTCGGCGTACACGGCGTCGGCGGGATCTGGGGCGTGATTGCCACCGGGATTTTCGCCAGCAAGGCCGTCAACCCGGCCGGCGCGGACGGGCTGCTGTATGGCAACCCAGGTTTGCTCTGGATTCAGATCAAGGCGGCCGCCATCACGATCGTGTACTCGTTTGGAGTCGGCATCCTGTTGCTCAAGCTGGTTGACGCCGTCATGAAGGTGCGCGTCGGCGAGCACGAGGAGCGGGTCGGTCTCGACCTGACGATGCATCGGGAGGCGGCCTACACAGTGATTGACTGAGTGGAAAGGACATTGACACATGAAGTACGTCATCGGCATCATTCAGCCCGACCGCCTGGATGAAGTGCTCAAACGCCTGACCGACGAGGAAATCCACCTGGTGACCGTCTCGAACGTGGTGGGCCGGGGTCGGCAAAAGGGCGTTGCCCAGGTCTATCGCAGCCACAAGGAACAGGGCAGCCTGCTCAAGAAGGTCAAGCTGGAGATCGCCGTCAATGAGGCGTTCGTGGAGAGGACGGTCAAGGCAATCACGGGCGGCGCGCAGTCGGGCCAGATCGGAGACGGGAAGATCTTCGTACTCGATCTACCCGAATGTATCCGCATCCGCACAGGTGAGCGGGGCGGCGAGGCAATCGGATGAACATCTCTTAGAAACCCAATGCAGGAGAAAGGAACAGAAGATGACAGCAAAAGAGTTTTTCGAGTTTGCCAAGAAGAACGGGGCCGGGATGGTGGACGTGAAGTTCGTCGATCTCCTCGGCACCTGGCAACACTGCACCTTCCCGGTGGACTTCCTGGACGAGAAGGCTCTCAAGGAGGGTCTCGGCTTCGACGGCTCCTCGATCCGCGGCTGGAAGCCGATCCATCAGTCGGACATGATGGCGGTGCCGGACTTGGCGACCGTAGCGATGGATCCATTCTTCGCCAAGCCCACGGTGAGCGTAATTGCCGATGTCGTCGATCCGCTCACGCGTGAAGACTACAACCGTGACCCCCGAAATATCGCGAAGAAGGCCGCGGCATTCGTGAAAGCAATGGGCATCGCGGACACCGCCTACTACGGGCCAGAGCCGGAGTTCTTCGTTTTCGACGAGGTCCGCTATGAGCAGAATCAGCATACCGGGATGTACACGATCGATTCGGCGGAAGGGTCCTGGAATACGGCCCGTTTCGAGGAACCGAACCTCGGGTACAAGCCGTCCTATAAGGGCGGGTATTTCCCCGTCAGCCCGACCGACACTCAGCAGGACATTCGCACCGAAATGGTCGAGGAAATGCGGAAGGTCGGAATCGTGGTCGAGAAGCATCATCATGAAGTGGCCACGGGCGGACAAGCCGAAATCGATATGCTATACGCCCCGCTCGTGCAGCAGGCTGACAACCTGATGTGGTACAAGTACGTCGTCAAGAACGTGGCCAAGCGTCACGGCAAGACGGCGACCTTCATGCCCAAGCCGATCTTCCAGGACAATGGCTCAGGAATGCACACGCATTTCTCCCTTTGGAAGGATGGCAAGAACCTGTTTGCCGGAACGGGCTACGCGGGTCTGTCCGATCTGGCGCTGCACGCTATTGCCGGACTGATTCACCACGCCCCCGCGATCCTGGCGTTCGCCGCCCCCACGACCAACTCCTATCGTCGACTCGTGCCGGGCTTTGAGGCACCGGTGAATCTGTGCATGTCGGCGCGAAACCGCTCAGCGGCTTGCCGAATCCCCATGTACTCGCCGAGTGAGAAAGCCAAACGGGTCGAGTTCCGCTGCCCGGACCCGAGCTGCAACGGCTACTTGACGTTCGCCGCAATGCTGATGGCCGCCATCGACGGCATCAACCAGAAGATGGACCCGGGCAAGCCCATGGACGTGGATGTGTATGAGCTGTCCAAGGAAGAGCTGGCCAGCACCAAGCAGGCGCCCGGCTCCCTCGCGGAAGCGATCGACGCACTCAAGAAGGACCACAAGTTTCTCACCGAAGGTGACGTCTTCTCCAACGACCTGGTTGAGACGTGGATTCAGTGGAAACAGCAAAAGGAAATCGATGAGATAGCTCTGCGGCCGCATCCGCATGAATTCCATCTGTACTACGACAGCTAAGCGTGTTCGCTGCACGCAAGGTACAGTCGGCATTGGGTTGTGGGCGAGGCCTGTGGCTGCCGGTGGCTCTGCTGGGGATCACCGTGTGGCGCGGGCCTCGCTCCGTTGGGGCTGTCCTATGGGTCGTCAGGTTCTTCCCGGCGGGCATCGCGGAATCTCTTGTTTCACGCCTGAACCACGCGCAGAATGGAGCGTACGTACTCCATCCCGTGACTGGGTGTCGCGGGGTCGTGAGAGAACGTGACGGGAACATTCATTGCGGGGAGCACAACATGGCGAAACAGAGTCACACATCGAGGCGCAATCTGTTGCAGGCGGGGATCGTGGGCGGGGTGGCATCGATTCTTGGGGGCTGTAAGCCAGCCGGCTCTGAGAAGCCTGTGGTCGCCACCGAGACGGGCGGCGGTGGCCTGGTCCTGGGCAAGGAGGAATCATCGAAGCTGCTGGCATCGGAAGGCAGTCTCCTCGTGGAGCGGGACACGGCCGGCGACAAGATCATGGTCGTGCATGGTAGCGACGGCAATCTCCATGCCGTTGGTGCGGCCTGTACGCACGCCGGCTGTACCGTCGCATATGACAAAGAGATGGGCGATCTTCATTGTCCGTGTCACAACTCTCGATTCGGTCTGGACGGGCGCGTCATCAAGGGTCCAGCCAACAAGCCATTGAAGACCTATGGCGTTCGCACCGAAGGCGGCCTTGTCGTCATCTCGATGCCGCCTGCCTGATGTGACGAGCGGACGAACGACGTGAATCCCGGCCCAAACCTCTGCCTTTGCGAGAATGGCAAGGGGGCAGTGCGCAATCCTGTCCGGCGTGGACTGCCCCATTGACAGCATGGTGCGGCAGACGTAGCATAGCGGCCGCTGGTGTTTGGCTGATTGCGAACATCGCGGCAGTGCAACCACAGTGTATTTGGCGGCTATAGAGGACCATGCAATGTCAACCGGTCTGACGGGCGAATTCGGTCGCAACGTGTTCAACGAAGCGACCATGCGCGAGTGCTTACCCAAGAACGTGTTCAAGTCTCTCAAGCGGACGCTCGACGGCGAGCAGCCGCTCGATCCGGTGACCGCCGACGTGATTGCCAACGCGATGAAGGATTGGGCGATCAGCAAGGGCGCCACGCACTTCTGCCACTGGTTTCAGCCGATGACCGGCCTGACGGCGGAGAAGCATGACGCCTTCATCTCGCCGACGCCCGAGGGCAGGACCATCATGGAGTTCAGCGGCAAAGAGTTGAGCCAGGGTGAGCCGGACGCGTCCTCCTTCCCCTCCGGCGGCCTCCGCGCCACGTTCGAGGCCCGCGGCTACACCGCCTGGGACTGCACCTCCCCGGTCTTCGTCAAAGAGGACGGCAAGAACATCACCTTGTACATCCCCAGCGCGTTCTGTTCGTATCGTGGCGAGGCGCTGGACAAGAAGACGCCGCTGCTGCGCTCCATGGATGCCCTGAGCAAGCAGGCGGTGCGCGTCCTGCGGGCGCTGGGCAATACGACGGTGCGCCGCGTGACCGCGACCATGGGGCCCGAGCAGGAGTACTTCCTGATCGATCAGTCGTTCTGTGCGAAACGTCTGGACCTGATCCTGGCGGGAAGAACGCTCTTTGGCGCCAGGCCGCCTCGCGGTCAGGAGTTGGAGGATCATTACTTCGGTTCCTTGCACGAGCGGGTCGCCAATTTCATGAACGAGGTCAATAACGAGTTGTGGAAACTCGGCGTCACGGCCAAGACGCAGCACAACGAAGTCGCCCCCGCCCAGTACGAGCTGGCGCCGGTCTTCTCCACCATCAACGTGGCCGCCGATCACAACCAGTTGACGATGGACGCGTTGCAGAAGGTCGCGCGGCGGCACGGTTTCGTGTGCCTGCTGCACGAGAAGCCGTTCGCCGGCGTCAATGGCTCCGGCAAGCACAACAACTGGAGTATGACCACCGATGCCGGCGTTAACCTTCTCGATCCTGGCGACACGCCGCATGACAACATGGTGTTCCTCGTGATGCTCTGTGCTGTCGTCAGTGCCGTGGACAAGTATGCCGGCTTGCTTCGCGCGAGCGTGGCCAACGCAGGCAACGAACACCGCCTGGGTGCCAACGAGGCGCCGCCGGCCATCGTGTCAATCTTCCTGGGCGACCAGTTGACGGATATCTTCGACCAGTTGGTCAAGGGCAGTGCCAAGAGCAGCAAACGCGGCGGGGAGCTCAAGCTCGGCGTCTCGACCCTCCCGCCGCTGCCGAAAGACAGCACGGACCGGAACCGTACGTCGCCGTTTGCGTTCACCGGCAACAAGTTCGAGTTCCGCATGGTCGGCTCGTCACAGTCCGTCTCGGGGCCGAGCTTTGCGCTCAATACGATTGTCGCCGACACCTTGAGCGACATTGCCGATGTGTTGGAGAAGGCCGGTGACGTGAAAGCGGCCGCCCGAAAGATCCTGCAGGATGTTGCGGTGAAACACGCGCGGATCGTGTTCAATGGCGACAACTACAGTGAGGATTGGGTGGTGGAGGCCGGGCGGCGCGGCTTGGCGAATATCCGCTCGACGCCTGAGTCGCTGAAGAACCTCCCTTCCAAGGAGCACGTGGCACTATTCACGAGGCACGGCGTGCTCTCCAAGCAGGAGCTGGAAGCGCGCACGGAGATTCTGCTGGACGTCTACAGCCGGCAGATCAACGTTGAAGCTCAAACGATGCTGAGCATGGCCAGGCGCCAGATCTTGCCCGCCTGTTGCGAATACTCGTGGCGACTGGGCAAGACGGTGGCCGCCGTCTCCGAGGCCGGTGGCAATGCAGATACGCAGAAGGCTATGCTCGCGATCGTCTGCGACTTGATTGCGGCGATGCAAGGTCGCATAGGAGCTCTGGAAGAAGCGACGGCGACAGCCGTCAAGACAAAGGGCGCCCAGAAGCATGCCGAAGCCTACCACGACATTGTCATCCCGGCCATGGTTGCTTTGCGTGCGACCGCCGACGAATTGGAGATGATCGTGGACACCCGCCTCTGGCCTCTGCCGACCTACGCCGAGATGCTCTTTGTACGTTGATGATGCCATGGACATCGACGGGATCGTCCGACAGGAGAGAATGAGATATGACCGTGGCCATGAAAAGGCATAGTCTTTGCGTCCTGATCCTACTGGGGCTATCGTTCGCAGCCGGGGCACAGCCGGCGACGGGTTCCATCAGGCTGCAGGATATCCGGATGCGCGATCCCTGTATCCTGGCGGACCCAAACTCAAAGACCTACTACATGATGGGGTCAAGTCGCAGGAGCATCCGGGCGTACACCAGCACCGACTTGGCGGACTGGCAGGGGCCCGTGACGATCTTCGATCCTCCGGCGGATATTTGGGGGGACATCCCCATCGTCGGCATCTGGGCGCCCGAACTGCACGCCTACAAGGGCAAGTACTACCTGTTCCTTACGTTCGATACGCGTCACCAGTTCCCCGAGCAGTGGCGCAACTGGTTGCCTCGCGTGACGCGCGGCTCGCAAGTGCTGGCCGGCGATTCCCCAACCGGCCCGTTCAGGCCCTTCGCAAGTCACTCCACGGTGCCGACCGACATGATGACGCTGGACGGCACGCTCTGGGTCGAGGACGGAGTGCCGTACATGATCTTCTGCCACGAATGGGTCCAGGTCGTCAATGGCTCCATGCAGTACATCCGCCTCAAGGACGACCTGTCGGAGACGGTCGGTGAACCGAAGGTCCTGTTCTACGCGAGTGAGGCCCCGTGGTGTCTGATGGGCAGGGATCGCGGCAACTACGTCACGGACGGCCCGTTTCTGCACAAGGGCAAAACCGGAAAGCTCTACATGATCTGGGCCAGCTACGGCAAGGGTGGCTACACCGAAGGCATTGCCATCTCCGCCTCCGGCAAGTTGGCCGGCCCCTGGACTCAGCAGCCGGAACCGCTCTACCCCAACGACGGCGGCCACGGCATGCTCTTCACCACTTTCGACGGCAAGCTGATGATGGTCCTGCATTCCCCCAACGGCCCCGCCGCACGCCCCCACATCTTCCAAATGCAAGACACCGGCGACACCCTGAAAGTAGTCAACGAGTTCACCGGCACGGCCCGATAGGATTGCATTTCAGACGCATTGCCGATACGAAGCTGAATAGGCTGCGACAGCGGCTATCGCCTCTCTTGTTGATTTTGAGCAGTTCAGAAACGACAGTCGCAGGAGACTCCCCGGAACCCGAAACGCATCATTTAAAAGCGCGTGGACGAAGGACTGTGTCACAAACCGAATCCCTGCGAAATCGAGCACAATCAATTCGCCTTGTCGGACTGCGGGTAAAACCGTGGAGTCCCTCAACTTCACCGCGGCTTGGACATCCTCGTTCAGTTCACCTACCTTGATAGTCGTGACGCCGTCAAGTTCGGGCGATTCCTCAAGGAAATCAAGGCCGGCTTCGCCTGAGGCTCCGCGTGCCTTGGCTGCAAGGTCACGACAAAGACTCAGCAGGCTGCCGAAGTCACTCACACCCTCTTCGGGAAGATCTATTGCGACCAACGTGCCGTGCCACTCATTGATCTCGCGGTAAACCCTGTTCATGGACACATCCTCCCGACCTACCACCCCCAATAGCGCAGTATGCGAGGCTATCCAGAAGCTTCCGCCTGCTCGCCAACAAATCTCTTTGGAGAAGAACAAGCCGAGCCCAGCATTCTCTGACGTCGAGTACATTCCCGTCTTGAACGCGCCTGACACGTGCGGCAACACGGCCTGCTTCAGGCTCTCCAGATGGTTCTTGAGTTCGGGGTAGGCTCGGCCAAGAGACTTCAACACGCCCACGCCAGGATCTGCGATCGCGATCTGGATGGCCTTCCTCTCGGGAAAGAGCTGTGCGATTGCGATCCCGCCAACGGGCGAAGCAGAGTGCTGTATCACGTTCCGCCCAAGCTCGGCCATGCCGTACTTCAACGCATCCATCGTCTCATTACCTGGACCAAGGCCCAACCGTGCGGCGCTTTGGACAAACCGAGAGACATCCTGGTGTGTTCGGAGTACATGAAGGCCGGTATTCTGAGATGAGCTATCCCAGTCCTGTGTCGAGGTACCCGTTTCGAGCACATCGTTCAAACCCATCTCACCGATGTATACGTTTGACGGACTCCTCGGAGACAGGATGGCCCGAACACTAATCTGACGGTCATGCTTGACTTTCAGCGCGTAGGCTGTGAACAACGCCAGCGCCCACGGTTCGATAAACTCGGTATTGGTGAAGTCGAGCGCAAGAGCATCCACGTCGTAGCCAAACCGTGTACGCCATCTCCACGTTTGTAGCCAGGAGCGCATATCTCGAGCGCCGCCCGCCATATTCTGAGATGGAATCCGGATCGTGTATTCTCCCATAACAGTCTGCCGTTAAATTCTCCGAGTCTACGGACGTTCTGTTGTCCCTGCTTGCCACAGATCGTGGACCTGTCTGTGAAGCCGTCATGGCTTCAATCCTGCCGTGATCGGCCCCACGGCTTGGGTCACGTCGGCGGCCCTGGTCGGCCTATTGTGGCTACGAGGATCGGTAGAGGCAAGCCAAATGCTATCTCCCGAGTGTCTCTTCCACGAAGGTCTTCAGTTGCGGCAGGTCCTGTTTACAGGTGTCCCAAACGACCTTTGTGTTGACACCGAAGTAGTCGTGGATGAGGAAACTGCGCATGTCTTTGATCTGCCGCCATAGAATATGACCATGCTTCATCCGGAATTCCCGGCTGAGCTTGCTGGAGGCCTCGCCGATGATCTCTAGCTCCCTCACGACAGCATCGACCATCATCTTGTCGGCAGTGAACGCCTCGTACGTGACGCCTTCAAGGTAGCCCTCAATGGCCTCGATAGCGTCGCGAATATGCGACAGGTAGGTTTTGTCATCGTTTGTAGACATACTCGGCTTGGGCGAGGACCTTGTCTTTGAAGTACTTGCTGAGGGCTTGCGGGGTGAGCAGATCGACCGGCCTGCCGATAGACTCTTCGAGGTCATTCTTGATGTCCGACATCGCGAAGAAACCTATCGTTGCGCCCGGGTCGAAGTCGATCAACACGTCCACATCGCTCTCTTCTGTCGGTGTGCCGTTGACGTACGAGCCAAAGACGGCTACCGACTTAATGTCGGCGACGTAGGGAGACCGCCGTACGGCGTCCAACAGCTTGCCCTTGACATCCTGCTTGGTCATGGAGGCCAGTGTAGCTTTATCAGGCTGATGTGTCAAACCCTATATCCCTGCGGGGTTTGCCTGCTGGCTCAGGTCTTGGGCAGGTAGATGTAGGTCAGCAACTCGGCCTCCGGCGTGGTTTCGGGGTCGTTAAGGTATTCCTCCCACATGGGCATGTACTTGGCCCAGTCGGCTTCGGTCTTCATCAGGCCCTTCGATTTCAGGAAATCGGTGATCTGGCCGTAGGTGTTCATCAGGTTCGCGTAAGGGCCGCGATGGGTGAATCGCATGGCCTTGCCGCCGGGAATGGATTCGACCGAACCGGCGCCGGTCTGGATGGGTTTGGCCGGCGGGGCAGCGACGGGTATCGCCACGATGAATCTGACAGCCTTGGGGTCATAGGACGTGTAGATCGTCCTTGGGGGACCGGAGGGAGCGAGCTTCTGCTGTCCCACGAAGCCCATGAGCTTGCCGAAAGCCTCTCCCATGGCGGCGGCAATGGCGGAGGGATCGGACGTGCTTTCCCCAACGGTCTGGGCGGCCAACACGGGAGGGACCTGGACCTCGGTGAATTCCAGTGCATCGAATGTCGACATCTATACACTCCTTTCTTTTGTGGGTGGGTGTCACGCCGGGTAGCCTACGTTTTGGGCGATCAACCCGGACGCACAGTAATAGTAGGACTTCTGGACCTCCGGGTCGTTGATCCGTCGGTCCGGATTGCCCTCGAGCACGTACCGCGTGAGGTCCACGATGTAGAAGATATTCACCGGGGCTCTCACCGCCGCACCTCGGCCCGACCTTGCGCGGAAGTCGCCGGCGACGACGGGCGTCAGGCAGTGGGGGACTGCCTCGTAGAGATACACACCCTCGGGCAGGGCGACGTACAGGTCGATCTCCTGCGAGTTGCTGGCGGACGCAGCGGTCCTGCCGGGCTTTCCGAACGAGCCTCGCTCGCGATTGACGCCGAACGCGGCCCAAAGCAGATTCGACAACGTCTGCAACGGCAGCCGCCTATCGCTGATGTTTCGGTGAGTCCTTCGCTCCTGGAGGGCCGCCAAAACGGACTTGCCGCCGTCGGTTTCATGTCTGGGCAGTGTGATTCGCTGCAGGTCTTTGGCGGCGTCAGTCGGTGCGCTGGCCGCAGCGGCGTCCGTGGGAACCGGCCTCGCAAGCATCGCCAAGGCCGGCACGGTCTTCATGAATGTCCTTCGATCCATCGAATTCTCCTTGTCATCGCTTCTTCGGCTTCACCTTGCTCCTCTGAGCTTTCGTGCACTGGACTTTGAGTGCGGTTGGATCGGGTACTTGACTTCTGTCGGCTTGTTCCGGTTGGCCGACAGCCTGCGATGCCGCTCCAGCTTCCATCAATCGCCGCCTGCCGATCCCAGTCGACATTGGAGCATTCTCCTCAAGATCGATTTACGCGCGTTGTCCCGGTCGCTGACATTATGGGTGACGAGGTCGCCCGTGGCAAGCTGATTCGCGAGGAAATCTCGTGCCACGGCCCTCCAGAATCAGATGGGCGGGAACATCGGCTCTGCCTCACGCCGTTTCGGCTCAGAACGAGGACTGTCACCATGCGCGGGCTTCCGCGAACAACAACCTTGGAGCACCAAAGATGGGACCTGCCATGATGTGTAATCCACCAGTGTCAGGATCGTGTTAGACACGCATTAGGGTTAAGCGGACTCCTTGTCCTCGCTTGTTGGCGCGAGGCACGCCAGTTGACAATGGGACGGCGGCCGTCATACTGACGGCAGATCCCTTGGGGGCGTTCGGATCGGTCAGCGAGGGCGACGATCGGCCTCGTGAGTCATTGAAAGGCACGTATGACATCGTTGAGCCAGGGCTCGTTCCGGCTGTTTCGCGTGGCGGGAATCGACCTGTACCTGCACTGGTCGTGGTTCCTCGTGGCCTACGTTGAGATCGGTCACCGGGTCGGGCAGTACTCGTCGCCCATGTGGAACGTTCTGGAGTATGTGAGTTTGTTTGCGATCGTGCTGCTCCACGAGCTTGGCCACTCGCTGGCATGCCGGCAGGTGGGCGGCAAGGCCGATCACATCGTTCTCTGGCCGCTGGGTGGCGTGGCGTACGTACAGCCGCCGGAGCGGCCGGCGGCAATCCTCTGGAGTATCGCGGCTGGACCGCTGGTCAACGTAGCCCTGGTTCCTGCGCTGCTCCTGCTCGATACGCTGATGAGAATCTCCGGGGCGGTCCAGATCGCGCCGGACGCGTTCCGGCTGCTACGGACGGTCGCGATCATCAACATCGGCATGCTGATTTTCAACCTGATGCCGATCTACCCGCTCGATGGCGGCCAGATCCTCCGCTCGCTGCTGTGGTTCGTGCTCGGACGGGCGTGGAGCCTGACCGTGGCAACGGCGTTCGGCTTTGTGGGCGTGGCGGCTCTGGTGCTGCTGGCCCTGGCGGCACAATCCGTCTGGATCGGCTTCGTGGCGGCTTTCATTCTCATGAATTGCTGGAACGGGCTGCGGCATGCGTTGAGATTGGTGCGCATGAGTCGAGCACCGAGGCATGAGGGATTTGCATGTCCGAGCTGCCGGACGGCACCGCCGGACGGGCCGTTCTGGACGTGCCCGGAGTGTGGAAATCGGTTCGATGTGTTCCAGACGCAGGGTGTGTGCCCGTATTGCAGCACGGCGTACGCCGGCACACGCTGCCTGGAGTGCGGAACCAACAGCACCGTCGCTGCGTGGAGCCTGTCCACTCAAGGGGAACCGGTGGGACGAGTCTTACCCGACGTCGGGCTTGACCGGTGACCCTGCAATGGCGAGAATGCACAACCGTCTGGGTGGCCGCGTGCCCCGGATGGCCGAAAGGAGATGCCATGAGAATGTCGTTCTGGGTGATGTTTTTGGGCAGCATGCTTGCTCGCTCTGCCTTGCACGCGCAGTGTCCCATAGGTCCTGTTCGTCCCATTGGTGCTCTCCTTGTCGCGCAGAGCGACGAGGAGTTGGCGGCGATTCCGGCATTTCCGGGGGCAGAAGGGTTTGGGGCCTACTCGAGAGGAGGACGCCGGGGACGGGTGTACCATGTGACGACGCTGGAAGATGGCGGGCCGGGGAGCCTGCGTGAAGCAGTCGAGGCGCAGGAGCCGCGAATCGTCGTGTTCGACGTTTCCGGCACGATACGGCTCAGGAGAGCGCTCGATGTCACGAGCCCCTTCATCACCGTCGCCGGCCAGACGGCGCCGGGGGACGGGATATGTCTTCGCGATGCGACGCTCGGGGTCAGTGCCGATCATGTGGTGATTCGCTTCTTGCGGTCTCGGCTGGGTGATGAGGGGACCGGCGGCGACGCCATCAGTATCGGCGCGGGCCACCACATCATCGTTGATCACTGCTCGGCCAGTTGGAGTCTGGATGAGGTGCTTTCCTCTTCGACCGGCGCGCCCGTGCTCACTGAGCTGACCGTCCAGTGGTGCTTCATCACGGAAGCACTGAACCCGAAGAATCACGGCTTCGGATCGCTGATCCGCGGCTGTCACGGCGCCCGCTACAGCTACCATCACAACCTCTATGCGCACAATCACGGGCGCAACCCGCGTCCGGGCAACTACGACGACCGCAACCCGCACGACAAGGACCCCAACGGTCTGCTGCTGGACTTTCGCAACAACGTGATCTACGACTGGGACGGCTCCTACGCCGGTTACAACGCCGACGCGACCAGTGTGACGAAGCTCAACTACGTCGGCAACTACCTCGTGCCCGGACCTCATTCCGTTGTTACCGGCAAGGCGTACCGGGAGGGCTCGCCCTATAACAGCGGTTACTTCGACTCCAACTACTATAATCACGTTCTACCGGAGGACCCGTGGAGCGTGGTGATTTTCGAGTGGACGTCGGAGCAGATTGCCGTCTACAAGCAGTCCGAGCCCTTCGAGACCGGACCGATCCATCCACAGGGGGCAAAGGATGCATATCAAGCCGTGCTGGATCGCGGCGGGGCGAGCCTGCCTGGACGCGACGCCGTGGATCGACGCATCGTCGAGGAAGTCACCAGCGGCACGGGCCGCATCCTCAACAGCCAGACTGAGGTGGGGGGCTGGCCTGAGTTACGGATGGCCTCCGCGCCCCACGACGGTGACGGGGACGGCATGCCCGACACCTGGGAGCGGGCGCACGACCTGAACCCTGATGACGCGTCTGATGGGCCGGCAGATCGTGACGCCGACGGCTACACCAACGTGGAAGAGTATCTCAACAGCCTCGTGCAGTGGCCTGCCAAGCCTCCGATCAGGAGAGGCCGTTGACAGGGCCGATTTTGACTTGCAATGATGCGGGCGATCCGGTATAAGAACGTGGTTACGGGCTGTCCGGGGTGGAAGTGCTCATGGCCGGGTACTCGTAAGGACTCTCGTTGGAACGGAGCTTGCCGTTTTATGAAGCGACATACCGGACAAAAGGCGTTGTACGAGGCGATAGCCCGGACGCAGGCGAAGATGCGGCGGCGCGGCATCCTGGAACGTCTGCGCCCCGGCAGTGACAAGAAAGTCGATGGGCAGCCCCCGGTGGAACCGCCCAAGTCAGAAACGGAGCCGGCGAAGTCGCCGGTGGAGGCAGCCGGGTTCCCTGTGGAAAAGGCGGTAGAGAAGCTGCCTGCCCAGGCTCCGGCGTCCGTCAAGCCTGTCCGGCCGGTGGAGCAAGCTGATCCGCAGCCTCGTGCGGCGCGCCGGTGGCTGCGACCCAAGGCCGTGCAGCTACATGATGGCCGTATCGAAATCTCGCTTCCTTACACGGTCGCTGTCACAGTCGTGCTCATCACAATCCTGTTCATCCTCGCCGCTTTCCGGATCGGACAGATGCAACGCCAGCTCCGCCCGGGGGAGGCAACGGACACGACATCCGACTCGGCCAAGCAACGCGTTCCCAAGATGAGCCCGTCACCTGCGATGCGACAGGAAACACCCCCGGCGGCAGCCAGGCCGGAATCGGAGATAATGCCCACGAGTGCGGCGCTCGCGCCGGTGCCCGATCAGACGGGCGACCACGTGATCGTGCTGGCCCAGCTTTCACAACGTGAGCCTCTGGATGTGGCCAGGGCGCACTTTGCCGAGCAAGGCATCGCCACGGAGGTGATCTCGATACCGCTGCTGCGGGAGCTCCTCAGCAGCCAGGGGATCAACACGCGGGGGCTCGGCGACCGGGATGGCTTCATGCTCGTCACCAGCAAGTACTATGACAATCCCCAGAGCCCGGGAACGGATGGCTACGAAGCGAGACAGAAGATCATCCAAGCCGGCCGGGAGTATAAGGCCCGGTCAGGATCGGAGTCGTTTGCCCCGAATTATTTCAGTGATGCCTATGGCATGAAGGTTCGATAAGGAGAAGATTTGATGTCAGTTGATCGTTCACTCAAGCTCAAAGATGCATTGGTGCGGCACCGCAACGTTCTGACGCGGGCCGAGAGAATCCAGACGCTCAAAGATGAGGAACGTTGGGTCGATGGGACGTCCGTGCTGGGACTGCCGAAGGTGGCCCATCGCAAGAGCGCGGCGGGCAAGAAGAGTAAGACCGAGGCGGCGGCGGCAGCTCCTGGTACCGCGGCTCCTGGTACACCGGCAGCCGCCGCGGCCCCAGCCGCGGGCGCCAAGACAGCCGGCGGCGCCAAGTAGCCCGAGCACCTGGTGGCTTGCGAGGAGCAGCCCTCGTGGTGCTGACGGCCCTTCATTTCCGCGTTCGAGTGTCGACGTGTCGAAGGAATCTCTTCGGCACGTTTGCTTTTGGGAGGTGTCGTACGATGAAGAGTATGCTGTCGTGCCCGCCGAGTCTCTGGCTCGCCACGATGGCTGTGGTACTTCCCGTCATGGCGGCCGGGCAGGACGGCGGGAAATGGCCCGGCGCGCCATACCCGCCGAGCGAAGACATCATTGGCGTCACGTGGGCTCCGCTCGATACGATCGTTCGCAAGGCGTGCGGCAGCGACAACTGGCCGATCACCTGGGCCGACGACAACGATCAGTACGCCGCCTATGGCGATGGTTGGGGTTTTGAGCCCAAGTCGGACCGCAAGCTCAGCCTGGGACTCGCCAAGATCCTCGGTGGACCGGAGAGCCTCGAAGGTGTCAACATCCATAGCAAAACCGGCGACTGGACCGGGGACGACAAGGCCGGCCCCAAGGCCAGCGGCCTGCTCTGCGTGAAGAGCGTCCTGTACATGCTCGTTCGCAATGTCGGCAACTCCCAGATCGCCTGGTCGGACGACCACGGAGCGATCTGGAACTGGTGCGATTGGAAATTCGAGACCAGCTTCGGCGCGCCGACGTTTCTGAACTTCGGCCGAGACTACGCCGGGCGGCGCGACGACTTCGTCTACGTCTATTCACACGATCGGGACGGCGCCTACGTTCCGGCCGACTGCATGGTCCTGGCCCGTGTCCCGCTGGCCCGGATCCGCGAGTGCAAGGCGTACGAGTTCCTGCGATCGTTCGATGAGTCCCACCGGCCTATCTGGACGCGCAACATCCACGAACGAGGCGCCGTGTTCGTCAATCCCGGACGGTGTTACCGCTCCGGCATCACGTACAACGCCGGCCTCAAGCGGTACCTCTGGTGCCAGGTTCTTCCCTTCAGCACGGACGATCGCGGCCCGCGCTTCCAGGGCGGCTTCGGCATCTACGAGGCGCCGGAGCCCTGGGGTCCCTGGCACACCGTCTTCCACACGGAGGCGTGGGACACCGGCCCCGGCGAAACCAGCACGTTCCCGGCAAAATGGATCAGCGCGGACGGTCAGACGTGCTACCTGCTCTTCTCCGGCGACGACTGCTTCAGTGTCCGCAAGGTCACGTTCACCCGGCGGACGCCGATAGTCTCCATTCCAGCGGGCGCTGCATTCATAAGAGGGCACAATTGAAGGGGCGAATCATGGACAAGATGAAGAAAGCACTGGCCGTTGCGGCAGTAGCAGGATCAATCCTCGTTGGCGCTCGTGTGGGGCAAGGACAGCCGGCGGGACAGGGGGAAAAAAGGATGGAGATGGATACGATCGCGACCAAGACGGGAGACTTGAAGATTACGTTCATCGGGCACGGGACTTTGATGTTCGACTACGGCGGCAAGGTTCTGCACGTGGACCCGTGGACGAGGCTGGCGGACTATTCCAGGCTGCCGAAGGCCGATCTCGTGCTGATCACACACGAGCACCAGGATCATCTTGATCCGAAGGCCGTGAGCGCCGTTCGCACCGAGAACACGAGGGTCGTGCTGACCAAGGCCTGCGCCGACAGGGTCGCCGGCGGGATCATCATGAAGAACGGCGACGTGCAGACCGTACAGGGCTTGAAGGTCGAGGCGGTGCCCGCATACAACATCGTGCACAAGCGCCCGGGTGGCGAGCCGTTCCATCCGAAGGGGTCTGGTAACGGCTACATCGTGACCTTCGGCGAGACGCGGGTGTATGTGGCAGGGGACACTGAGAATACGCCGGAAATGAAGAAGCTCGAGAAGATCGATATCGCCTTCCTGCCGATGAATTTGCCCTATACGATGACGCCGGCGATGGTCGCGGATGCGGCCAAGGTGTTCAAGCCCAAGATCCTGTACCCATACCACTACGGCGAGACGGACCCGAACGAATTGGTCAACTTGCTGAAGGATTCGAAAGACATTGAAGTCCGCGTCCGCAGCATGAAGTGACCCCAGGCTACTTCATGGGTTCAGGATTCTCGACGCCGGGATTCTGATCGACTGGGTCGGGGGTCTGCGTCGGCTCGGTTGTGGGCGTGCTCTCGCTCGTGGTGGCGTCGTTGACCGACTCGCCGCCGTCATAATGGTAGTCGGATGAGTCGGTATAGGGACTGTCCACGCTGGTGGCGTCTTTGACTTCAGAGGCGACGTCGTTCTTGATCTTGTTCACGTCACTGACGACCTCATCGGCGCTCTCCTGGAAGTCGCGCAGGCCCTTCTTGAATTCGTTGACGCTCTTGCCGAGGCTGCGAGCGACCTCGGGCAGGCGTCTGCCGAAGATGAGCAGGCCGATGAACAGGATCACCAGCCACTCGCCGGTGCCCGGCATGGAGATGAAAGCGACGCACTGCAAATGCCCAGCCATATAGACTCCATCCAAATCTTCGCTGAATCACGAGCGCATTGGAAGCATTGGCCTATTATACGCATGGGCAATGAAAAAGTTTAGCCCCCGGTGAAGCGGCCATAGGGGCATTGTATCCGTTTTTTGCGGCAGTGAGAAGGTGCATTTTGTTGTCAATAGGCGGGCAGGGCAGTAGAATCCCGGACATGAAGAAAGGATTCCCAGCGATTCGCATTCTTGCTCCGTGCATGGTAGCCTGGGCGTGGGTGGGTGCGGCCGGCCTCGACGCGGCGGATGCTTCGACCTCCGGATCGCGAAATGCGGCGGCGGCCGTGATCCCCTGCAAAGGCACGATCGACCAGGCTCTGCTCTACTCAATGAGGCGGCGCAGCGAGATCGCTCTGAGGACAGGGGCGGATTACCTGATCTATCAGATCGAGACGTACGGCGGGATGGTCGATGCGGCGGATTCGATCGCCAAGTACCTGATTCAGGAAGTATCCCCCCGTGCCCATACCGTGGCATATATCACGACCGAGGCCATCTCAGCAGGGGCGCTCGTAAGTGTGTCGTGCCGGGATATCATCATGCGTGAGAACACGACGATCGGCGACGCCGCACCGATCACGATGGGCGGTAAGCTGGAGGGCGTCGAGCGAGAGAAGGCCGAGAGCTTTGTGCGTGCGGCGTTCCAGCGTGCCGCGGAAGCCAATGGTTATCCCGCGTTGCTGCTCCGGGCGATGGTCACCATGCAGATCGAAGTCTACCGTGTGCTGAACCTTCGGACCGGCCAGTACGAGTTCTTCGAGAAGGACGATTTGCCCAAGGACCCGAACGAGTATGAAGTGGAGAAGGCGGAGAAGATCAGCGGCAGCGATGAGTTGTTGACCCTCACGGCGTCGCGCGCCCAGGAGTACGGCCTCGCCAGGGCGGTCGTGCCCGACCTCGACGGAGCACTGGCCTTCCTCGCAAAACGGGACAACGTGGTCTTTGTGACCAAGCCGGAGGTCTTGGAGCCAAACTGGTCCGAGTTGATGGTCAGTTGGCTGAACTCGCCGGTCGTGATGGGCATCCTGTTCATGCTCGCGCTACTGGGGGTCTACATCGAGTTCAACGCGCCGGGTGTCGGACTGCCGGGCCTGGTGGCGGTCATCTGTTTCGCCTTGATCCTGGGCAGCAAGTACCTCGTCGGGATGGCAAACTGGGCCGAAGTCCTCCTGCTGTTCATCGGGGTGGTGCTGTTGCTGGTGGAGATCTTCGTGCTACCGGGTTTCGGAGTGGCGGGGATTCTCGGCATTGCCTGCGTGTTGATCGGGCTGTTCGGAATGCTGATCCGCAACCCGCCGAACGAGATTCCCTGGCCACAGACGTCCGGCGATTGGCAGAACCTGTCCTCCGGTGTGATCGGGCTGGCGGTCGGCTTTGTGGGATTCGTGGTGGCGGCCTGGCTGCTCTCGCGGTATCTGCCGAAGATCCCGTTCATGAGCGGGCTGATCCTCTCACCTGCTGTGGCCGCCACCGGCAGAGGCGGATCGCAGATCAGCATGACCAGCCCGCCGGACAGCGCCCCCGTCGGCGTAGAGGTCGGGGATATTGGCGAGGTGCTCTCCACGTTGCGGCCGGCAGGAAAGGCCCGCTTCGGCGACGCCATCGCGGACGTCGTGGCGACAGGCGAATTTCTCGAAAGGGGCACACAAGTCCAGATCCTCGAAATCCACGGGGGCCGGGTCGTTGTCAGGAAGATCGAACCGGACGCTGAGGCATAACAAATAGGAGGGGGCGATGTACGAAGTTGGATGTGGTTAAGCAAAGGATGCGTTTGTGGATTGGTGGCTGCTGCTTGCTGTCTTCCTGTATGTGGTCTGCGCGACGCTGATCGTGGCGGAGGTCTTCATTCCGAGCGCCGGGCTGCTGGCTATCTGTGCGGTCGCGTGCCTGGTGGGCGGGATATGGATTTTCTTCCAGCACAGTGTGGTGGCGGGATGGATCGGCTTGGGCGTCGGGTTGGTCATGGTGCCATCGCTGTTGGCTCTGGCGTACAAGATCCTGCCGAAGACACGGTTCGGAAGACAGATAATGCTGGCTCCGCCGGTACGGGATCGCGGCGATGCGATTGCCGACTCGCCGGAGCTTGCTAAGCTTCTCGGCCGGACGGGCAGGGTGGTGACGACGTTGCGCCCGGTCGGCATGTGCGACTTCGATGGGCGCAGGGTTGAGTGCGTGGCCGAGGGCGGCTTCGTGGAGAAAGATAGAACCGTGACGGTGATTCACGTTGAAGGGACTCAGGTGACCGTGCGGGTCGTGGATGAGCTACAATAGGAGTGGACTTCTGCATGCCTAACGTCCATTTTGCAGGAGTCCGGCGATTGAAAGGGACGAACGATGTTTGAACTGACACAACTACTACTGGGACAAGCGGCGGATACGGCGATCATTGCCGTGCTGATCATCCTGGGGATCGTAATTCTGCTGTTCCTGCTGATCATCACGAAGTTCGCCCGGCTATGGTTGCAGGCGTACTTCTCGCGGGCCGACATCAAGCTTCGCGAACTGATCGGCATGTGGCTGCGAAGGGTGGATGCCCGGACCATCGTGCTCAGCAAGATCACCGCCGTGCAGGCGGGCTTGCAGTTGACGACGCAGGACCTGGAAAGCCACTACCTGGCGGGGGGGCGGGTGCCGAATGTCGTGCGAGCCCTGATCGCCGCCGACCGGGCCAACATCAACCTGACCCTCAAGACGGCGACCGCCATTGACTTGGCGGGACGCGATATCGTTGACGCCATTCAGACCAGTGTGCTTCCAAAGGTGATCGACTGCCCCGATCCGAAAAAGGGCAAGGAAACCGTGGACGCCGTGGCGCAGGACGGCATTCAGTTGAGGGCCAAGGCCCGGGTAACGGTCCGGACCAACATTCAGCGGCTGGTCGGCGGCGCCACGGAGGAAACGATCATCGCCCGCGTCGGCGAGGGCATCGTGACGACCATCGGCAGCGCGGTTACGTATAAGAATGTGCTGGAGAACCCGGACCGGATCTCCAAGTCCGTGCTGGGCAAAGGTCTGGACGCCGGCACAGCGTTCGAGATTCTCTCGATCGATATCGCCGATGTGGACGTCGGTGAGAACATCGGCGCCCAGCTCCAGACGGCCCAGGCGGAGGCCAACAAGCTCAAGGCCCAAGCCGAGGCCGAAGTCCGGCGGGCAAACGCCGTTGCCCTTGAACAGGAAATGACCGCGCGTGTGGCCGAGATGCGCTCGCGCGTCGTCGAGGCCGAGGCGCAGGTCCCGTTGGCGATCGCCGATGCCTTCCGCGCAGGCAATCTGGGGATCATGGACTACTACCGGCTCAAGAATATCGGGGCCGATACCCAGATGCGCGAGTCCATCGCCAAGCCGAAGAAGACCGAATAGACAAGGAGCGGTGACCCATGATCGCTTTCATCACGCAACTGCATTCGATTGCCCAGACGGACTCGGATCAGTGGGTCAACTTCCTGATTCTGGCGATCCTGGCGATCTTCTGGCTGTTTGGGACACTGGTCAAGGCTGCTACGAAGAAGAGGGTGCCGCCGACTGGACAGGCCGAACCGGGAAGGCCGCAGCGCGAGACGTGGCAGCAGCGGCTGGCGAGAAAGGCGCAGGAGTTGCAGCGTGTCGCAGAGGCACAACGCCGGCAGGCAGAGGAGCGAGTCCGACGGATGCAGGACAGAGCCGCTGTGCGAGAACGGGCGGAGCCGCCGCCCGGCAACATCAGCGTTCGTACCGGCAAGGGGGGCGAGTCGATTCTGGTCTACGAGCAGGCCGGGGCGATGATCGACTCCACCCGTGAGCAGCACGCCGCTCGCCAGCGACAGGCAAGAGAGACCGTAGCCGCGGCCGGACGAAAGGCTGCAATCACGCCGCCGGAGCCGATGGCTACGAAGATAGAAGCTCCGCTCGTATCCGCCACCGACGATGTGGCGTTTCGCATGCCGCTCGAACCGCGCAGCGAGGAATCTGCCACTCGCGGTCAGCCGCCCGGCCGTGAGTCTGGCCCGATCATTGACTTCAACGATCCTGATGCTCTCCAAAGGGCCATTCTGCACTATGAGATTCTGGACAAGCCCGTCGGTCTGCGCGACGTAGGTGAGCAGGCCGCTCGGTTCTGAGTCAATGTGACAGTGGGACGATGGCCGGCCTCGCCTCATCACGCTATCCACGCGCGAGGCCACCCAGTCATTGCACAGTCACCAGTCACAAGACCGCGATTCCTGAACTGACCGAAGCGGCACGTGGGTGCTTGGTGATTACCTGATTCCGAACGTCTTATAAGATATGTTATGTTTCATTCGGTCACTGCCGGGAAACGGCTGCCGAATCCACCTCTTGACGCAGTAGTCGGCGTGGTCAGGGGTTCGGCGAGCCTACGTGGCCGGCTGTTTCGCAGAGGTTCTCCCACATGACGCCGACAGTGTCCGACAGACCGAGATTCTGCAGGACGATGGAGATGTTCGTGGCTGGGTCGAGGTTTGAACCGAGATTGAGCGCAATGTCGCGTTGGAGATTGATCACGGAGGACGCGAACTTGACCCGGTTGCAGTAGAGCAAAGCGGTCCTGTAGTACAGATCGAGAGTGTGGGCATCATACTGGTCGACAGGGAGTATGAGCCCGAGAGCCTGTTCTTCACGTCCGGTTTCAAAGAGGCACACGGCAAGCTTCGTCGCGGCGCGCGCGAACGTCGGGTTGATCTCCAGTGCCGTGTTGAAGCAATCGCACGCCTGGTGGAGCTGCCCCGTGTTCATGTACAGCATGCCAAGCCGGTAGTGCAGGTCAGGATTGTGCGGGAACCGTTCCAGATGCCGCTGGTGGGCGGACATGACGATGCTCTCGACGCTACGGCTGTCCTCCGGCGCCGGCAGGAGGTTGGACTCCATGGCGGCCTTGAGGATGAGCTTGGCGGTCTCGGTGAACAGGAACGAGCTGTTCGGCTGAATGGCGCAGGCGAGAGAAAGGGTGTTCAATGCCTCTTGGGTCTTGCCGGCGAGCTTCTGTGCGGCCGCCAGTCCCGTGTACGCCTCGACGATCTTGTCATTGATCTCGACGGCGCTGTTGAACTGCTGGGCGGCGAGTTGCTCGGCGTGCATCCTCAGGTAGTTCGTGCCCAGCTTGATCGTCGCCTCGAGGAAGTCCGGACAGATGCGCAGCGCCTGCTGGTACTGGGTGATCGCGTCACTGGTGTTGCCGAGCATCGACAGTATGTCCCCCTGCTTGGCGATCAGGTCAGGTCGGTCCGGCTGGTCAGCCAGCAGGACATCCAACTGGTCCAAGGCCTCCTGAAGCTCTCCATTTTCGACCAGGGCATCAACGGCCCGGTCCTGGGACATGAAGTTATCCGGATGGATCAGGATCGCCGTGTTGAAGGTCTCAACCGCTTTGGCGTACCGGTGAGCGGCAAGGTACAGATGCCCGAGGATCACGAGGGTGGAAATGTCGTCCGGATAGTGGCGTTTCATCGGCTCGTACTGGTCGATGGCCTCATCCAGGCGGCCTTCCTTGAAGTAGATGGCGCCAAGCCGCTGGGCGGGCAGTTGCAGGTAGTCCTTGAATTTGAGGCAATCCTGATAGAACTCGACGGCCTGGGCCTGATGTCCAAGGCGTTCGAGGCAGTGTCCCAGGATGTATAGCGCCATCGTATTGTGGGGTTGGCGCATGTAGACAGAGTGCAGCTCCTCCATCGCCTCCTTGACACGATTCTCCCGAAGGTACAGGGCGACGGCAGCCATGCGACCGAAGCTGCACATGGGGCTTTCAAACAGGTACAGCCGCAACTGCTCACTGGCTTCCTCCTGTTTGCCGTTGCCCATCAGGTCGATGATGTCATTGAAATGACGGCTCCGCACCGACTCGTCAGGATCTTGTCTTTGTTCGTTGAGCCAGTGCCAGATCAGATCCGACGGGTCAACGCCGATCGCCCTGCCGAAGATTTCGAGCAAACTACTCATCCCTCACTCCAGGAACCATAGGGTGCAGGATCCACATGCTGCGGGACGTATCGTCCAATTCCCCGGAGTGGTTAAGCGATACTCTGGAGTATGGCCCGGTAATCAGCGAAATGGGCGGACATGACGTGGGGTCTGTGTGTACTGTAGGGCCTGTTCCGGCGTTGAAGGCATCGTCGCCGCAGACAAACCGCATCGCAGGGGCAGCATATTACACCTGCCAGGGCAAACAGCATCCCCCGGCGGCAGGAGCCCCCCCCTGCCTCGCGCATCATGCGATCTCTCATTGCCCCCGCCGAGGGTGCTACTGGGACTCGGCCGGCGGTGAGGAGATGGCGGACTGAGCGCTCCTCTCGACTTCGCTCAGATAGGCGATCGTCCGCTGGAGCTTGTCGGTCAGGTGCTTGAGCTTGAGCATGGTCCGCACTCGCGTGAGCAACTCCAGCCTATTCACTGGCTTGCTGACGAAATCGTCCGTGCCCGAGTCGATTCCCCGCTCGATGTCCCCGAACTCGTTGAGGGCCGTGACCATGATGATGGGAATGTCACTTGTCTGCGGATCATTCTTGAGCCGCCGACAGACCTCGAATCCGCTCATCTTGGGCATCATCACGTCCAGCAGGATCAGGTCCGGCTTCCTCCTCGCCACCGCGTTCAGGGCTTCGATCCCGTCGTGGGCGGGCACGATCTGGCACTCGATATCCTCCAGGTAGGCCTGGATCAGCTCGAGGTTAGGCACGTTGTCATCCACCACGAGAATCACCGGTGGCTTCTCCGGCGGCGCGTCATATTTTGTTCGGTTCATCAGTAAGGTCCCCAGCCAATTCAGTCCCAACGGCGGTTGGTCGCTGCGGTTGTCTTTCATGTCACGGTCCCTCTCTTGTTCGTTGCCGATCCGGCATCTGGAACCTGTCACGCAGACCCTGTGTGAATCTCGATGAACCGGCGGACCTCCGGCCGCAGGTAGATCGTCTCAATGTCCACCAGCTTCGCGACCGCCTCCGCACAGAGCGTGGCGACCTCGGCACTGGGCGAGTCCGTGTCCACGAAGAAAACGTTCTCGCCCCTCATCGTGGCCAATCCGCCCCCCTGGCCGCCGAGCGGCTCACTGCGGATCTTCACTCGGTTGGCCTCCAACAGTGCCAGCAGTTCTTCCAGGATCCTCTGATCGTTCATGCGGCCACTTCAAGAAAAAACGACCCGGCCGTCGATATAGATATTTGTACGACAACCACTTCCGTACGATAATACCCTGGGTACGGATGCCCGACGATGGATTGTATAAAAGGAGTGGGCCGTTGACAAGCATCATTGAGAGACGTCTGTCCCTGCATCAAACACTGGCTCGCAAAGAGCAGGAGAACGCGGCGTTGAAGCTGCAGAACCTTCAGCTCCAGACGTTGGCCAATCTTGGCTCCGCTACCGCCATGATCGCCCACGAAATTAACAATCTTCTCACGCCGCTGTCCTCCTATGCTGCCCTGGCAGCCCAGAACCCCAACGACAAGGCCCTCGTGGCCAAGGTCTTGGACCGCACCAGGCGGAATTGCCAGCGGGCCTCCAAGATCATGCAGAGCCTGCTTGGAATGGCAGACGGCCAGAAGCAGCAGCAGGAAGAAGTCAGTGTCAAGGTGCTCGTCGAGGAGGTGTTCACCGGTCTGTGCCGGGACTTCACCAAGGATGGAATCACCGTCGAGGTCCGCATCCCCGAAGACCTGCGATTGCGCTGCATCCCCGTACAGATGCAACAGGTGCTCATGAATCTGATACTGAACGCGCGGGATGCAATGCTGGGGCGCGGCGGCTTCCTGCGGGTGCTGGCGTCGCGGACGGCCGATAGCGTCGATATTGAAGTCCGCGACACCGGCGAGGGCATCACGCCGGAGAATCTCAAGAGCATCTTCCGGCCCTTCTTCACCACGAAATCCGGGAAGGACCGCCCCGCCGGCGGATCGGGTGTCGGTCTTGCGTTCTGCCGGCGGATCGTTGACGCTCATGGCGGCACGATCCGCGTCGAATCGCAACCCGGCAAGGGAAGCACATTCCGGGTCCGACTGCCCGGGGGTCCGTAGGACTTGAGTTCGGATGCACGCATGATGGGGCGGAGGAATGGATGACAGCGCACGTGTATGAGAACCTCGGCCGCGTCCTTGTGATGCTGCTTCTGCTCGCCTGCTCCGCGTTCTTCTCCGGGTCCGAAACCGCGTTCTTCAGCTTGACGCGCCGGCAGATCAAACAGCTCAGCGTCTCGGCAAACCGGCTGGAGAAGCTCGTCGCCGGCCTTCTCCGCAAGCCGGGACACCTGCTGAACTGCCTGCTGCTGGGCGGCATGACTGTCAACGTCCTCTACTACGCGATTGCCAGTGTCCTGGTCTTACACACCGGGCGTGCATGGGGCTGGGGCGCCGGGACAGCTCTGGCGTTGGCCACGTTCATCCTGCTTGTGCTGTTCGGTGAGCTCCTTCCAAAATCAACAGTGTACTCGAACGCTCGGCCGCTGGCGGTAGCGGCGGCACTGCCCGTCTTTTTCGTTGTCCAGGCGCTCGGACCGATCGCCCTGTTGGCTCGCGTCGTGTTTTTGGAGCCCGTCCTACGTCTGCTCTTCGATCGTCCCGGGACGCCGGGCGCGATGACACTGGCGGAGTTCCGCGCCCTGGTGGAGCTCAGCCGCCGGCGGGGTCTATTCACGCCTGAGGAGAACAGGCTCCTCGCGGAGGTCGTCGATCTCGGAACACTGAAGGTGCGACATGTGATGCGGCCGCGGGTTGATATGATCGCCGCCAACGTCTCCGATTCGCCTGATGTGGTTCGCGACCTGATGCTCACGCGCCGCCTCACGAAGATGCCCGTCTACGTGCGGAACGTGGACAACGTCGTCGGACTCGTTCATTTGCGACAGTTGTTCCTCAAGACGGGTGTCCTGCTGGATCAACTCGTGCAGCCGGTCCAGTTCGTCCCGGAGCAGAAAACGGTGGAGTCTCTGTTGGAGTTCTTCCGAAAGACCAGGACGGACATGGCGGTGGTGGTGGACGAATACGGCGGAATCGCCGGCATCGTGCAGCTGGAGGATATCGCAGAGGAGCTTGTCGGCCGCATGGACCTGGGTACAGGCGACGAACCCATTCAGCAATTAGGTCCCTTCCGGTACCGCCTCGCTGGTGACCTGGCCATGCATGAGTGGGCCGATGCTCTGGGGATCGACTTGGAGGAGACCCGCCAGTCCACGATCGGCGGCCTGGTAACAGCCTTGCTGGAGAGAGTGCCTCGCAAAGACGATGTAGCCCACCTTGGAAACCTGAAATTCACCGTCGAACGTGTCCGCAGACACCGGATCGAAACTGTGATTCTGACCGTGGAGCCAATGCCGAGCGATGGATAGCCCACTGCTTACAGTCCTGGCGGCCCTGCTGTTGATCGCCCTGGCCGGCGTCCTGGAAGGGGCCGAGACCGGGCTTTATCGCCTCAGCCGGCTTCGCCTGAGACTGGGCGTCGAACGACGGCAGTGGTCCTCGATCCTTCTTTCCCGCGCGATGACCGACAGCTCGGGTTTGCTGCTCTCGCTGCTGATCGGCACCACGCTCGCGCACTATGTCGCGACCAGCCTTACCACAAGCATGTTCCTCCGTGCCGAGGCCTCGGAACAGGCAGCGGAGTTCTACGCGACGCTCATGATGACCCCCCTGCTGTTCATCTTCTCTCAGTTGATCCCCAAGAACGCGTTCTTGTATCGGGCGGATGTTCTCACCTCCTCGTTGTCACCCTTGCTCTATGTGAACTACCGAGTTCTCAAGTGGTGCGGCGTGATCTCTTTGGTCCGAAGGATCTCTCGCCTGTTCGCGCGGCTGACCGGCTCTGCCGTGCGCCAGGAACGGATGATCGCATCGAGCCAGGGCCGTGAGATCCAGGCGCTCGTGCGTGACACCCAGGAAGAAGGACTGCTCAGCAGCGTCCAGATGGAGATGATGGACCGCGTGGTGAATATCCCTCGTCTGCGTCTCAACACTGTCATGGTCCCGCTGGACCGGGTTCAGTCGGTGGACGTTCGCAGCGATCGGACGGCGCTGCTGAATGAGTTGAGGAGGCAGGCCCTCACGCGGCTATTGGTCTGGCAGGATACGCCGACGAATGTCGTTGGCTTCGTGGATTTGTACGATGCGCTCGGCTCGGACCTGCCCTTCGAGAGCCTGGAGAGATTCCTGCAACCGATTCCCAGGCTGGACGCGGATACGCCGGTCATCCGGGCCATTGATATCATGCGGCGGGAGCAGCATAAGATCGTTCTCGTCACTCGCACGCGCGCCAGAGAGGAAGTGCCCGTGGGGATCGTCACAATGAAGGATCTGGTTGAGGAGCTGATCGGTGAGCTCGCAGAGTGGTAGATTGCGAAACACGACAGGTTTGCCTCATCGGTGGCGGGCGGCCGTCAGACCCTTAATGGCTGTCGTGATGGTGGTCTTCTGCGTCACGATCGTCGCGAACAGTATGAGCAAGGACGTTGCTCGCGATGAGCAGATGTACTGTACGGCTGGCGCCCTGCTCGCCCAGGGCAAAATGATCTACCGCGATTTCTCCTATCCCTCCCAACTGCCCTATCACCCCCTGCTGCTGGCAGCCCTCTATCGATTGTCCGGCACGACGCACTATCTGCTCGCGGGCAGGCTGACCTCGGTCCTCTGTGACATTCTAACGGTGATCGCCATCCTCGGGATCTACCGGGCGATCTTCGGCGCATGTCGGCTGCAAGGTATGCTGTTCGGCATGGCGGGGGTCACCCTGTACCTGTTCAGCCCACTTGTGGATTACGCGCTGGGCCATGCATGGAACCACGACGTGGTGATCTTCTGCGTGGTCCTGTCCCTGTGGCTATTTGTCACGACCGACTTCCGCGCAAGATCTCGCTTCTGGCGGATGGCCGTCCTGGGTGTGCTTCTGACCGTCGCAACGTTCATGCGCGTGACGACGGTCCTGGTCGAGCTGTTGTTCCTGGCAGCGCTGCTCTGGGTGACGGGAGGCACGATCAAGAACCGGATCGCGACCGCCCTGCCGTTCGTGTCGGCCGCTCTGGCGGCAATGGTCTGGCCAGTCTGGATCATCGCGCAGGCGCCGGAGGCGTTTCGGTTGAACCTCATCCGAATCCCCGCGCTCTATGGTCAGTGGCTGCATGAAGTGCAGATGACCTTCGACAAGCTCTCGTTGACGCTTGCGTCTCTGGCCACGCCCGGATATCTCATCCTCTTGGCACTGATCGGCTACCTGCTTGCGTCCGTGCTGCGACACTCGTCCAGCCTGGACGCGCAGGAGAAGCGTAAGGCAATCTTCACTGCCCTGCTCCCGCCGGCGTTCTTTGGCATCGCATACATTCCGCCGACGATCTGGCAGCAGTATCTGGCAGTTCCCGTGCCCTTCATCGTCGTTGGCCTGGCCTATCCCCTGGCAAGTCTGCTGCGCGGGGCCCAGAAGCCGGAAGGCAGTGGCCGTTACAGGCTCGCCGTCTGGCTGGTCGGCATCGGCGCCGTTGTGGCCGTCCTTGCATATCCTATCGTTCTTTATCGCAGCCTGATCATCCTCGTCCCCGAGAACTGGGTACCCCTCCAGTTGCACAAGACCGCGCAGGAAATCGCCGCCAAAGTCCCCCAGCCGCGCCTGGTCCTGACCCTTGGCCCGCTCTATGCCATCGAGGGCGGCTGCGACATCTATCCCGAACTCTCCTGTGGCTCCATCGTCTACCGCATCGCCGATCAGATGGCCCTTGAAGACCGTCAGATCACGCACACCGTCGGCTCCAAGACTCTGGCGGACTTGATAACTTCTCAGCCCCCCGCCGCGGTACTCGTCGGCATCGAACCCCCCTACTTCTCCACCCTGGAAGACCCTCTGCGCAAATCCGCCCCACCGAACTGGCGACGCGAGGTCTACAACGACCGCCTGCAACTCTACGTACGCCCATAGCCGGGGATTCTGCTTGACACAGCCTGCTGCCTCTACCATGTGCATACGTGCATGTGTATTGCAGAAAGGGTGACCGGATGGCGACCAAGACGATCAGTATCGATCTGGAAGCGCATGATCGGCTGCGGGCCGTTCAGAAGGACGCCGAGTCGTTCAGCCAAGTTATCAAGAGGGTCATTCGCAAGCCGATCGACGTGCACGGATTTCTGAAAGAGGTCGGCAGGCATCCACTCAGCGGGGAAGCGACCGCCGCCATCGAATCACACATCCGCAAGCGGCATGGTCCTTCAGGCAGGAGGCGGTAATGGCCTGCCGGCGATATGGACGTCTTGATTGCCGCCACGGCGATGGTGCACGGCCACGCTCTGATCACGCGGAATCCCAGGCACTTCAGACACATCCCCCAACTGCGTGTTGAGGACTACTAACCCAGCGTATGGCGCGCGACCTTGCCCTATCGTGCCGGCTACTTGGCTTTGGCCTGGCTGCCGAATTCGTCGATGATGGCTTTGGCGACGTCGTTGATCGCGTCCCGGCTGAGGCCTTTGGAGCCATTGCTCAGGACCGAGAAGATGTAGGGTCCGCTTTGGGTCTTGCAGACGCCGGAGAAAGCTCGCACGCCGCTGATGTAACCGGTCTTACCGAGAACATTGCCGCGGTATTTCGTTTCGCCGAAGTACTTGTCGATCGTGCCTTCCTCGCCCCCTACCGCCAGGGAAGCCTCGAACAGGCCCCAGTTGCGGCTCTTATACAGGTCGAGAAAGACCTTTGTGATCGCATTCGTGGTCAGGCGGTTCTCGCGGCTGAGGCCGCTGCCATCATCGAGAGCGATCTCCGCGGAGGGAATGCCCAGACCGGCCAGGTATCGCCGGACCGACTCGCGGCCGCAAGGCCAGCCGCCCAGCTTCTTATCCGGATTGTTGTGCGCATCAATGGTCTTGATCAGCGCCTCGGCAGCCAGACCGAGACTGTCCGTGTTGGCCCGGCCAATCACGTCGGCAATCGGCGTGCAGAATTCCACCAGTGGCTTGAGTCCGGCATCTGCACCGACGGGCTTCTCGATTACCTTGCCTTTCGCAGTGATGCCTGCCTTCTGGAGTTGCTCGGACAGCAAGAAGCCAAAGAAGCCAGCGGGCTGTTCGATGGCCACTCTGAACGGTCCCTGCCTGGTCCTGCACTTGCCGAAAATGATGATCCGGTTCGGCTGTTGGGTTCTGTATGAGCCCACGGCCTCATCGCCGCTGGATACGGCCTCGACCTGGTTCACGGCTTCGATGAAGCGAGTCGCCGGGTCGGTCTCCACAACGACGCTTCCGCCGACATTGGTCGTGGTCACGTCGATGCAGTTGCCGTTGTAGTTCAATCCGCAAACTTCGCAGGCGTACCACCTGTTGTAGTCCCTTGCCGGCCAACTCGGATGCACCCGTTGATCGTCGAAGACCGTCGTGTCAATGACAATGTCATTGATCTCCGCAACCGCTCGCACCCGCAACGCCTGGACGATTCTCGCAAACACCCAGCCGCTCTCACGGCCGTATCGGTCATCCGTGTACTTGTCACCGAGAAGCGGATCGCCGCTACCGAGGACGACCAATGTGTCACCGGAGAGAGCGACCTGCGTCCTGTACTCGAAATCAGGGCCCAAGTACTTCAAGGCTGCCGCTGTCGTGATCAGCTTCATGTTGGAGGCCGGAATCAGGGGCTTCCTCGCGTTATAGCTGTAGACCGTCGCGCCTGAATCCGGCTCGACCACCTGGATCGAGAAATCGCCGCCGGCCTGCGTTTCGACGATCTTGCCGATGCGCGCGGCCAGTCCCGCGAGACCCGTCTCGCAGAGCCCGCCCACCAGAAGGACAATCAGCACCCACTTCCGCGTGACACTTCTGTACTGATACATCAGTCAGCACCCTCAGACGATGTTGCTTTCAATCCGTTTTTCGCTCCAGCGCAACGGCCCGCCGGATCTTCCCGTCTGGCTAAACCCCGGAGGACAGCGCCGACTTGATTTCTGCGATGCTCACCCCAAGCATCTTCTGCGAGATGTCGTTCAAGTCCCCTTCAGAGCCCTTGAAGTGAAACGTACGATGCGTGTGGAGGATACTCTGGCCTGGCGACAGAGCCGCGGCCGGCGAAGACGTCTCCAACTCACAGAACGGCCCCATCGGCTTGGCGCCGGGAGCGGATGGGCCGTCATTGTACGAGTTGACGGTGTCGCCGCGGAACGGCGCATCCTGAATCTGCCACATCGAGTTCACATAATCCGTTACGCCCTCAGGCTTGTTGTACTGCACGACGGTGAGAGCCTTGTTGGCGCCGTCGTAGCTGCCAAGGACGTTCTTGGCCCGCATCGGCGAAAGGCCGATCTTGCTGCGGTATTGGCCATCACCGCTGAAGAACAGGATCCCGTCTCTGACGACCAGACGGTTGGCAGGCACCTTGCCAAAGTAGGCATCGTTGACAGCAGGCCCGAGTTGCTCCGGAGGCCCCATGACGAACGGAACGACAATAGTCATCTGGGGCGACGGCGTGAACATCCCAAGAATCCAAATCGATAGCAGACCCGTCTCCTTGACCCACGACTCCGTCCCGGCGTTCGTCATCCTGTTGTTGGACTCATACGCCACTACGTCGACCTCCAGGCCAGTGCTGAGGCCAAGCGTCTTGAGGGCCTCCTCACGGTCCAGAACGCGGACTTCGCGTTCGACCTGCACATCGAAGACGGTATCCGAGTAGTTCTGCAAATGCATGGTCTTCCGCAAGGTCGCTGAGCGAGAGGATTTCGACACGATGTCCCATGGTTCCGTATCAATGGCGGCCGGCGTGTACCAGTGCTCAAGGTCGAACGGTACGCCCTTCTTGAAAAAGACCGAGAACTGACCGCCCTCCGGTCCAATCCAGAAGCGGTCTTCGCCGCCGAAGGGGTTCATGTGCTCGACGGTCTTGCCGGACGCAACCAGTTCGCGATTGATCCAACCGAAGCTGTAGCCGCCGGGGCCCTCGGCCGTGCTGGTCATCACCCGCCCCTGCATCTGCGGCAGCACGGCCACCTGACTCCTGCCGGAGCGATCCTTGAGAATGACGACATCCGTGTGCTTCTGGAGAAACGCCACATCACTGCCGAACGTCTGTTTTCCTGTGCCCGGCGCCTCCGTCATGCAACCGGCACATGGCCCAACGACCAGCAGAACTGCCATCCATCTGGTACGCATCCCGATTCTCCTTACCCAGAGTCCCGAAGCCAAGCGCCGCACTGCCGGCGCCATTGTGCGTGCGACAAGAATAGCCTATGGACGCTGGCCTATCAAGAGCGGCGTCCCGGACGTGTCCGAAAATCATCCCCTCGCCCGGCTGTGTGGATGCCCTCCATGTGCAGAGGAGCGATGAAGCACGATGCGACTTCACTCCGCCACCGTGCAGGGAGAGTCGGCCGACGGCAACCAGCCCGTGCTCCTACTGGAGAGGCGGCACCATGCGAATACACCCCAGATAGCCTGCTGGAACAAGGGTCTGGCCGTGCTTGCCTCCCTGGTAGCCGAGGCTTGGATCTTGCGTTCCCTGGTAGGTTTTCCCTTGACCTGCCCGGTCCGATTGTTTATTGATAAACGTTCACTCATTGTGGCAGCGGACACACCGCTGTTGGAGTGGGAAGTCGCAGGTGGTTTGTGGAAGAAAGACGGGTACGAGTAGGGTTGGTCGGGTTTGGAACGGTCGGCAGCGGCGTGGCCAAGCTGCTCCTGGAGGATGGCGATGCCATCGCCGCCAAGATGGGAGTGCGGCTGGAACTGGCCTGCGTCGTGGACGTGGACACGGAGCGGCCTCGGCCTGTGCAACTGCCGAGCGGCGTGCTCACAAACGACATCGGGCGGCTTCTCAGTGACAAGAGCATCCCCATAGGCATCGAGCTGGTGGGCGGGACCGGAATCGCCAGAGAGATCCAACTCAAGATGCTCGCCGCCGGAAAAGACGTAGTCACGGCGAACAAGGCCCTGCTGGCCGTGCACGGGCCGGAGCTCTATCGGGCCGCCCGTGAGAGCGGCCGGTGCATAGCCTTCGAAGCCAGTTGTGCCGGCGGAATCCCCATCATCACCGCCATTCGAACCGGGCTGGCGGCTAACCGTATCACCGCCATCTTCGGGATCGTCAACGGGACCTGCAACTACATCCTCTCCAGTATGAGCTCGAAGGATGAGAAGTTCTCGCAGGCCCTGGCCAAGGCCCAGAAGTATGGCTTCGCCGAGGCGGACCCGACGCTGGACATCTCCGGCGGCGACAGCGCCCACAAGCTGGCGATTCTGGCCTCAATCGCCTTTGGATGTGAGATCGCCCTGGAGGACGTCTTTGTCGAAGGCATAGACCGGATCGCCCGTGAAGATATCCGCTACGGACGTGAGATGGGCTACTGCCTGAAGCTGCTGGCCATTGGCCAGAGAAACGATCAGGGCAAGATCGCCCTGAGAGTACACCCCTCCTTCATCGGGGCGGACACTTCTTTGGCACGGGTGGATGGCTCGTTCAATGCGATCAGCATTTTCGGCAGTGCAGTCGGTGAGACGCTCTACTATGGCCGAGGAGCCGGTATGATGCCAACTGCCAGCGCGGTCGTTGCCGACCTGATCGACGTGGCGCTGGGCAACTCACGGACCACGTTTGAAGCCTTGCGGCTGAGGCCACGAAGCGAAGCGGCGCCTCTCATCGAGAAGACTGACGAGTCCGTGAGCCGGTTCTATATCCGGGTGATGGCGAAGGATAAGCCGGGCGTGGTCGCTCAGTACGGCAAGATTCTCGGCGATCACGAGATCAGCATCTCCGGGGCTCTCCAGCACGAAGGGAGCGGCCCGGACAATACGGTTCCCGTGGTGATCACGACTCACAAGACGCAGGAAAAGTGCATGGCGGCAGCCCTGAAGGAATTGTCGCGACAGGACATCATCAGTGGCAGACCCGTGTGTGTCCGGATCGTGGATATTCCCCAGGATAAGGATTCATAGTGGCAATGACGAAACATGTGATCATCGTGCCCGACGGAGCGGCTGACAATCCGCAGGAGCAGCTTGGCGGCAAGACGCCGCTGGAGGCGGCCCAGACCCCTAACATGGACCGCATCAGCAGCGAGGGACGCCAGGGCATCGTTCGTACCGTCCCCCAGGGCATGGAGCCCGGCAGCGATGTCGCACAGATGAGCTTGCTCGGGTATGATCCGTTGAGATGCTACAGCGGACGAGCACCCATCGAGGCGGCTGCCCGGGGGATTCGACTCGGGCCCGATGACTGGGTCTTTCGATGTAATATGGTCACCATTGCGGACGGCAAGATGGCTGACCACAGCGCCGGGCATATCTCCACCGAAGAGGCACGCGGTCTGGTCGTCGATCTGACCAGGCAGATTCACGATGACCGGATATCCCTGCATCCCGGGGTCAGCTATCGTCATCTGCTCGTCTTCCGCGGCGTGGATTTCGACGTTCGCACATATCCGCCTCACGACTGCATCGGGACACCGGTGGAGAAGATCCTCCCTCGCGGCAAGGGCGCCGACATCCTCATCCAGTTGATCAATCAGTCGCAACAGTTGTTCGCCGGCCACGAGATCAACAAGATCAGGCAGGATCTTGGAGAGAACCAGGTCAGCTCCATCTGGCTGTGGGGCCAGGGCAAGCAAACCCGTCTGGAGAGCTTTCGCAAGCGGTTCGGGATCAAGGGCGTGGCGATTACCGCCGTGGACCTCGCCAGGGGTCTGGCCAAGCTCGTCGGGTTTGACCTGATCGAGGTGCCCGGAGCCACCGGATTCACCGATACGAACTATGCGGGCAAAGGACAGGCAGCCATTAAAGCGATGGACGAGTACGACTTGATCTTCATCCATATCGAGGCGCCGGATGAGGCCTCGCACGAAGGCAACCTGGCGATGAAAGTGAAAGCTATCGAGGAGATTGACCGGCACATCGTCGGACCGGTGCTGGAGGCCCTCCAGCGACGTGAGCGCTGGCGCATCCTGCTGTTGCCCGATCATCCGACGCCCGTGCAGGGCGGCGCGCATTCCGCAGCGCCAGTGCCGTTTGCGATGGCCGGTCCGGGCGTGGCGAGCATTCTGCAGCTCGGTTTTGGGGAAACGAATGCCGCCAAATCGGGGCTCCGGGTGGAAAAGGGGTGTGATTTGATGGAGTACTTTCTCAAGAGTTGAAGCGGCTGCGGGCCGCTGCCATTGTGAATTTGCGGTGAATGAATGAGAGTGTGATGGGTCCTGTATGGCAATCATCGTTCAGAAATTTGGCGGCGCATCTGTAGCGGATGCCGAAAAGATCCGCCGTGCGGCCAAGCGCGCGATCGGGAAGATGCAGGCCGGCTACCAAGTGGTCGTGGTGGCCTCGGCCCGCGGTCAGCAGACCGAGGAGCTTCTGCGAGATGCCCTGGAGCTGAATCCGAATCCCCCCAAGCGGGAGCTGGACCAACTGCTCAGTACAGGCGACCAGCAGACCGTATCGCTGTTTGCCATGGCGCTGGAGGCAATGGGCCACAAAGCGATCAGCTTCACCGGCGGGCAGATTCGCATGTTGACGGATGGCGTCTACAGCAAGGCGCAGATCATCAGTGTCGACTCGGACTTCATCCGCTACGAACTGGATAAAGGGCGAGTCGTTTTGGTCGCTGGCTTCCAGGGCGTGGACCAGTACGGAAACGTCACGACCCTCGGCCGTGGCGGGGCCGACACCAGCGCGGTGGCGCTGGCGGCGGCACTGAAAGCGGAGGAGTGCGAGATCTACACGAACGTGGACGGCGTTTACACGGCCGACCCGAAGATCTTCAAGGAGGCCGCGTTGCTCGACGAAATCAGCTACGATGAGATGCTGGAGATGGCCAGCCTCGGAGTCGGTGTGCTGTATACGCGATCGGTGGCCTTTGGAAAACGATACGATGTGAGAATTCGCGTGAGAAACGCTGCAAACGACAATCCGGGAACGATCATTACTCGTGAGGTGCCGCAGATGGAAGGCGTATCAGTATCCGGTGCGACGATACAGAAGGACATGGCGAAAATCGGTCTGGTTGGCTTGCCAAACATCCCGGGCACTGCGGCGATGGTGTTCGCCCGCCTGGCCGCCGCCAAGGTCGTCGTCCATGACATCATCCAGACAGAAATCAGCTCCGAAAAGGCCAATTTGTCCTTGATGGTGCACACGACCGATCTCCAGGCAGCCAAAGAAGTCGCGCAGGAAATGAAGGCAGAGTTGCATTGCGACAGCCTTTTCGTTCGCGAAAACATCGCTATGGTGTCCGTAATCGGCGTGGGCATGCGATCGCAGTATGGTGTGGCCGAGAAGTTCTTCAATGCTCTGGCCAAGGCGGAGGTCAACATCGACTCGATCACGACGAGCGAGATTCGCATAAGCTGCGCCGTGGACAAGGGTCAGGCGGAGAAGGCGCTGGAGGCGGTGTGTCTCGCCTTCCAGTTGGATAGACCGGCCAGACAGCGTGTAGCCCTCTGACCAGGATGCACAACCGTTGGCTCGAAGGCGACACAGGACGTACGCGCTAAGCAGACGGAAACGAGCCGTCGTGATCAGCTTCGTTCTGACCGTGGCGGCTCTTCTCATTGGCCTCGACCGGAGCATCACCGGGCCGCGATGGCCTCGATCACACTCCTTGCGTCAGGAGACGATCGCTGCGGATCTCAGCCGGTACGACCGCAACACGTTCGTCGTTTCCCGCGTGGTGGACGGCGACACCCTGCATCTCGACGTTCCCGATGGCGAAGATCGGACCACGAAGGTCAGACTCCTGGGAATCGATGCGCCGGAAACGGGCGATGCGAACAAGCGACCGATGTATTTCGCCGACGAGGCCACGAGGTTCGCTGCCGACCTGGCAGTCGGAAGGGCCGTCATGATCTACCTCGATCAGGTGGCAGGCAGCCGCGACAAGTACGGCCGGCTGTTGGCCTATGTGGCACTGCCCGACGGCAGGTTCCTGAATGAAGAACTCCTGCTGAGCGGCCACGTGTACGCAGACCCGCGCTTTCGCCACAGCTACTTCCACAAGTACAGACAGTTGGAGGCGAGCGCCCGGGCCCTCAAGGCGGGCCTGTGGGCGAACGTGAAGCCGGAGCAGATGCCCCCGTGGCGTCAAAAGACACGGTCCGATGCGGAGTAAGGACTCACCCCTGTCGTCGTTCGCTACAGATTGTACTCCCTGATTTTGCGGTAGAGGGTCCGTTCGCCGATCCCGAGGATCTTGGCGGCCTTCTCGCGGTTGCCCTCCGTCCTGGCGAGGGTATCCACGATGGCCTTGCGTTCGAGGTCGTTGAGCGAGACGCCCGCGAGGCTGGCGGGCGGTCCACTGGTGCCTGTCAACTGGCGTCGCTGGGCAATCTCCGGCGGCAGATCGGGAATGTCAAGCTTCTCCAGATCGCACATGACGACCATCGTGCGGATTGTGTTCTTCAGTTGCCGGACATTCCCGGGCCACTCATAGCCGGCAAGAATTCGCATGGCGGCATCCGTGATTCCTGTCACTTTCGAGCCAGTCTCCTGCACGGCCTCTTCGAGGAAATGCCGGGCGAGAAGCGGGATATCCTCCGGCCTCTCCCGAAGCGGTGGCAATGTCACATCCACCCCACGGATGCGGAAGTACAGGTCCTCGCGGAACTTGCTTTGCTCGATGAGCCTTCGCAGGTTCTGATTCGTCGCGCTGATGATCCGCACGTCCACAGTCGTCGGTTTGTTGGAGCCCACCGGCACGACAACGCCGTCTTCAATCACACGGAGCAGCTTCGCCTGCATGGTCAGCGGCATATCCCCGATCTCGTCGAGGAAAAGCGTGCCCTCATGGGCGATCTCGAACAGGCCCTTGCGGTCGGTATTGGCTCCGGTGAAGGCGCCCTTCACGTGTCCGAACAACTCACTTTCGAGGAGCGTTTCCGTCAACCCGGCACAATTGACCGGCTTGAACGGCTTGCTGCGCCGAAGCGAATTGTTGTGGATCGCGCGAGCCAACAGCTCTTTGCCCGTCCCGGAAGGGCCCTCGATGAGGACGGAGATGTTCGTGGGAGCCACCCGGCGAACGACCTCGAAAATGCCCTGCATTGTGCCGCTTGCGCCCTTGATGCCATCGAACACGAAGGAGTCGTGCTCTTGCTGTGGTCTGGCCTGCCGGGCATGGGCGGCAATGGCCTTTCGGCTCAGTTGCTCCACAAGGGTCCTGAGCTGGTCGATATCCAGGGGTTTGACGAGGTAGTCATAGGCCCCCCGCCGGATCGCCTCCTTACAGTTGTCAATCGTCGCGTAGGCGGTGATCAGGACCACCTCCGTGGCACTGCCGTTGCGGCGAGCTTGCCGAAGCACATCCAGCCCGTCCACCTTTCCCTCCAGCTTCAGATCTGTCACGACGACATCTACGTGCTGGCTCTGGAGCAGCTCGACGGCGTCCTCCCCTGTGTAGACGGCCAGCGCCTTCACCGGGAGCTTGCCGAGGGCCTCGACGATGCCGTCGGCATGGTCCCGCTCATCATCCACCACCATCACAACCGGTTCATATTCTGGCATATAGATACTCTACGACGCTGTGGCAGTCCGTTCCGGCGTTCGCCGACATGGGAGTCGCCGCAGACGCCGGCCGCCTGGCAAAACACCGGCAACAGGCCCCCGATGCGCCCCCTCCTCTTCGCCGGGACTGGTGAACATACGAATTCTATGGCTGGCCGCCGGCGATATCAAGGTCTATTTGCAGTGGCGACCAACGGCAGCTCAATCGTGAAAGAGGTGCCTTTGCTCAGTTCGCTGTGGACCGAGATCGACCCGTGATGCGCTTCGATGATCTTCTTGGCGGTGGCCAGCCCCAACCCCGTGCCGCCAGATCGCGACGACGAATAGGGCCGAAAGATCGTTGGCAATCTCTCCGGCGGTATGCCTTTGCCGGTGTCGTTGATCTGAATCGTGGCGCGATCGGCACGCCGGCCTGTTCTGATCATGAGCTCGCCACCGTGGTCCATCGCCTGTTGCGCATTGATGAAGAGGTTGAGCAACACCTGCCTCAAGGCGCCGGGGTCAGCGCTGCACACCAATGGTTCGGCGGCAAAGCTCTGCCGTACCGTCAGAGTGTGGTCATGCGCCTGGGGAGAATAGAAGTCGATCATGTCGCTGACCAGTTCGTTCACGTCCACAGGGGCCGGCTGCAAGTCCGGCCGGCGGACATATCGCAGGAAGCTGTCCAGGATCTGCTCAAGACGGTCGGTCTCCTTCTGGACGACTGTGATCTTTCGCAGCGCGCTGGCAAGTCTCTGCCGGTGAGGATCGGACAATTCGCCGCCGGATGCCGTCGAGGCCACGTCGGTCAGTCCCTCTTCCGTGAGCTTGAGATTGACCTTTATGGTCGAGAGGGGGTTCCTGATTTCGTGGGCGAGCTCGCCGGTGAGGCGAGTCAGCTCCTCCTCGATGCCTGCCCTCTGCGCGGCCAGGTCTCGCATCTGCCGGGCCTTCCTGTAGAACAGCGCCAGGGCACACAGCACGCCCACGAAGGAAGTCAGGCATATTCCAGCAATGAACGCGTTCATGCTCGTGCCGTCCCAATCGCTCGTGACTGCCCAAAAACACAGAGCCGAAACCCCAAGAATCGTGGCCCCCGTCTGACAGGCGACGAAGCCTGAAGCGTCGGCTTACCATGTGTCAATCAGTCGATCAAGCTCTTTGCTGTCGAGGTTATGGCCGTCTCCCGGAGTGCTTGCCTGGAGGCCTCGGCTTTCTCTCTTCTTTGATTCCCATTTCAGCCAGGGCCGCCTTGCGGGAGAGCTTATACCGCCCCTGCTCGTCGATGGAGATCAGCTTGACCGGAATCACGTCGCCGACCTTACAGACCTCGTCCACGTGCTTGATGTACCCCTCACTGAGCTCGCTGATATGGCAGAGGCCCTCCACACCAAGGACAAACTCGACGAAGACGCCGAAATCCTTAGCGGAGACGACCTTTGAGTCCTTGTATATCTTGCCAATCTGCGGCGGCTGCGTCATGGCCTCGATCATCTCCTTGGCTCGCAGGTGCCCGTCGCCGCCGACGCAACTGATGTAAATCGTCCCGTCCTCCTCGATCTCAATGTTCGTCTCGGTCTGCTCTTGCAGGCTCTTAATCATCTTGCCACCGGGGCCGATGACCTTGCCGATGTACTCCGGGTCGATCTCGATGGTGACGAGCTTGGGCGCGTACTGGCTCAGTTCCGCCCGCGGCGTATGGATAACCTTCTCCATGGTCTGGATGATGTCGAGCCTGGCGGCCTTCGCCTGCTGGAGGGCCTCGACCATGGTGTCGTGGGCAAGACCCACCGCCTTGATGTCGAGCTGGATCGCGGTGATGCCGACCGTCGTACCGGCCACCTTGAAGTCCATATCGCCGAAGTGGTCTTCCTCCCCGATGATATCGGTGAGCAGCACGTGCCGGCCTTTGTCATCGCTGACCATTCCGATGGAGATGCCCGCTACCGTTCTGGCGATGGGAACGCCCGCGTCCATGAGGGCCAGCGAGCCTCCGCAGACCGACGCCATGGAACTGGAGCCGTTCGATTCCGTGATGTCGGAGACCAGACGCACCGTATAGGCGAACTGGTCTTCCGGCGGCCGCATCCACTCCAGGGCTCTCTCCGCCAGTGCTCCATGACCGATTTCCCGTCGGCCGGGGCCGCGCACAGGCTTGACCTCGCCCACGGCGAACGGTGGGAAGTTGTAATGGAACGTGAAGCTCTGGGCATACTCGTCGAGCAGCCCGTCAATGATCTGGGCATCCCGGATCGTGCCCAGCGTCGCGCTGACCAGCGCCTGGGTCTCGCCCCGGGTGAAGAGCGCCGAGCCGTGCGTCCGAGGCAGCAGCCCCACTTCACATTCGATCGTGCGTACTTGCGTCGTTGACCTGCCGTCCGGCCGGATGCCTTCCGCCAGGATCATTCGACGTACCACGTTCTCCTCGATCGCGTTGAGGATACGATTGAGCATGGCAGCATCGACCTTTGGCGTATCGCTCTGGGTATCGTCGGAATACTTGGCCCGAATCTCATCGAAGAGTCTATTGACGGCGTCGTTTCTCTCTTGCTTTGCGGCGATCCCCTTCAGCTCTCGCAGATGTCCGGCAACCTCCGCCTCGATCTTCTGATACAGATCCTTGTCCAGTTCGATGATCGGAGCTTGCTTGGGCACGCCAACCTTCTGCTGCAGTTCCTCGATCATCTCGATGACCTGCCGGACAGTCTCATGGGCCCTGGCGATGGCGTCGGCGACGACCTCCTCCGACAGCTCCTTGGCGCCGACCTCGAGCATATTGATGGCCTCCTTGCGGCCGCCGACAAGCACGTTGATGTCGCTGGTCTCCATCTGCGTATGGATCGGATTGATGACGAACTCACCGTTGATTCTGCCCAGCCGGCAGGCGCCGATCGGCCCGATGAACGGGATCTTGCTGATCGACAGGGCCGCACTGGCGCCGATCATTGCGGGGATATCAGGATCGTTCTCGCGGTCCGCGCTGAGCACGGAGGCGATCACCTGCACCTCCTCGAAATAACCTTCCGGAAACAGCGGACGAATCGGTCTGTCAATCATTCTCGCCGTCAAGGTCTCCTTCGTGGATGGCCTACCCTCCCGCTTGATGAAACCGCCCGGGAATTTCCCGGCGGCGCTATGCTTCTCCCGATACTCGACGCTCAGAGGGAAGAAATCGATGGCTTCCTGGCGTGGGGGGGCGACGACCGCTGTAACAAGGACGATTGTGTCGCCGTACCTGACGACAACGGCCCCATCCGCCTGACGGGCCATCTTGCCTGTCTCAATGGATAGCGTCCGACCGCCGATCTCTCTGGAAATGGTATAAACGTTGCTCATGTAGTACCTCGCTGGTTCATGTGTATGCACAACCGGGATACCATCCCGTGCCTGGTGCCCGCCGAGGCCATCCATGACGGAGGGGTACTCCAGCGGGACACGACCACCGGCTGGTCTGCCGCTACTTCCGCAGCCCCAGACGCGATATGACCGCCTGATAGCGCTTCAAGTCGTTGCTGCGAACATACTTGAGCAGCGCGGACCGATTGCCAACCATTTTGAGCAGGCCGCGACGGGAGGAATGATCCTTCGGATGCGTCTTAAGGTGTTCTGTCAGGTCGTTGATCCGCTTCGTGAGCAGTGCGATCTGTACCTCGGGCGACCCTGTGTCTCCCTCGTGCATCTCATAGTCACCGATTATGCTGCTCTTGTCTTCTTTTGTTAACATACGTTCAGTTGACCCTTCCTGTTTGGCCTCGTGGCGAGGCTCTCCAATAGACAAGTCAAGAATCTCATACTTAACCACCTTCTAACAGCTTTGGCAAGCCTTTTTCCCTGCCGACAGCGAAAAAAACCCGTCTTGTCTGCAGGATTGCACGCGGATTCCCGCCGCTATGAAACAGAAGACCCGCCTTGGACCACCCCCTCCTGCGCTCTACCCTCGGTCACTCACGAAAGGAGCTGCCAGAGCCCCCTTTCTGCCCGTCCAGGAACGCCTGGAGGATCTCGGCCGCCGCCACCGCATCAAGTCGCTCTCGTTGCTTGGCCTTGCTCAGCCCTGTCCCGTGCAGCTTTTCCTCGGCTTCGAAGCTGCTTAGCCGCTCGTCCTGGAGGTAGATGGGAATTCGAACGCACTTCCCGAGCTGCTCGGCAAATGCCAGAACCTGCCTGGCCTGGGGACCCTGCGAGCCATCCATGTTCAACGGCAGTCCCAGCACGATGGCATCGATATGCTCGGATTCGATCGTCCGTTCGATTCTCGCGACCAGATTCATCTGGCCGTGGAGAACATCGAGGGGAAAGGCCATTGTCTCCTCCGCATCACAGACGGCCAGGCCCGTTCGTCTGCTCCCGTAGTCTATGGCCAAGTACCTCATGCCGGGGACACCTGTAACCGGGGGCCATGGCGCTACAAGAACTTCGCATGGCCGCTCTGTTCCATCCGTTCCAGAAGCGACTTGAGCCGGTCCGTCCGGCTGACGTGGCAGACGAGCGTCGCGTCAGGCGCATGAGCGATCACAACGTCCTCAAGCCCAATGACCGCGATCAGGTGGCTCTTGTCTTCGGTCACAATGATGCTGTTGCGGCAGTCCAGCAGCTCACTGGCACCGGCCACGACGACGTTGCCATTCTCGTCCGACTTGATCACGTCGGCAAGCGCCGCAAACGATCCGAGATCCAGCCACTGGCAATTGAGAGGAATGGCATGTACCTTGTCCGCCTTCTCCATCACGGCAAAGTCGATGCTGATCTTGGGCAGCTTGACAAACCACTCCTGAAGCGACTTCTCCTGCTGGGGCGTGTCCCACGAGGCCGCGATCCGGCGGAGGGGCTCCGTGGACTCCGGCAGGAACGTACTCAATCGCGCCAGAATCGTCCTGGCCTTCCAGACGAACATCCCCGAGTTCCAGAGGTACTCGCCGCCGGCCACGTACCGGCGGGCCGTCTCCGGATCGGGTTTCTCTTTGAAGGCCTCCACCGAGTACACGACATTCCTGCATTTCGGACACTTCTGAGGCTCGGCGCACTTGATGTACCCCAGTTGCGTGCTCGGAAACGTCGGCTTGATACCGAACGTGATCAGGGCTTCCGGGTTCTTCGACAGGAACTCAAGAGCGTCCTGGAGAGCCTGCTGCAGGACTTCGGGGGGCTCAAGCAACTGGTCGGCAGTGACGACGGCCATGGACGCCTCCGGGTCATATTGGGCCAGGATCGTGGCGGCCAGGCCAATCGCGCCGGCGGTGTCTCGCACCGTCGGCTCAGCGATGACGTTGTTCGCCGGCAGGTCGGGAAGGTTCTCACGAACGATGTCGGCATAGCCGATGTTCGTCAGCACAAGGATGTTACGGACATCAAAAACCGGGAAGAGCCGCTCCACGCAGCGATTCAGTAGTGTCTGCCCGTCCAGGAGTCTCAACACCTGCTTGGGACGCTTCTGGCGGCTCAGCGGCCACAGCCGTTTGCCGGTTCCTCCAGCCATGACTACCGCGTAGTTCATCATCGACTCCCTTCAGTCCGCTCATCCCTTGTCGGCCATCCGTACGTCCACTGGAGCAGCGGTGCTCGTGTCCAGCGAGAACTGCCCGGAGAGGCGACGGTCGCCTACGCTGGCATTGACCTTGTATTGCCCATAGAAGCCCTCGACCGATACCTGTCCGTTCGGGCCGGTCTCCACCTCGGTCTGCGTCCACCATTTGCCTTTGATCAGATCATGCAGCCGCTCATAGGCCGGCTTGGGCGTCATGTCGTCACGTACCAGACCTGCCGGAGCCCGCTGCCAGGCACCTTGGTCCGTGAAATCCCACCACGTGATGCCCGTCACAGCCGGATGCGAGAAGAGCACAGTGTAGAACTCAGTCACGGCCTCGGCCTGCTGCTGTTCTCCCTCCGATGTTGTGACCCAGGCAGAGTCCTTCCTCGGGCCCGATACGACGGTGGTCTCGGTGAAATGCAGCGGCTTGCCGAATTTGGCGAAACGCTCGCATACATCCCACGTCTGTTCGGCGCCCCAGTACCGACCGTGCATGTGAGACTGGATGCCGATGACGTCGTAGAACGGCTTGCCCTCCCCATCGACGAGCCCAGCCAGGACCTTGTCCGCATAGTCACGACCGGTGCGGTAGTCGTTGATAAGAAGCGTGGCCTGTGGGTTTGCCTTGCGAGCGACCGTGAAGGCCTGTCGGACATACTCGCCGACCCCCATCTTGGCGATGGCCTCAGTCAGCTTCGGCGCCCGGTTCTTCACTTCACCCCGGTCATACTCGGTGACCTCGTTGACAACGTCCCAGATGTCGATGTCGCCCTTGAACCGTTGGACGCACCGCTCGACACGCTTGAGCTGAAGATCCATCACCTCCTCTGGCGTGCCAGCCAGCCATCGTGGATCGACGTAGTTCCACGCCAGAGGATGGCCCTTTGTGGCCACATCATGGGCCTTGCACCAGCGAACGACCTCGTCGGTACGCTCGTCCATCGTCTGCCCCCTGCGAAACTCGTATGTCCACCAGTAGAACGACAGCGTCGCGTAGTTCAGAAGCTCCGCAAATTGCCTTTCGTAGGCGGCATTGTCGGCGGCGGTCCGGCAACGGCCCAGCTTGAAGATGTTGCAGCCGAAGAGGAACTTGTGTCGCGTTTGACTGATCCTCAGCCGCACGCCCGGCCCGAACGCCTGTCCGTCCGGACCCGTGAGGCGCAGAAGGGCCGTACCCTTGCGGTGCCGGGCGATACGATCCTCCGCCTGGCCCAGGATATCCACCTGTCGGTCGGCACCCCAGACACAGGGAACGGCCGCCAGGCATGCGATCCCGGCCCCCGTCCCCTTCAGGAAAGTCCGTCGGCTCCATGATTTGTCGGTTGTGTTGTTAGCCGTCATCCGCATCCTCTCTATAGTGATACTCTCTGGCTGCACTACGCCTGTCGAGCTGCCTCGTCGATGAGCTTGATGTCGTTGTACCGGCAGAAACGCTGGAGGTCCTTGGTAATATCACCGTAAACAGTCTGGCGGTGCAGGCCGCTCGACCAGTTCTTCCACAGGGTCGTGACATCGCCATCGACTCTCACTTCGATCTTCGTCCGACAGCCTCTATCGTCCTCCACTCTCACCGGCGCATCGATGATCTCGCCCGTGAAGTACAGCAGGGAATCCGTGCCGACGAGGATGACCTGCGTCACCTTCTGGCCGACGCGCATCTGGACCTGGGGCACAACGCCCTCCTGACGCTCCATGATCGTGCGGAACTTGTACGGCGCCGCGGGGCCGTTGGGACCGTCCATCTTCCGCGAGCCAAGACAGTGAGCGAGGATGATGCTGTTCCTGGCCTCATTGATGGTCGGATCGCTGATGAATCCGGGGCGGCCCGTCAGACCCTGCAGGATGATGTGCGTCATCGCGGATCGCAGATCCGATTCGCAAATGCCGCCAAAGCCCATATCGTTGAGCCGGCAGAAGCCGACACATGGATAGGCGGGCAGCTTGATCGTCTTGTCCCACATCGTGCCATAGCAATCGACGGTAAGCACGGTGGCATCTTCCGCCGCCAGCATGTTCTCGAAGGCCAGGGCGAGCTTGCAGGCGTTGAGAATCTCTTTGCGGGAGGGCTCGACAATTGCCTCGGCGCCCTTCACCCAGCGTTCCGTCTCCGCCTCGGCTGCCCGGTCGTCCACCGCGTTGTACGCCCTCACGACCGTATCGAGGTCGATTTGCTTCATCTCGGTGCCGAACTTCTTTTTCATCTGATCGGCGTAGTCGGCAAATGACCGGGTGGTCACGTTGAGAATCCTGGCCTCGCGCAGGTGATGCATCGCGCGGAATGGTCGGATCGCCACGGCCAGTTGTGAGTAGTCGCTCGTGAGGAAGCATTCCAGCCTCGTGCCCGGCTGCCTTTCAAGGGAGCCGAAACTGGTCCACTCGTGGCCCGAATAGGGCAAGGCGAAAATCGCCGTCGGTTTACCCACACTCAGGACTTCATTCAGCATCCCTCCAATGCCCATGCTCAGATGAATGACCAGAACCCCATCGACACCCTGAAGTCTGCCCTTGAGCTGCTGCGCCTGCTGCGCAGATGTGACCAGCTCGTCGACGACGAAATCGACGTCGGCAAGCTCATTGGCGAGCCGGGCGAACTGCTTGGCGTAGACTCCCATCTCCTGCTGGAAGTTGAGGGTAGGCGTCGGCCAGTGTCCTCCCTTGATTCCCATGTAGAGCCGGGCCACCTTGACCTTGCTCCTGCGGCAGCCCGGGCTGACCAAGGGCGAACCGGCGGCAAGGGTGTTGGCAGCGAGCAGGCTTGAGCTTGCGACATAGGCAAGTCCGCCGGCCGTGACATGTAAGAACTCTCTGCGATCGATTTGTCCCGACATGGCATCCACCTTTCAATAGATGTATCGTGGCGCGATGATACCGTTAGTGCGCCGAGCACTCGTTCGTACAATGCGGCTTGTCCATCTCAGCCTGGATGCTCCGTGCCTATATTCTTACAAGGTCGGCGTATTGTAGCAGGAGGGATTTCGTCTGTCCACTGTTGAAGGAAATGACCACAACGCTATTGGCCCCCATGTCCACGTACTTCTTGACCCGACCGAGACCGAACGTCTTGTGCCGGACGACCTGGCCGGGGATGAACTGGGGAGCTGTGGCGCCGTTGGAGGGCGACGGAGCAGGCTGACACTTGGGGAAGGGAACCGTTGCCCGCAGCGGGTGTTCTCGCTCGGCGGGAGAATGCATCAGGCCCGGGCCGAGCTCGAAGAGGAACTGCGAGGGAATCGTGCGAAGCACCTGGCCACGAACCGTCCGATACCGGGCGTAACTGATGTGGCAATTCGTCTTGGCACGTGTCACGCCAACGAAGAAGAGTCTGCGTTCCTCCTCGAGATCGTCGCTGTTTTCGCCGGCACGCTCATGCGGGAGGATTCCGTGTTCCAGTCCGATGATGAAGACGTTCTCGAATTCAAGCCCTTTGGCGGCATGAAGGGTCATCAAGGCCACCCTCTCGTTCGATGCATCGTAGGCATCGGCGTCACTGAACAGGGCGATCTGCTGGAGGTAGTCGACGAGCGAAGGAGTCTGGGCCTGCTGGTCGTAGGCAGCGGCCGTGTTGATCAACTGTTCGATGTTCTCCACGGCATCCCGACCTTCGTGCCCGGCGGTCCGGAGCGATTCCTCCAGACCCGAGGCTTCGAAAACTCGCTCGACCAGTGGGGCCACCTTGTCCTCCAGGTTCTGTGCGAGCGCGTCGATCATCTGCACGAATTTGGCCAGCTTCGCCTTCACGGCGCCGGTCAGGCCGGCGATCTGGTCCGCGTTGCGGATCGCGTCGAACAGGGACATCCGATTGCGCGTCCCGTGCGTACTGGCCCGATCCACGGTGACTTTTCCGATCCCTCGCGTGGGTGTGTTGATGATCCGCTGCAACGCGACCTCATCTGCAGGATTCACCAGCACCTTGAGGTAGGCGAGAACGTCGCGGATTTCCTTGCGGTTGTAGAACTCGACGCCGCGAACCACTTGGTATGGCACCTTGTGACGGATGAAGGCCTCTTCGAGCGCCCGGCTCATCGCGTTGACGCGATAGAAGACGGCAATGTCATTGCCGCGCACGCCCGAATTGACAAGCTCGTCAATCCGTTCGGCGACAGCGTTGGCCTCCTCCTCCTCGTCCTCGTAATTGTCGATCCGGAGATCGCCCTTGTGCGACCTGACCGGCACGAGAACCTTCTCCTTGCGGTTCCTGTTGCAGGCAATGAGCCGGTCGGCGGCACGAAGAACCTCGGCGGTGCTGCGGAAGTTCTCTTCCAGTTTGACGATGGTCGCGTCGGGCCAGTCCTTCTCGAAGGCGAGGATGTTTCGAATATCGGCCCCGCGCCAGCGGTAGATGGACTGGTCCGGGTCACCTGTAGCGCAGATATTGTCGTGAGAGGCAACGAGCGCCTTGGCAAGCCGGTACTGCGCGTGGTTCGTGTCCTGGTACTCGTCGATGAGCAGGAACGTGAATCGCTCCGACAGCTCCCGGCAGACGGCGGAGTTGCCCTCCAGCAGCAGCGCCGCCTTCATCAGCAGGTCGTCGAAATCGAGTCCGTTGCGGTCCGCAAGGATCTGCTGATAGCGTGCATAGACTCGCACGAGGGTTTGTGAGAAGAAGTCCTCTGCCTGAGACCGGAATGAATCTGGATCGACGAGCTTGTTCTTCAGGGTCGAAACCGCTTCCAGCATTCGGCCGGGCGGGAAGTTGGCCGTGTCCAGATCGCAGTCCTTGAGCGCCTGCTTGATGCAACGAGTCTGGTCCGACTCATCATAGACACTGAAGTTCCGGTGGATGCCCGCCGCATCGGCGTAGATGCGAAGGATTCGCACGCACAGCGAGTGAAACGTGCTGATGTGGGCCCCCACACGCCCGTTGAGCGTCACGGCGTTTTGACGCATTTCCTCGTATGCCTTGTTCTCCAAAGGCTGGAGATTGCAGGCGAGCTGGATATGACGTTGTCGCATCTCCTCCGCGGCCTTGTTCGTGAACGTGATTGCGCAGATATTGCACGGCCTCACGCCCCACTCGATCAGGGCGGCGATGCGATGGGTAATCACGCGCGTCTTGCCGCTGCCCGGACCTGCCAGGACCAGTAGTGGCCCTTCACGATGACAGACGGCCTGCCTCTGTGACGGCGTCAGGTGTTCCAGAAGTGCCTCGTGCATGCCCGAACTCGATCCTATCCCTGTGTTCCCTGCGACTGCTCCATCTGCTTGCGGAGTTCCGCGTCTGTCTGTTCCATCTGCTTGTATAGCTCGGGCCGTTCAGTCTTGATTCGCGCCAACAAACCCTCCCGTACGTAGGCGGGATACATGTCATTGTTCAGGAACTGACCCAGCGCAATGTACTTTAGCATGGGCATCTTGGGCAGGTCAATCCTGTAGGTGGGGTCTTCGTATTTGTACATGTAGTACCTGTGCACATCCTGAGCGAGCCGCTCCCGGGCGGCAGCCGTATCATCGTCGCCAATGGCCAGACGAAAATAGCCTTCCATCAGCATCGCGATGATCATCTCCGTAGCATCGTGAATGGCCAGGCCGCTCAGCTCGTCATTGAAGCGAAACTCCACGTATTCGTCGAGCGATCCGCGAAACTCTTGCACGTCCGGATAGAGCTTGCGCAGTTCGTTGTAGATGAGCAGCGCATAGCCTTTGATCCCCGCCTGGTAGAATGACATCACGGCGTTCTTGAGCATATTCTTGTGACCGGTGCGCAACGACCCCAGGGGACCCGATTCCTTTTCTCCCGCCTCCACGTTCTTCCTGATGACGGCCAGCGCCGCCTTGTCGTATGCATCGAACATCCGCAGGTCCGGCGTCAGGAAGATATCCTTGCGCATACGAGGCTGCACCGGTCCCACCGCCGTCTCTTCCTCGGCGGCGGGCGCCTCCGGTTGCTGGAGGACCGTGATCTTGCCACTTCGAAAGAGGTTCTGGAGGCTGTGGATGACGATGCGATCCACGTTCGTTTCATCCATGCTGATCTTGCGGCCTTGATTTCCCGCCTCGACTTGGAGAGCCTTGACCGCCCAGTAGATTGCATGACTGTCGGCGTTTCGCCAGTCCATCGGGAAATGATGGTTCGGATCGCGGAAATCGATCGGGCCATACGTCCGGTTCACCTGCTGCATGAGCGTCGGATCGAGCTTCCACTCGTGCCGGAGCTGGTACGCTTTGGCAAAGATGTCGAATCGCTTGATGGCCGTGCTGGTGCGGAACGCTTCAATCGTCTTGAGGGCCTCAGGCTTGAACCGCTGTGGGTTCTGACGCAGGGACAGGTAATTCGCGACGAATTCCTTGCCGTCCGCCCTGGCGAACGTGTCATCCGCCAGCCGAAGCGCCTCGATGAGCGGCGCCACGTTCGGATCGCCCTGAATCTCGGACCACGTCGCCGGCGCCCGGATCAGGGCGTCGTAGAACTCGTTGGACTCGCGGCCCAGACCGTTGTCCTGCGATTGCAGCAGCGGCTCCAACGCCTCGACCATCTGGAGCTTGTAATACTCGTGCGCATCGTCGGAGATGCCGCCGATCTTGTGCTGGAAGATCCGTCCGAGCTCGCGACACAGACTGAGGGACTTGGGATTCAGGGGAATCCCCTTGTCGCGCAGCAGCTCGAAGCCGTTCTTCACCCATTGCCACCGCTGCTCCGGCTGGCTGGCGGGAATGGCCACCGAGATGTTGTAGGCCATGTTCCACGCCTGAAACTCCCACACGGTGGCAAACCGGGGCTGCAACAGCGTGATCCACTCGGCGAGCTGCCTGGCATCGAAGAACTGCCCCTCGTCCTTCAGTCTGTCCGCTCGTATCCAGAGGATGTCGACCACGAGACCTCGAAAGGCACCCATCGCCACCGTGGCAAACGCCAGCGTTGGCGGCGCGTTTTCCAGCGGCGCGTTGATCGCGAGACCCATCGCTTCGCGCTGGCCGTTGATGGAATCGAGCTGCTCGCCGGCGGCGATCAGCAGGATCCCTGCGATCAACGCACAGGCAAACGAGATGGCTACATCACGTCCACGCATCATTCACACAGACCATTCTCAGACGACCACCTTGGCCAGCTCACGGAAGCTGAAGATAATCACGGCAAACACGAGAAGCAGGAATGCCCGCAGGCCGACCATCAAGAGCGCCGCCTTTGCCACAAAGCCCCAGCCGATGATGCGAGCGGGAACCAGGAATGTGGTGGGGTTGTTCTTGTCAAATTGGGGTAGAAGCTGGATCAGCCCTTTCACTGTGTACGTATAGAACAGGCCGATGCTCTTGCTGAGGCTGTCGAAGGATTCCATGACGAAGCCGCTGACGGTGCCGGTGAGAAAGATCACCAGGCAGAACAGAATGGCCACCGGGAATGAAAGAAAACTGCCCGCCAGGGCACCCAGGCAGGCAAGGAAGATTAGCCGGAACACGACAAGAATCGCGGCGCGAATGAAATTGGCCGTGAAGGTGTCGGCCTTGTAGAGGATCTCCAGCCCGTCCTCCAACGGGAAGATCACCACCGTCTGGTTCTCCTGCGGATTGATGAAGCCCACCGCCAGATAGCCGTCCTTTGCGACGGCCGCCGCCGGCACCTCGATCTCCCGGAACTTGTCGATGGGGTCCTTGCGAGTGTCGCGATAGATCGGCGTCGCAAGCTCCGGACCGGAGCCGAGCTGACGCAGGTCGCCAACGTACCAGTCTCCATACGCCTGCTCATCGGGCGGGGTTACCGACACATTGTACTTGAATCGGATGAAGAGGCTCTGATTCGGATTGAGAGGCCTCACGTTCTTGAATTCCCACACGAGCCTCTGCCCGACGGCGGCGGCGCGCTTGGCCAGTCGCTGTTGATTCGTGAGCGCCTTGATGACATCCGGCTTCGTGTAGTTCGGATAGATCAGGTTCAACTGGTCGTTCTTGACGAGCCGCTCGTAGGTCGCGTTCACTTCTTCGCTGACGTCAATGTCGGGCGGGACGAGGCTCGCCCGGGCGGTATAGAACTGCCTGTCGATCTCGTCCAGTTCCTGCGGCGAGGCTTCAAGAAATCGCGGCATGAAGACAGCCACCGCGTAGATGATGCCGGCGAACAGGGTCAGCAGCGCGATGTCCAACGTGATGACGCCAAGCAGCTTGCCGAGGATCAGGTGGGATCGGCGGATCGGCTTGGTGATGACCGTGTAGATCTGCCGGTGCTCGATATCGCTGGTGATCGTGTAAATGGAGACGATAATCGTCAGGAAAGAAAGGAGCAGGCTCGTGAGAGAAAAGCCATAGCTCACGAACGTTTGCAGCCGGCCCTTCAACGTGCCGTCTCCGGTGACTGTCAGTCCCAGGATCGGCAGGAGGATCAGCAAGAGGGCAACAAACGCCGCCGCCACCTTCATGCGCAAGGCCTGCCGGATTGTGTTTCTCGCGACAGCCCAGACTCTACGCATGGCCGGAATCTCCGTCTTTGGCTCCTGGCTGCTCGTTCGGCTCCTGCGAGGCAGGACGGCCCAGCAGGTCTTCCAGGACCTTCTTTCTCACCCGCTGAGACTCCCCCTGGTCCTTCGTCTCCACCGGCTCCGTCTTCGGAGTGTCGGTCTGCGCGGCGCGCTCCGTCGAGGCCGGCGTTGACCTTGTCAGTTCCTGCAGCACATTCTTGTCGGGTTCGTGCCGAGGAGCCGGTGTCTCCGCCACCTTCTCGGTCTTCGCCACGGGCTCAGCGGGCTCCTTGGCCTCGGGTGCCCCAACCAGCCTGTCAAGAATGCCTTCCTTCTGTGTACCGGCAGTGAGGAATTCGCCGATCTGCGTTGTGCTGACGGCACCACTTGTGGGCCTGGCCTGGCGCTGTGCCTCCGTCACGGTATGGATGAAGAAGGCTTCGAGTCGCTCCATCGGCGAGGAGACCTCAAAGGTGGCTCCCTCGCCATTGAGAATGCCTTTGATACGTTCCACAGCGGCGTCACTTATGGCGTCGGTTACGATCTGGCGCTTGTTTGCTTGCTGGAGCAAGTCTTTGACGCGGCCCTGTGCCTGGACTCTGCCGCCGTACAGGATGGCGACGCGGTGACATACGTCCTCGACGTCCGCCAGCAGATGGCTGCAAAGCAGGATTGTCTTGCCTCGCTCGGCCAGCTTGAGAATCAGGTCCTTGATCTGCCGCGTCCCGATCGGATCGAGGCCGGTCGTCGGCTCGTCGAGGATCAGCAGGTCCGGGTCGTTGATCAAGGCCTGCGCCAGGCCGATGCGCCGCGCCATGCCCTTCGAGTAGGTCCCCACAGGCCGGCTCGCCACGGCTCGCAGGCCCACCATCTCCAGCAGCGCCTCGATGCGCATCCGGCGCACCTCACGGCCGAGCCCGAACAGTCTGCCATAGAAGTCCAGCGTCTCACGGGCATTGAGGAACCTGTACAGGTACGACTCCTCGGGTAGGAATCCAACGCGCGCATTGACCTTCGGGTCGGTCCCGTCGCCGCCGAGAAGCAGTGCGTGACCTTTGGTCGGATGGAGCAGGCCGAGAAGCATCTTGAGGGTCGTCGTCTTGCCCGAGCCGTTCGGCCCCAGCAGCCCGAACACCTCGTTGTGCTGAATCTGCAAGTTGAGGTCGTCGACGGCACAGACCTTGGCCCGGCCCCACCAGTCGGAGAAGACCTTCGTCAACCCAATCGTCTCGACGGCATAGCTCTCCATCGTCCCTACGCCTCCTGTGGCTCGCGGTCCAGGTCCTCGCCATAGCGGACCAGACGAGCGCTGTTGAACACGACCACGAGCGAGCTCGCAAAGTGCAAGAAGGCGGCCACCGCCGGCGGAACGAACTTCGACATCGAAATGCCGAGGATGATGAAGGCCACCCCGAACGCCAGGTTCTGGTTGATCACCCTTCGTGTCTTGCGCGATACTCGAACAAGGAACGGGATGCGGCGCAGGTCGTCGTTCATCAGCGCGATCGAGGCAGAATTGATCGCAACATCGCTTCCGGCCGCTCCCATCGCGATACCCAGGTCCCCTGCCGCCAGCGCCGGGGCGTCGTTGATGCCGTCGCCGACGACCACGACTGTATGCCCATCGCGTTTGATCTGCTCGACGATGGCCAGCTTGTCCTGGGGCAGGCAATGAGCCTTGTAATCGGTACACCCCAGCTCGCTGGCGACGCGATTGGCCACCTCGCTGCGGTCACCGGTGAGCATCGTTACTCTCTTGATGCCGATATCCATCAGTTCGCCGATGGCCTTCTGTGCCTCCGGGCGGGTCTTGTCCTGCAAGCCGATCCAACCGATACATCGGGCATCCTTCGCCACGTACAGCGTGCTGAATCCCTGCTCCTCGTGGAGCCGGGGATCGGCGACGTTGGATACGTCGACGCCATTCTCTTTCAGGAACGTGTCGCGGCCCACCATGACTCGCGACGAGTTGACCGTCGCCGTGACACCTTTGCCGGGGGTCTCCTTGAAGTCGGTCGTCGCCGGCAGCGACAGATCGGCTTCCTTCGCCACTTCCTGCAAGGCCCGAGCCGCCGGGTGCTTGCTCATCTGCTCCGCCGCCGCGGCTTCCGCCAGAAGCTCGGCAGGCTCCACGCCCTCGGCGGGCGTCAACCGGGTGACACACAGCCGCCCGGTCGTCACCGTGCCGGTCTTGTCGAACACCATCGCCGTCATCCGCCCGGCAATCTCCAGGTCAGCGACGTTTTTCACCAGGACGCCGAGCCGGGCCGCCGCGGAAATCGCCGCGACCATCGCAGTCGGAGTTGCCAGAATCAGTGCACAGGGACAGGAGATCACAAGAATCGTGATAGACTGGTTGATGTTTCGCGTGAAGACCCAGACGATAGCCGCGATCATCAGGATCGTCGGCACGTACCACGAGATATAGCGGTCGATGATCCGCATGATGGGGATCTTGGTCTGCTCGGCCTGGATGATCAGGGATTGGACCTTTCCGAGCGTTGTATCGGCGCCCGCCTTGGTCACCCGAATGTCGAGCATGCCGGTCAAGTTGCTCGTCCCCGCGAAGACCTGCATTCCGGGCACTTTGTCCACCGGCAGCGATTCGCCGGTGATCGTCGCTTCGTTGACGGAACTGAGGCCATTGTCCACCTCGCCATCGGCGGGGATATTGTCGCCCGGCCGCACGCGGATGCGGTCTTCGGGTTTGAGGACGCTGACTTTGACCTCCCGCTCGGTGCCATCCTGTTCGATCAGGTTGGCCCGGATGGGGGTCAGCCGGATAAGCGATTCGATGGACGCTCGGGCTCCGAGGGCCGTACGCGTCTCTACCAGTTCGCTGAGCAGCATGAAGAAGCCAATGAGCCCGGCGGCGACGTACTCGCCCGTCGCAAGCGCGGCCATAATGCCTAGTGCCGCCAACTCATCCATATGGGATTCGCCTCGTGCGACGCTCCCGATCGCGTGGACGATGATCGGGATCCCGAGAAGCAGAGCCCCGATCAGGGCAAAAATCTCCAGGTTGAAGCTCCCCGGCTCGTAGAAGAATCGCCCGACGCCGCTGTTGATCAGCAACACACCGCCGGCCAGTGTCGCCAGCATGGCGATGCTGACGCGAAGCTGCTTGCCTCGCGTCTGCTCGGCGCTGAGGTCCTCTTGAAGGTGCAAGTGCTGGTGGGCCATAGTCCTGTTCTCTTGCGATACTCTCGTTTTGCGCCCGCGATCATGCGCGGACCGTTCGTCACTTCGTCGTTTGCTGCCCCTGCATCTTTCCCCTGGCCGGCTCGCGGTTCACGAGGACTCTGATCTCGTGCCCCTTGGTGCCCGGCCACGCCTCCACGATGAACTTCTCGTCGGCATTGGCGAGCACCTCCTCAATCGCCGTCAGGTAGATATCCTGCTCGACGAGCTCAGGGCGCTTGGTGTATTCAGGCAGCAGGGTTTGGAGGTAATCGGCGTTGGCCTTGGCGCTCTCGACGACGCTGGTTCGATAGGCTTCCGCCTGGGCGATCTTGTCCCTGGCACCGCCGGCCACCTGTGCCCACAGGGCCTCTCTCTGGCCGTCGCCGACGCTGGGATCGGTCAGGGCCTGGTACAACGGCTTGGCAACCAGCCCAGCCACCTCGTTCAGCGTATTCTCCGCATACGTCCTGGCCTCTGTAATGGCCGCCTGGCTCTTCTGGCTGGCCCGAATGGACTCCGTGAATGCCTGGTCCACCTGCTTGGGCCACTCTGCCTTAATCAGGCGCACCGAGGTCACAAGGATGCCGCTGTTGATCTTGTCCAGTTTCCGTTGAGCCAATTGCTGCACGCGACCCGGGATCGTGTCGATGCTCTGAAGCGCCTCGTCAATCGTGTAGTGAACCATCGCGCTGACCACGGCGTCCTCGATTACGCTGCGAAGCATCGGGGTAACGTTCTGGGTCATCACGTCAAAGTAGACCTGGCCTGGTCTCGCGTCCGGGACGTACACGTTTCGGTAGAACAGATCGATGCTCTGGATCTGATAGTCGATCTGCCACTTCGTATGGACGACGCTGTAGTCGCTCCCGTCGCTTTGCAGCGCAAGGGGCTGGGTACGGTCCGCCACTGCCACGGGTTGAACCGGCGGGACGATCTCCGCCTCGTGCTCTTCGCTCCGGGTCAGGCAATACCCTTCCTGAAGCGGGTCCAGTTTCTCGGGGAAATAGTTGCGAGGGATGGTGCCAGGGCCCAGGATGTCCTCACGGGTCTCCTTGTACCAGAAGGTGTTGACCGGCAGGTTGATCCTCTTGTCGACCGGGATTCGGATCAGCTCGTCGATCGGATAGGGAAAGACCCACACCCAGCCGGGCTCCACGATCCTCTGGATCTGGCCGAACCGCAGGACGACGCCCTTCTCGCCGGTCTCCACCGTCCGGAACCCGGAGGCGAGGAAACCGACGACAAGCACGATCATGATCACCTTCAGAATCGTGAAGCTGATTCGCAGCGCATTGGAGAGTGATTTGCTTGCTGCATCGAGATTCTCCGGCTGCGGGTTGCCTGCGCCGGCTGGCTCTACATGGTCGTGCTCGTGTTCATGATCGTGTTCGTGCGACATGGTTCTTCAAGCACCTTCTCAACAAGGAACACGGCTATTTCTGCCCGCTGGCTTTCAGCGACGGCCGACCTTTCAGCAAACTGAACGGCTCGCAGTCCGCCGGGAGGACAAGGGTGGCATGGTCGCGCAACGTGGTACGCAGCGAGTCGAGATTCCGCAGGAACATCGCCAGCTCGGGGTCCTGCTCCATCTTCTCGAGGTACTTGGCGGTCTCGGCGTCGCCCTGGCCCTGGATCGCCTTGGCGCGGCCTTCGGCGGCGGCGAGCAGGCCCGTCCGGATCGCCGCCGCTTCGGTCCGAATCGTTGTAGCCTCGGCAGTGCCCAGCGCAATGGTTGTGTCCGTGCGGCGTTTTCGCTCCGCCTTCATCCGCTCGAACACCTCTTTCGTGGTGTCCTGACTGATCTTGAGCTGCTTGATGCCGAGGGTCTCGACTTCTACGCCGTAATCCCTCGCCACGCGCGGCCCCAGGTCGGCAAGCATCTTGCTCTGAATCTCATCGAATTTGATCTGGTTGGGATCACTGTTGATGAACTCCGCGAAGGTGTACTGGCCAATGACCCGGTTCTGCGTGTCGTTGATCTGGCTTCGCAGTTTGCTCTCCGCCCCTTCGACTGAGCCAACGCTGTTATAGAACTGTAGTGGATCGGTGATTCGCCAGACCACGTAGGTGTTCACAATGATTGGGACCCTCCCTCGCGTGGTGGTCTCGCTGATCTCCGCTTCGAGCAGCCGCATCCGCGAATCGAACTTGTGCACGCGCTCAATCGGGGTGGGCAGTCTGAACTTCAGCCCCGGCTTGGTGATCGACCGGACGGGCTCGCCAAACCGCGTGACGAACGCCAGCTCGTTCTGGCGGACCTGGAAGGCCACGAGATACGTGGCCAGGACGAGGAAGATGACGGCGACGAGGATGGGGATGGTTATGTTCTTCATTGTGGGTTGTTCTCCGGCAAACCGCCAATATCGTACAGGTCGGGCATGAGTTTTTCCTGCAAATCCACGATGACGACCTCGGAGTCATTCGGGTCGCCAGCGACGATGTATTTTCGAATGCCTGGCAGAGTCTGTTCGAGGACTGCCAGCCGTTGTTCACGCATATAGATGTGCGGCGCGGCCTGGTAAGCCTTGAGCTGGCCGGCAAAGCGTTCGGCCTCTGCCTTGGCCAGCGTCGCCTTCTGGAAGGCGTAGCTCTGTGCCGTTCTGAGAATCCTGAAGATCTCGCCCTTGGCGTCGGAAAGTGCCTTGTCGAGCTGTTCGCCCAGCTTGTCCGCGTCATCCGTGCGGCCCTCTTCCCGAGCCCCTTGATGTGCCCGGGCGAGATCGTACACATCGTAGGCTCTCATGACAGAGCCGATCAGAGAGCTAAGCGACTGGTTTCGTTCGGCCTGGGCCTCCAGGATCAGCGCCTGTCTCTTCTGAACGGCTGCCGCGACAGCCTGGTAGTCCGGGGCGACCTCCGGCGGCGGATGAATCCCCTGCACGCCAAGGAAGACGAGCTCGACGCCCAAGCTTTCTGCGTCGGCGGCCTCCTGAATTCGTTTCGCGAGCACCGCTTGTGCCCTCGTCCGGCCGGCGCCAAACAGGTTGAGCTCGGCCCGTCCACTGCCAAGTTCTGTGTCTTCCGCCTCCACGCTGGCACTGGCGGCGAATTTCGTCAGCTCGCGATAGCAGATGGCCTCCAGGAGCTTGTCCGGCTGGCTGTGATGATAGATGTACGTATACAGGTCCTTGATCCTATATTGGACAGGGATGTTGGCTTTGACCAGGCTGACCGGGGCGGCCCCTTCCTCCAGCTTCTCGCCGGCATATTCACTGGCCACCAGCAGGTTGTACTCCTCCTTGTAGTGAGTCTGCCCCCAGAGCAGGGAAGTCTCCGGCACGACCTGGCCCGTCTTTGCTATGGTATTCGGGACGTACCCGATGTACAGATCCATCACCTGTTTCGTGGGGCATTTGTACGCGATGTCGATGGGCCAGGGGAGTTTCAGATGTATGCCGGGTCCGACGACGCGAGGGGTGCCGTCGCTGACGAGGGGATTGCCCAGCCGCTCGATGACCGCCTGCTCATTCGGCGCGATCACGAGGACACTGCTGGCCAGGTAGAGGGTCCCGGCCGAGAAGAGAATCAGAGGGACGATCGCCTTCTCAATGAGCTTGTAGAACCACGTCTGCGAGACTTTGAAGCCGAACTGGTAGTCGATGGCGGCCGCGACGCTACGGAACACGCCGCCGGGCTCGTTGATGATCCCGAGCAAGCGACTGTCAAACGCCGGCCGGCTATACTCGCCCTTGAGCCGGGGGCGATAGATGTCGAGGACGATGTTGAGAGCTGTCTCGACGCCGAGGACGATCAGCAGGACGGGAATCACGTAGCCGACGACGCGGACCGGGCTGAGAAACTGAAAGTGCACGCCGGCCAGCGTCAGCGCCAGAGCGAAACAGACAACCGCGACGCTGAGCAGGAAGCCCCCGCCCGCCCGCAGCGGCTTCCAGCGCAGCTCGATCGACATGCCTGTGGCATAGCGAGACAACAGGAAGCTGACGAAGGCCACCGTCGTTGCAATGATCGCCACCATCAGCGGCTGCTGTGTCTTCACGTCATCCGGCGCCGGGATGGTCTCAAGTACGCAGATGCCGATGCCGATCTCATAGAGGGCAATCAAAGCGGCAAAGATGGGAAGGAACCATTTCTCGATCACGGCGAGACGCCGCTGGGCGGCCGCGAGCAAGGCAAGCTGGTCCCCCTTGCCCTGGAAGATCGTGGAGGACTCCTTTTCCCTGGCAAGCTGGCTCATGTCCAGCTTCTCCTGCTCCGCCAACGTACGCTGATGGAACTGGATTGCCAGAACGAGCCAGATCAGTGCAGCGGCAAGCAACTGCCAGGCAACAGCAGAGACGGCAAAGAACCCACTCCACCGACCCAGGAAGAACATGACGCCAAAGAAGACCAGGCTCAAGAACAAAGACGCCCAGGCCACCTGCTCGGGACGCTTGGAGGACGTTGTCATTGCCGATTCAACTCCTGATTGCGAACAAAAACGGAGCCGTTCAGTATCTACTTAGTACGGTGAGCCGGAGCCCTTTACAAATAGACAGGCCAGCACTATAACACCGTGTGTCGTCGTCGTGTAGGGACAACTGTGAAAAAACGGGTATTGGTGCTGTCCTGAAAGCAGCCGCCACTGGAACAACGATGTCTCGGACGCCTTATCATGTCTAACCTGGTGACAATTGCAAAGAACACGCTGATCGAGACACTGCGGCAACCGGTCTATGCGGTCATCATCGCTGCCGCTTTGCTCCTGTTCCTGATCAGCCCGTCGTTAGCCATGTACACGATGGACGATGACAACAAACTCCTACGCGAGATCGGGCTATCTACGCTGTTCCTGACGAGCTTGTTCATAGCAATCTTTTCCGCATCGGGCGCCATTTCAGTGGAATTGGAGAACAGGACGATCATGACCGTGCTGACCAAGCCCGTGCCGCGTCCGATATTCCTGATCGCCAAGTTCCTCGGTGTCCTGGTCGCTGTGGCTCTTGCGCACTACATCTGCACTGTCGCCCTGCTGATGGCGATCCGACACGGCGTGATGGAGACGGCGTCGGACACGCACGACTGGACCGTGATCGGCGCGGCCGGGGTGATCGTCGTCGCGACGGCGCTGCTCAGTGCCTTCTTCAACTACGTCTACGACTGGAAGTTCACATCCACGGCCATCGTGATCGCCACGATTCTCGCTACTGCCGGCCTCGTGTTCCTCTTCTTCATCGATGAACACCTCAAGTTCAATCCTCGTGAGAACGGCATACACGCCCTCGACGTTTACGGCTCGATTCTCCTGTTCCTTGCCGCGATGATCCTTGCCGCCCTTGCGGTGGCGGTCTCCACGCGATTCAATACGATGGTGACCCTCTCCGCCTGCGTCGGCATCTTTCTGCTGGGCCTCATCAGCGACTACGTGTTCGGCAGGTTTGCGGAGACTCACCTGTGGGCCAGGATCGGGCGCTTTCTCGTGCCCAATCTGCAAGTCTTCTGGATCAGCGACGCGATTTATGAGGGTAGCCGGGTGTCCCTGACCTATCTCCTCATCAGCGGCTCTTATGCCCTCTGCTACACCGGGGCCATCCTGGCATTCGCGGTCGCCCTGTTTCAAAGACGGCAAATCGGCTGAGTCACTCCATGCTTGCCCAGTTTATCTCGGTGGAGGCGGAGACTGTCGCTAAGCGAGCAGCTTGACCACCGCGGTCTCATCGCAATCCTGTTGTTTCGGGCACCGGGCGCAATCACTCCAGACCTTCATCGGCAGCGATTCCTTGGCCACAACGCTGAATCCCAGTTTCTCGAAGAATCCCGGCTCCAGAGTGAGGGCGAATACCCGCGGCAGGCCGAGCCGGCACGCCTGATCGAGGGCGGCCATCACGAGCATGGTCCCGATTCCCTGGCCCCTGCGCCCCGGATCGACTGCAAGGGACTTGATCTCGGCCAGGTCCGACCACACCACTTCCAGCGCGCAACAGCCGGTCACGACTCCATCTTCTTCGACCACCGAGAACGTCTGGAGATTCTCGTAGATCTCGGCCAGTGACCGAAAGAGCATCTTGTCATGCTCGGCGTAGTGATTGATCAACGCGCAAATCGTCTTTGCATCTAAGACTCTTGCCACACGGACTTCCATATACGAAGTATAGCAATCGCTCGTTTCTTTTCAATCGGCATGCTCTCAAACTCGCCACAGTGCGCCGCGATGCCCAAAAAAGGCAAAAAAGACTGGCAAAACCATCGACGCTCACTACAATACCACAAGTCCGGCCGACAACCGGCCCGGTAGCAGGTGTATGAGATTCATACTGATCGACAGGATTGTGTCTTCGGAGAAAGGCAAGAGGCTCACCGCCGTCAAGAGCGTCTCGCTGGCGGAGGAGTATTTGGGCGATCATTTTCCGACGTTTCCGGTTCTGCCGGGTGTCCTGCTGCTGGAAGGACTCGTGGAATCGGCGAGTTGGCTGGTGCGCATGACACAGGATTTCGCATGCAGCATGGTGCTCCTCGAACAGGCACGGAACGTGAAGTACAAGAGCTTTCTGGCTCCGGGATCGCAGATCGAATACACGGTAGAAGCCAGGACCATTGAGGCCAACGTCAGCAGTTTCATCGGACACGGCGTGTCCGACGGGCAGGAGATTGTCGACGCTCGGCTCGGATTGAGGCACTTCAATCTGGCCGACCGCGATCCCACCCTGGCAGCGGTGGACAGCGAAGTCATTCAACAGATGAAGAATCGGTATGTCCTGCTTTCCCAGCAGGGTTGAACTATGGGTAGTTAGAACGGACTTTCAGGGACTACAGAGACCGGAGGTAGCAGGAGTCATGGGCATGGATCGGGACGAGATATTTCAAAAGGTTCAGGCGGTCTTGGTGGACGCTCTCGGGGTCGATGACGATGAGGTGACGCCCGGAGCCACGTTAATGGGCGACCTCGGCGCCGAAAGCATCGACTTCCTGGACATCGTTTTTCGGCTGGAGAAGGCATTCGGGATCAAGGTCCCGCGAGAAGAGCTGTTCCCGGCGGAGAGCCTGCTGAATGACCCGGAGCTGGTCAGCAACGGGAAACTGACCCCCAAGGGATTGGCGGAGCTCCGTGCGCGCGTGCCTCACACCGATCTGACTGAGTTCGAGAAGGACCCCGATCTCAACAAGCTGGCGGACCTGTTCACAGTCAACGCCATTGTGACCTACCTGGATGGCAAATTGAATCCCGCCTGAGCCAGGGAGAGCAGCCATAGTGAATCCACGGCAGGCTCGCGCGTGTTCGACCTGCCGTTCATGCAGATGTGAGGCTCCATGCGTTGGATGTGGATCGACAAGTTCGTGGAGTTCGAGAGCGGCCGTTGTGCCACGGCCATCAAGAACGTGACGATGGCCGAGGAGCACCTCCACGACCACTTTCCGGGATTTCCAGTCATGCCGGAATGCCTCATGATCGAGGCCATGGCCCAGACTGCGGGCATCCTCGTCGGAGAAGCGACGGCATTTCGCGAGAAGGTGATCCTGGCGAAGATCAGCAAGGCCGTCTTCTTCGATTTCGTCAGGCCGGGGGATACGCTACGGATCAACGCGCAAATCACGACGCTGGCCGCCGAGGCGGCCAGCACCAGCGGCAAAATCACGCGGGACGACGACACCGTCGCCGAGATCGAGCTCATGTTCAGCCACGTGGATCGCAATCTGGCGGGTAAGAAGTTTCCCGCAGAGAACTTCGTGTTCGACGGGACCCTCACGCCGCTGTTGCGTGGTCTTGCCTCGAATCGGGCCAGGCCGGTGGAACAGAGGACGGAGCCAGGCTGATGGGATCAGCTCGCGTCGTGATCACCGGACTTGGAGCAGTCAGCCCGCTGGGGTTGAGCGCGGAGGAGATGTGGTCCGGCCTGTGTGCGGGCCGTTGCGGCATTGGGCGTGTCAAAGCCTTCGATCCGACGGGCCTGCCGTGCGAGCTTGCCGGCGAGGTCCCGGACTACCGAATTCAGGACTACGTCCCCAAGACGCACCGCAAAGCGACTAAACTGATGTGCCGCGACATTGAGCTTGCCGTGATCGCCGCACGGGATGCGATTGTCGGCAGTGGCTTGGTCACAAAGGGAGTCGATCCCGAGCACGTCAATGTCGATCCGGCCCGAATGGCGATCAACGTCGGTGCCGGCATGATCAGTTGCGACATGGCGGAGCTGGGGCCCGCCGTGGCAGCCAGCACGACCGACGGCCGATTCGACCTTCGGCGGTGGGGTGAACGCGGCCTTGAGCTCATCACGCCGCTGTGGCTGCTGAAGTACCTGCCGAACATGCTGGCATGCCACATCAGCATCATTCACGACATCCAGGGGCCAAGCAACACGATCACATGCGCCGAGGCCTCAGCACATCTGGCCATCGGCGAGGCGGCCCAGGTGATCGCGAGGGGAAGCGCCGACGTTGCTGTCGCAGGTGGGGCCGAGACGAGAGTCCATCCCCTGCTGTTGATCCGGCAATCATTGCTGCATCGTTCGGTGACGTCTCGTGCGGGGGCACCCGAAGCTGCGTGCAGACCGTTCGATGTGAATGCCCAAGGCTCCGTATTTGGCGAAGGGGCAGGCATGGTCGTGCTCGAGAATATCGAGCACGCCCGCGGGAGAGGCGCCAGGATTCTGGCCGAGCTGGTCGGCGTCGGGCAGAGTCATAGTATCAACCCGTCGTACGAGAGCCTCGAACCGGACGGCAAGGGTCTGCGAATCGCCATCGAGAGTGCGATGGCTGACGCCGAGATTGGACCACAGGAGCTTGACCTGGTGATTCCACACGGGCTTGGTGTCCCGGCGGACGACCGCGCGGAGGCGAGGGCGATCACAGATGCCCTTGGCTCCGCAGCGAGAACGGTGCCGGTCTGGCCCACGAAGAGCGTGCTGAGCACCACCGGTGCTGCGTGCGGCGCATTGGATACGGTTGCGGCGGTGCGAGCGATCGTGGAAGGCGTCATCCCGGCGGCAAGGAACTTCGCCACAGCGGCAGAGGGCTGCGACCTGAACATCGCTGCCGAGCCTCGTCCCGGCAGGATCCGGCATGCGCTGTGTTGCGGTTATACCCACGGGGGCCAAACGGCGGCCCTGGTGATCAAGTGCTTCAAGGAGGGAGGCGACGCCAGATGAAAACCCCGAAGGCACATGAGCGCGTCGTCATCACGGGGATGGGCGTCGTCTCTCCCCTCGGCAACAGCGTGGAGGCACTCTGGGAGGCGATTCTGGCCGGTCGCAGCGGCGCCGACAGGACGACGGTGTTTGACGCCTCGACGTTTCCCACCACGTTCGCTGCCGAGGTGAAGGACTACAATCTCACCGAGTTTGTCAGAAACGTCGAACTGCACAGAGCATGTCACCGCGGTTGCGGATTCGCCGTGGGGGCGGCGGTCCAAGCTTGTCGCCAGGCCGGTATCGATATTGAGGCGAGCGACCCGCGAGACGGAATTGATCGGACGAGGATGGGCATTTACCTGGGAGCCGGGGAAGGCTCGTTCGACAACGACGTATTCTTCGAATGCATCCTCGCCGGCTGGGACACCCAGGAGCAACGAATGGCGTGGGATCGGCTCAATGATCTCATTGCGAGGCGTTTGACCGCCACTCGCGAGCTGGAGCAGGAGCCGAATATGGTCGCGGCCCACGTTGCCATGCTGACCGGCGCACGAGGGCCCGCCCGCAACTGCCTGACCGCCTGTGCCGCCAGCACTCAGGCGGTCGGCGAGGCCATGATGCTCATCCGCCGGGGCTACGCCGACGTGGTCCTCGCCGGCGGCGCGCACTCGATGATCCACCCGCTGGGTGTGACGGGGTTCAACCGATTGACCGCCCTGTCGACTCGCAACGACAGTCCGAAGACAGCTTCACGGCCCTTCTGCGCCAGCCGGGACGGATTCGTTATCGGGGAAGGCGCTGCCATCGTCGTGCTCGAGTCGCTCAATTCGGCCCAAAGGCGTGGAGCCACGGTTCTTGGCGAACTCGTCGGCTATGGATCGAGTTCGGACGCTTTCCGCGTGACGGACATGCATGAGGAGGGCCGTGGCCCGGTTCAGGCGGTGCGTGCGGCTCTGGCCGACGCCGGGTTGGCCTGCACGGACATAGACTACATCAACACGCACGGCACGAGCACCCAGGAGAACGATCACATCGAGACGCTGGCCATCAAGACCGTTTTTGGCGAGCGAGCCAGGCACATCCCCGCCAGCAGCGTCAAGAGTATGCTGGGGCATCTGATCGGGGCCGCCGGTGCCGCGGAGTTGATCACATGCGTGCTCGCCATACGTGACAATATCGTGCCTCCCACGATCAATCTCGTCGATCCCGATCCGAAGCTGGACCTGGATTACGTTTCGAATGTCGCCCGCCGGATGCCGGTGAACGTCGTCATGAATGAGTCCTTTGGATTCGGAGGACAGAACAACGTGGTTATCCTGAGGCGTTTTGGGGACTGAGGACCTATGATCGATATCAGGCTGCTGCGGGAGTCTCCCGATCTCTACATTCAGGCCGCGAAGAACAAGCGATTCGATGTGGATGTTCCGCGGCTTCTCGAGATCGATCGCCGTTTGAGGGAGCTGAGAGCGACGCTTCAGGAGATTGCCACCGAGAAGAACAAGATCGGCAAGGCAGTCCCCAAGCTGACCGGCGCCGATAAGGAAGCAACGCTGGTCAAACTCGCGCAGTTGAAGCAACAGGAAGAGCAATCGGAGGCGGAGGTCAAGGCTCTGCAGCCGCAGTTCGATGCCCTGATCCTGGAGGTGCCGCAGCCGGCGGACCCGGATGTCCCGGTTGGCAAGGACGATACGGAGAACGTGGAGGTGCGGCGCGAAGGCGAGGTCCGCCAATTCGATTTCGAGCCGAAGGACCACGTTCAGCTCGGGTTGGCCCTCGACATCATGGATATCGAGCGGGGAGTGAAGCTGGCAGGCACGCGGAACTACTTCCTCAAGGGTGACGGCGCCATGCTGCATTGGGCAGTGCTGCGATTTGCCGTCGATTTCATGGCGGCCAGAGGGTACCTGCCGATGTCGGTCCCGCTGCTGATGCGCGACGAGGCGATGATGGGGACAGGTTACTACCCCGGCTCGGAAGAGCAAACCTATCGCATGGAGCGAGACGAGCTGAACCTGGTGGGGACGGCAGAGGTTCCGCTCACTGCCTACCGGATGGGCGAGATTCTGCAGGCGCAGGAGCTGCCTGTCAAATGCGTTGCGCTTTCAAGCTGTTTCCGGCGCGAAGCCGGCGCAGCGGGCAAGGACACCTACGGCCTGTACCGGATCCACCAGTTCGACAAAGTCGAGCAGGTCGTCGTCTGCCGGAACGACGCCGAGGAAAGCAACAAGTTCCATGCGGAGATTCTCGCCAACGCTGAAGGGGTGATGAAAGCCCTGGGGCTGCCCTACCGCGTCGTCGTCGTCTGCACCGGTGACCTTGGCCGGGGACAGGCCAAGAAGTACGACATTGAGGGCTGGATGCCGTCGCGTGGCAACTACTGCGAGACACACAGCGCCAGCAAATTCTACGATTTCCAGGCCCGCCGTATGAACCTGCGCTACAAGGACCCGGCGACCAAGAAGAACCTCTTCTGCCACACGCTGAACAACACTGTCATTGCCTCCCCGCGCATTCTGATCCCCCTGCTGGAGCTATGCCAGAATGCGGATGGGACCGTCACCGTTCCACAGGTGCTGCGACCCTACATGGGTGGCAAGGAGTTGATCACTCCGCGGCGATGACGCGCGGACCGCCATTCGTCCATTCATTCGGTCACGCTGGATTCCCGGCGCCAACGGTCACTCTTGCTCTACGCTCTTCTCCAGTTGTTCCGACATCTGGTTCAGCTCTCCCCGGACGCGTTCCAGTGTCTCCATGGGGCTCTCGAGCTGTTGGGTGGTTGCTTCGGGCAACTCGACATCTTCACCGACCACGTACGGCGTGATGAAAATGATGAGTTCATTGTTCGTCTTCTTCACCTCCGTGTGGCGGAAGAGAAGCTCGCCCAGAAGCGGGACATCGCCCAGCAGAGGGACTTTCCGCACGATCTTGCGGTCGGTCTGGAACAGGATGCCGCCGAGCATGAGCGTTTGGCCGTCTCCCACGATCATATTCGTCGTGGTCTCCATCACCCGCCTGTCCGGCTGGAGGTTGGTGGACTCGCCCGTTTTTTCGGATAGCAGCACGGTGACAGCCATGTCCACCTTCTTCTCAGGTGTAATGCTGGGCCGTATAGCGAGCGTCATACCGACCTTCTGGTATTCGAAGTTCTGCGTGCGGCTGATACCCGTCTCAGAAGTCGTGGCGTTTGTCTGAAACGCAACCTTCAGCCCCTTGAAGAAGCTCGCCTCTTCATTGTCCTCCGTCCACAGGGTTTGCTGATTGAGGATCTGGGCGTTGACCTTTTTGATCAGGAAATCGATCAAGGCGGTGATGTTGGTATTCAGACCCACCTTGGTGGAGCCCCGCTGATCGAGATACTCCAGGGTTGAGGCCAGCGTGAGCGCGTCCTCGCCAATGGAGAACACGCCGCCGGGATCCGAGGACAACCGGACCCCAAGGGAGGTCAGGTCCTGATGGTCCACTTCGATGACGACGGCCTTGACCATCACCTGCTTGCCGGGCACGTCCAGCTCCTTGATCGTGTCGGCAATACTCTGCTGGAACTCGCGAGGGGCAAGGACCAGAATGGACTTGCTCCGCGGATCCGGCACGAACCGCACATGACCGATGACGTTGCTGATCGGCTCCTCGTTCGGGTTTCGCCGTGCGCCGGAAGACCACCACGGCGTGTACTCGTCGGCGCCGCCCTGATTCGCGTTGCTGCCGGTGTTCCTTGCGTTGCCCTGGCCTTGATTGCCTTCGGCTTCGTCCATGGAGTACTGACCCAGACCCTGCGTGGTCCGACGGATACGGGCGGGCGTGCCCGGCTCATTGAACATCGCGTTGAGCCGCTCGGCAAGGTCCTCCGTATCCGCGTACTTGATCTGCACCACGCGCGGGCTCTCCGCCATTTCCTGACGGTCAAGGTCTAAAATTAGCTGCTCGATGACGTCATAAGCCTGGGAGATCTTACTGATGACGATGATCTTCTTCGTTCCCTGAACAGCCTCGAACGTGAGCTGCCCGTACAGGGGGCCGACGATCTTCTTGCGCTGGTCGCCGCTGTCGCCATAGAAGAGCATCCGAAAGAGCGAGCGGCTCGTGTCGGTCTCCTCCGAGAACAGCTTGGTCATCAGCTCCGCCATCTGGATCGGGTCGGAGTTGCGCAGCTCAATGATCCTCGGCATGACCGCCGTCACGTCCAGCGGAACATCCCATTCATCAATCTGCTTCTCGATCTTCTCCATGTTCTCCGGAGAGGCAATCACCGTGACTTGCTGCATGGCGGGAAACGCAATCACCTTCACTGTGTCGGCGGGCGTGCGCCGGCTGCCCGGTCCGAACCGCATATAGGTGTAGTACTCATATCGGGGAATGTTCTCTCCGTACAGGCTGTCGAGATTCTCTTTGATCTGCTCCGGGTCGGCGTGCTTGAGCGGGAAGTGCTTGGTCACGAAGGTGCCAGCGGGGATATCCACCTCCTGGATCAGCTTCTTGACCATCTCGCGCAGCTCGGCGCGGCCAAAGATCATGATCTGCCTGGACTGCTGCAACGCCTGGACCACCACGCTGGGCCGCAGCGAGGCACCGGGCATGTCCTCCAACGATCGTGCGATGCGATCCGCCACCTCCTGGGGATCCGCATAGGAGATGGAGACGGTCTCATACTCGGTCCGGATCGGCTCCTCCCGGTCCAGCTTCTCCACCCATTCCCGAATCTTCGTCACGTCATCCTTCGATCCGCTGACGATGATCCACTTGCGCTTGGGTTCAGGGATGAGGACGATGGGGATTTCACTGCCGGGGATCGTCACCGACGTGGCGGCCCCGCCCTGCGTGCCTCCCGATCCCTGGGGCGGCCTGCTCGGGCCGCCGGGTCTGGACGAGGAAGACACCCGGCCGCCATAAGACCTTCGGCCCCGTCCACCATCGAGTGATTCACCCAGGAGCATGCGCAGCAATTGGACGATCTCCGCGGGATCGCCGTACTTCACTTCGATTACTTCCGTGATGGTCTTGCCTGCTTCCGGCACGTCGAATTGCCGTATGATGCTCTCGATCCGCTGGAGGTTCCCTACGGTGTCGATCACGAGGAGCGTGCTCGTCGTGGCGTCGGCACTGACGTGTCCAAAATCACCCACCAGCGGCTGCACGATCTCGCCCATCTGAGCCGGCGGGTAGTTGGCCAGCTTGAAGAGCTTCTGCACGATCTGGTCTTTGTTTTCGAACGCCGCCAGCGGCTCGTCCGGACCGACCGTCGGGAAGACACCCAGCTTCGCCCCCGCGAGCGGCTTGAGGAAGATCGTATCGTCCGACTCCTCCACCATGTACCCCTTCAGGCGAAGCGCACTGTAGATCTTCTCGAGCGCTTTCTTGCGAGGCAGCTTCTCCGGCGCGTAAATGGTCACCTTGAGCTTCATCGCGTCGTCGTGTGGGATAACCGTCTTGCCGGTCCACTGGGCGATCTTGTCGATGATGTTCTTCATCTCGACGTCTTTGAGGTTCACCGCCTCCAGGGAATCGGCGGACCCGGTCGATTTGGACGTGTCACCTGCGCCGGCCTCGGCAGGCTTGTTGGGTTCCGCAGAACTGCCTGCCTCTGGAGGGCGATTGGGGTCGGTTCCGCTGGTCGCCTTAGCGGCTTCGGGCGTCTCGTTCGCTTCCGGGGCCTTGGCAGGCTCGGCAGACATCCCGGCTCTGGTGGCTGCATTGGGCTCCCCAGAGGTCGATGACGGTGCCTGGCTCGCCGGCTCGTTGGGACCCGGCGCCGCCGACGCGGGCTGCACATGTGCCTGACGCCCCACCGTGGCCAACTGGGATTTGGGTACATGGAAGCCTACTCGCCAGACAAGCACGCCGGCGGCGACGAGGACTATGCCCCACAGGAGCAATTTTGACCGTTCCAATGGAATCACCTCATTTCAACTGCGTACCGGTTCACATTCAATCATTACCCTTCACCTGCCTGGTTCACGTCCGAGGTTTGCGCAGGGGTCTGCGGCGTCGCGTTCGGATCGCTGCCGGAGGCCGGCGGCTGTGTCCCACCCACCTGAGACTTCTGCTCACCCAGATGGATCTGACGACGCTTTTGCAGTGTTCTCTCTTGGTCCTGGGGCGACAACGCGCGGGATTGCCCTTTGCCCCGGTTGGTACCGAAGCGCTTGCGCACCTCTTCTTCCATGTACTTTCGCTTCTCCTCCTCCGTCATGGTTTTCATCTTCTCGAGCAGTTGCTCCCGCTGCTGTCTGACCTGCTCGGGCGTAGGACCCTCGGCGCGGCGCGCACGTTTTACGCCCGGGGCCTGTTGTTCGGCCCCGGCCTGGCGGGCCGCGGCATCTTCCGCCACCGACGCTGCCAGCAATCCTGACTGGTCGTTCTGCGTTCGCACGTGTCGCACCAACAGGCCAACAGCGTAGGCTGCGACGAGCACGGCGGCGATGACGATGGCCGAAATGACGATGTTCATGTGTTTCATGTGATTGATCCTTCTTTCTACGACTCTGTTACCGGCTCCTACGACCGAATTTCGCTCGCATCTCTTCGCGATATCTCTGCCGCTCCTCCGGCGACATGTTCTGCCACTGCTCCCTCATCCGCGCCATCTCCTCGGTCGCGCGAATCCCCTGTCCTGGTCCGTTCATCGGCCCCGGCGAGCTGCCGGTCACGACCATAGGCGCCCCCTTCGACGCCGGCGGGCTGGGCCGGCGCCCGGGGCCCGGACCCTGTGCCCCGGTCGAGCCCGTAGAGTTCATCGGCGCGAACTCCTTTTCCTGGCCATTCCAAACCACTCTCACCTTCGTTGGCTCAATCGCGAGGATCGTGGCGTCGGCAACGTGGTCGCCCACCTTGTACCACTGGCCATTGATCAGCGCCCGGTCCCCGAGAATGCCGACCACCTCACTGACTGGATTCTGTTTCGCACGAGGCGGCGCAAACAAGTTGCTCTTCTTGAGCCCGTCGACGACAGACCTCATCTGCATGGAAGGCGCAGCGGCCGCCGTGCCGGGTGTGGAGTCCTTCGCTTCGGCAACGATGTCCTCTGCGTCCGCCCCGGCGACTACGAACGTCGCCAGCTCCAGGAGGATGATGGCGCCCAGCAGTCCTGCGGTCGCCAGCAGCATCCTGGCAAGCGGCTCCATGCGACGTTGGTCTGCGCTGTTGTTCATGTTCTGTTTCTCACCGTACGCGTCGCCTGCACAGCTTCACGATTGCCTACAGGGCCTGATCCATCATGTCAATGGCTCTCTGTTTCTCCGCCTCCGGCATCTTGTTCCATTCCTGCTTGGCCCGTTCCTTTTCCTCGTCGGAGGCACTGTTCCAGCGAGCCAGGAGCTTCTCTCTCAGCTTGGGCGACAGGGACACGCCCATCCAGGCCAGCGGGTCGTTCTCGGCCGGAGCAGCTACCTCTCTGACTTCGGCAGGCGCCGCCTGCGGGACGGGTTTGGCCGGCTCCGATGCTTTGGCGGCCTCGGGCTTGCCCGGGCCCGGTTTCCGCGGCTCCTCTGCGGCACTGGCCGCCGCCAAGGGCGCGAACGCCTTCTTTCGGCCGTCCCATTCAATGGTGACTTCCGTCGGTGCAATGCCGACGATCCGCGCATCCCCAACCTTCTCCCCGACCTTGTACCATTCGCCGGCGATCAAGACCTCACTGCCCAGAATCCCGTCCACCTGCTTGACTGGGTGTTCCTTGGGAGCCTGCTTGACGAACAGGTTGCTCTTCTTCAGGGCCTCTGCACTCTCCTGGGCCTTGCGAACAGAGGCCTGTAAATCGTTCGGATCCTGCCTGCCCAGGCTGCGCACCTGGGCGATGAGACGCTGTGTCTGTGCGACGCTGGCCACCTTGCCAACCGCCAGAGCGCCGAGCAAGACGGCGGTCGCGAAGAGTCCGAAGGACACCCGATCATACCGGCGACGATTCGTAGTCTCAGGTCTCATGCACAGAACCCAACCCACAAGATCTCACATCACTTGACGAATGTCGAGGCAGTCAGGGCAATCTCGACCTCCTGTCGCTTGTCCGGCGGCTGCTTCGTATCACACTCGATCTTCAACTCCTCGATGCCTACCAAGTACGGATTCTCCCTCAGGTCGGCCAGCAAGTCGAGCAGTTGGTCGAACTTGCACTTGCCCTTGCATTGGATCTTCAGGACTTTGTGATCCTTCACCTTCCGAATGGGAAGGAACTGGAGCGGCTCTGTATTGATGCCCGCCTTTTTCAGTTGCTCATGCAGCTTGTCCCGGAACAGGAGCCTCTGTACCTCCTCCTCCTGGGGCGGCTCGCACACCGGCACGATGGCCAGCAGGCCGGCCCGCTGGGTCTCATCGATCTCGAGGTCCTTCAGCCTGGCCTGGGCGGAAGCCACGGAGCTCCGGACCCGCTGCCAATCGTCGATCCACTTGGAGCCGAATGTAAGCGCGGGGATCGCGATGAGAGCGATCGCCCCGATCTGAACCATGCGCATTTCTCTGGGAGTCAGCTTTCTTGCCATGCTCTGCTCACATCACCTATAGGACCGCGTCCTTCTTCGTGTACCCCTTGTATTGGAACGTCAGCGTGAACCGGATCTTCTTCGTCTTGCTATCCCGGCTCACATTGGACGGCTCGACATCCTGAATTGCCTTGCGGTCCCCCAGATTCTTCTGAAACGCCCACAACTGCTCTTCGTTGTCGGCCTGGCCGATGACGGTGACTGCCTGACCTTTCTTGAAATGCAGGCTGTCGAGCACGATGCCGGCGTTCTGGCCGGCGTTGACGTCGGCGAGCAGTTGCAGCAAATCCGGCCGGTTTTGCGCGATCGTCTTCAAGAGACTCTGCCGCTGCCGGGCCTGTTCCAGGTCCGTCTGGGACAGCAGGTTCCTGTAATGACGGTCGCGACTTCTATCCACGACGTAGGAAGTCACGATCAGTGCGATCGCCATGAAGAGGGCGACGACCGCCGCCGCCAGGACCGAATATCTCGCGCGCCTGGCCGCCGTCTCCGTCTGATCGCGGAGCATGTCTCTGAAGAGATCCAGCCGGTCGGCGGGCTCCCTCATCGCGAGCAACGCCAAGCCGAGCGGCGTACGGTACTCGTAGATGTCGCTCGGTTGGAGCTGCGCCGGGCCCTTCAGGCCATAGCGGCTCGGCACACTGGTCCTGGCGAACAGGCCGCCGGCATTCAGCGCCGCCGCTACCTGGTCGAACTTGTCGCTGCCGTCGGAAAGAACGAAAACCGGTCCCAGGGAGGATACCTCCCAGCCGAACGAATCCAGGAGGATTCGCAGGTCCAGCGAGAATCGTTCCGCCGCATCCCCCTGCTCGCCGGGCGACGTCAGGGCGCTCATCCCAACATCCAGGACGCCGGCGTGGACGACGTGCCCCGCCTCCACCAGGCAGACCTGGGTGTGCCGCTGGCCGATGCTGAGGACGGTCGCCTGCCGTTCGTGCTCCATGAACAGACTCTGCCACGCCTGCGTTGTTCCCTCGCATGACAGCAGAATCTGCTGGGGCCGGAGGTCGCGGATGCCATCCATGAATCTCTCCAGGTGGTCACAGCGTGCGGCCGCTATCGTGACGTCCATCTTGCCGTCTGTGGAGGGAGTCGTTCGCCACGCGACTTCGATCTGCTCCGGGGGTAGCGGCAGGAGCGACTCGACCTGCATCCGCACGATGGCCGCAGTTTCCTCCTCGTTCACCGTCGGGGTCGTGATCTTGTAAAAGGCCACGGCCGTGGAATCGAGGCCGACGACCGTCGTGGCATCCTTGTGCGGAAACCTGCCTCTTGCATCGGCCGCCTGGGCCAGGCCGCACTCCACTGCAAAATGGCTCCAGGTCCGCTCGTCGTTGGACACCGATTTCGCCCAGAGAATCTCCACCTCGTCGTCGTGCACCCGCAGCTCAACCGCCTTGAACTGCGTGTCGTCTTTCGCGGCGGCGATTATTGACCGGGTCGTCTTCGGGTTCTTGTTCATCAATAATTGGCTCCCTGGTACGAGTAAAGAATCGTGCACGGCGTTTGAGACCGGTCGACGACACACTCGGTCTGCATCTTGGCGCCACTGATGGCCGCCGCGGCGAAGCAGCGGATTCGAAAGACGTCCGAGCGGACGGTAATCTGATCGGCGACGGCTTTGAATCTCTCGAGACCGACGGACTGCACGTTCACCAGGTCTGCAATGCTCTGGAATCCGTACAGCAGGCCCGCGCGCTCAGAAACCACCGAGTAGGCAGCCTGTTCGGCCTGTTCGCCGCCACCGAAGAGCACCACCAGCACTTCCCACGGCGCGGTGTTGATATTGATCCTGCCGGGAATCTGGCTCTCGCCGTGGATGGTGATCCGGTCGGCAATCCGCGCAAAGGTCTGGAAATCCAGAGGTTCGGCTTGGGTCTGGTCGTTCCGGTTCCCCCGATTCCCCTGATTGCCACGGTTGCTCGGGCGGCCCTGGTTTCCCTGGTTGCTCTGATCCCCCTGATTTGGACTCTGGCCGCCGGACGTTTGTTGGGGACTGCCGGAGCTGACGAGGTCGCCGATGCTTCTGTAGCCCTGCCCGCGGTTCTGTACGATCCATCGGGCTTGTCCGGCCGTGATGCCCAAGTCCGTTTCCAACTGGCGTTCGTCCGCCTGATTGATGTTGATCCGGTTGTTGCCCTCGGCGTCCACGTTCCGCTCGTAGGAGTAGCAGGTCAGGTAGGCAATCCACCCCTGGTCGAGGTAGTCGTCGCTGTTGTCCATCGGCGGGCTCAACGCCCCGTCCATCTCGTTGAAGTCGAGCTGACCGTTGAGGTTCGCATCCTCGCCGTACAGCAAGTCCGCCGTCACACCCTTGACTCGCAGCAACTCGCGGATTGTCTTGAATGGGCCGTTGCGGATCGTATATGGGAACGGCAGATTCTCGTAATAGCCCGCCTCCGCGCCTTCCATCCTGACCTCCTCGTCCCCGTCCCGCCAGTCGAGAATGGCATCGGCGATGTTCTCCTCCATATACGGAAGCGCCATGAGCTGCTCTTTCGTCGCTGTGTTCACATTCAGCTTGCTCGCCTCGTCCACGACACGGACGGAGTAGGCACACCGCTCCACCTGGACGTTGTTGTAATCGTCGTTGTCGCTCCAAAGGTCCTGTAGACAGTCAGTGTCCCTCAGATCGTCGTTGAGGACCGCAATCGCGCTTTCGGTGCCTGCTCGACAGGCCCATCGGCAGCGGACCTGATCCAGCGTCCCGGTGGCTACCTTCCAGTTCAGCCGGTTGGTCTGTCCGACGATGGCCACGAGAGCCGTCATGACCATGACGATCCAGAGCACCATGACCAGGACCAGCCCTCTTCTTCCGTCCCGGGCAGGTTCTCGAAGTGACCGTCGGGATGTCGCGTGTGTGGTCGTCATCTGGATACCGGGGGTCCTTGTATGCCCTGGTTCCCTTGCATCTGTGGCGCTCCCTGCTGCGGCTGACCGCCCCCCTGCCCGCCCGGCGGTTCTCCACCCGACGCAGCAGCCTCCCGGGCCGCCAGCCGGGGGAAATTCACCGTGAACCTCTCGATCACGGGACTGCCCCGCCCCCTCGGCAGAGTGACGAGGGTGATCTCCACCAACTCAGGGATCGACTGCAACTCTTCAGGCCATTGGGTCGCCCACTGCTTGCCATCGAAGAACCGCATCTCAAAGGCGTCGATGTTCTCCGCGATGGGCGAGAGCATGCCGCCAGGGTTCCTGTCTTTGTCGGGATTGGGCCACAACCGCCGGAAGAGGATGAACTTGTCCGGCGTCTCTTCGGCCGTCGGCTCCGCGCCCTCGTCTTTGCTCAGAAAGTATGAGATCTCGTAGATATCGCCTTCGGGCTGGCCCACTCTGGCCCTGGCGCTTCCAACGGCGTAGAAAGTCAGCATGGTGGGACTGCCCGCACTGGATTCGGCCGAGGTGGCAACCAACTTCATGCTCCTGGGGTCCGGGTCGCGATACAGATTGTGGAGATCATCCGCTATCATCCGGGCGGCGAATCGCACTTGCCCCATCGTTTCCGTGGCACGATCGACCACCTGAGAGCTGTCGGTGACAGCTTTCAACGCTCCGACGGCCGCCAGCGCGATGAACGCACTGAGCGTGGAGGCGACGAGCACCTCGGCCAGTGTGAATCCCCGGTTGTCCGGTGCGTGTCTCATCGTTGGCTCGTTGTCCCGGTTGTAGTCGCGGCCAGGGCGGTGCCATCCAGCATCGTTTGCGCCGTGACGCTATACGGCCGTTTCCCCTCGGCCCACGTGACCGTGATCGTCACCAGATAAAGATTGTCGGCACTCTGGTACGCGCTGGATACCTTCCAGTGATAGCCAGGCTCGAACTTCTCATCCACGCCCTCGGTCTGATCGAGCTTGAGGAATTGATCGATACCCATGTAGTCGATCATGGTCAATTGCTCGTCGATCACCGCCGCGGCCAGCTCGTAGTGTCGGTTCAGCGTGGTGTCGCTCAGCGCATTCGTGCTGATCGCCGCCAGCGCGAGCACCGATCCTGAAAGGATCACGCTGGCCACCAGGGTCTCGACCAGATTGAAACCTGTCTGTCTTGCTCTGCGCTGTGCCGTCATTGTGCGTCCAGGTCGATGGTCACATTCTTGCCGGTCTTGATCGCATCCGCCGGCCCGAAGTACAAGGTCGCTCGTCCGGTGGACGCGACGATCGAGATCGTGTAGTGCGTTTGTCCATCCCCGATCTGCACCACGGCCGATTGAGCCGTGCCGTTGGGCCAGAATGTAATCTTCTGCTCCTGCTGAGTGTCAGCGAGGGGCTCGTCCATCATCGCCACGATCCGGGCATCCTCGAATTTCACATCCCCCTCAAACTGCACCGGTCGACAGTAGTAGTTCCTGATGCTGATCTTCTCCGTCTGGCCGGAAACCTCGTTCTGCCGCGTGGTAGTCAGCCCAAAGCCCTCGTCCTTGTCGAACTCCAGGTCGAACGGCTGCTGTTCCTCGACCGCCGCAATCCTTGCATAGCGGGCCATCAACAGAAACTGACGCGCCGCCTTCTCCACCAGAAGCTTCTTGTGAGTGCCCAGGTACATTCCACCACCCACACCGCCGAGCAACACGACGATGGCTATGACGAGCATCAGCTCCAGCAGCGTGAAGCCCCCGGCTTCGACACGCACGGGAACCACTCTCCGGCGCCTTCGCGTTGCCGTAATGTGGCGCGACCTACTCATACACGATATCCGCATTGTCGCCTTCGCCACCCTCCTGGCCGTCGCCCCCCAGACAGATCAGATCGAAGCTGCCCGGGTTGTACTGGCCCTCGGAGAAGTAGACGTACGGGTTTCCCCAGGGATCGATGATCTGGCTCTTCCTCAGGTAAGGCCCGTTCCATTTTTCCGTCAGGTCGGGCGGTGCGATCAGCAGCGCTTCCAGCCCGCCCTCCGACTCGTCTGGCAATCGGCCGCAGTCATACTGGAACCGCGTGAGTGAATCGGCAATGATGGCCATATTCGTCTGCGCGATCCCCGACTTCGCTTTGCCCAATCCTCGAAACACGCGAGGCGCCAGGACGGCGGCCAACATCGACACGATCAGGATGACGACAAGCAGCTCGACGAGCGTGAATCCCTTGTTCTTCTCAGGTCTACGCGTCATTTTGCAGGACTCCACTTTGACAGTATGCTTCAGCCTTGCTACCGCATGGTTCCGGCCTGAAGGGACATATTCACGATGGGCAGCAATGCCGCCGCAATGATGAACCCGATGATCAGAGCCAGGATCAGAATCAGCACCGCCGGAAAGACCGACATGAACCGGTTGATCGCGGCGTCGGCATCCGTGTCGAACGTCTCGGCGGCGTTGAGCAAAAGCTCATCGAGCTTGCCTGTCTGCTCCCCCACGGCCACGATCTGCACGAGCAGCGGCGGGAACTCGCCTGACCCCTCCAGGGGATCAGCGAGCGATTCGCCCCGCTTGACTTCTTCCGCCACGTGATCGACTTGTCTGGCCAACACCTCATTGCCCAGGGTATCGCGAACGACTCCCAGCGCCTCGAGGATGGTCACGCCGCCTTTGGTCAGAGCGCCCAGCGTCCGGGCGAACCGCCCCACGGCGGTCGTCCGTAGCACCGATCCGAGGACGGGGATTCGCAATTTGATGCGGTCCCAGGAGAGTCTGCCGGCCGTCTTCGTCCACCGGTGAAAACCCACGAAGCTGGCCGCCAGGACAGTCAGAACGCCCCACCCGGCGACACTCGTGAACAGGGCGCGGAGAAAGCCGCTGACGCCAAGAAGGATCCTCGTCGGCAAAGGCAAAGCCACGGCCGCCACATCGATGGTTGCCAGGATCTTCGGCAGGATCAACGTCACGATGATCGTCGCGGACACGATGCCGATGATCAGGACGAAGATCGGGTAGGCCGCGGCGTTCTTCATGTTCGTCTTGACCTTCTCTTCACGCGACAGGATCATCGCCAGTTGCGCGCTGGTCTGCTCGAGGATGCCTCCCGTCTCTCCCACCCGGATCATCGACAGATAGAGGGGGCTGAAGACCTCCCTGTGCTCGGCCATCGCCTCAGAAAGGGCCTTGCCGCCGTTGACGGATTTGACCAGGTCGTCGAGCATCTCGCGCATGACCGGCTTTCGCTGCTGCTTGCGGATCAGGTCGAGGCAATTCAGCAGGGGCAGACCCGCTCGCACTGCCGTGCTCAACTGTGTCGTCACGGCCAGGATGTCCTTGCTCGACGGCCGCCCACGCCCCAGAAGAGGCAGGTTCGGCAGGGCAATCGCAGATGGGGCCGACTCTCCGGTCTCGTGACGTCCCGTCCGCTCGACCAGTTCCGTGACAAGATGGCCACGTCCGGTCAGTGTCGCCACGGCATTCCTGCGGTCGGCCGCCTCGACCACGCCCGCGACATGTCCGCCGGATTGATCAACCGCTTTGTACGAATACTGGCCCAAGATACTCTCCGCCCCTGCGTGAAAGCCGCCGGCCTGCCGACAAGTCCCGTCGTGGCAGCAGACCGATCATTCCTCGTCCCCAATGCTCTTGGCGACCCGGAAGACCTCCTCGATGGTTGTCGCGCCGGCCAACACTTTGCCGATGCCGTCGTGCACCATGCTGATATGATCGGCCGGGGCTTCCCGCATGATCTGCTCCGTGGTCGGCCGTGAGGCAATCAGGTCACGCAGATGCCCTGTGACGCGCAGCATCTCGAAAATCCCGGTTCTGCCCGTCATCCCTGTCTGGTTGCACTCGTTGCAGCCTGCACCATGATGGAACTTGGCGCCGGGCCCGATCTTGAACGACCCGTTGAGGCTTGCCAGCAAGCTCTCGTCGGGCTCGTATACCTCCTTGCATCTCGGGCAGATCTTGCGTACGAGCCGCTGCGCGAGGATTCCCTCGAGCGAGCTGGCCAACAGGAAGGGCTCCACACCCATATCGATCAACCGAGTCACCGCCCCGGCGGCATCATTGGTGTGCAAGGTGGAAAAGACCAGGTGGCCGGTAAGGGCCGCCCGGATCGCGATGTCAGCCGTCTCTCGGTCACGAATCTCGCCCACCATGACAATATCCGGGTCGTGCCGGAGGATGTGCCGCAGGCCGGTGGCGAACGTCAGGCCCCGTTTCGGGTTCACCGGCATCTGGTTGATGCCTTCGAGCTGGTACTCGACGGGGTCCTCGATCGTGATCATCTTGACCGCCGGCGAATAGATCCTGTTCAGAGCGGCATACAGCGTCGTGGTCTTGCCCGATCCGGTCGGCCCGGTCACCAGGACGATGCCATGTGTTTTTCGCAGACACTTCGAGAAGCCTTCCAGGGTTTGAGGGTTCATCCCCAGCTCGCCGAGACCGATGAGAGACGCAGATTTGTCGAGCAATCGAAGCTCCACGGCCTCCCCCCACACGGTGGGTACGGTGGAGACGCGGATGTCGATCCGGCCGTTCTTGCCCGTGAACTCGATGTGCCCGTCCTGTGGGATGAATCGCTCGGCGATGTTCATATTCGCCATGATCTTGATGCGGGAGACAATGGCGGCGTGAAGCCGCTTGGGGGATGGGCTCTTCTCCACAAGGATGCCGTCGATGCGGTACTTGATCTTGACCTCTCGGTCGAACGGCTCGATATGGATGTCGCTCGCACGAGCCTCAATCGCCTCGAAGATGACCAGATTCACCAGATTCACCAGGGAGGGCTCGCGGGCCAGCTCGTGAAGCTTGGCAGGTGAATAGTCGCCATTGCCCGATTCCTCGTCCGTCCGCTGTTCGGTCGGCGCCAGGTCGTCCAGCATTCTCGCCACGTTGCTGCCATAGAACCTCAAAATGGCGTTTTCCATCTGGGCAGGGTCGGTGTAGTACCTCTGGATCAGGCACCCGCTCACCAGACGTAAGTCTTCCATCACCTGCGGCTGAAACGGATCTGTCATGGCAACCGCCAGGCGACCATCCTGCTGCCACAGAGGCAGAATATTGTACTTGCTGACCAGATCGGCCGGGACAAGACCGATAACATCACTGCTGATGGATACCTCAGCAAGCTCGATCCTCTCGATCCCCGCCTGGCACGCCAGGGCCTCGTTCAACTGCGCCTGTGTGATATACCCCATCTCCAGGAGGATTTGTCCGAGCCGCTTGTGTTTGACCTTCTGCTCGGCCAGAGCGACGCCCAACCCGGCTTCATCCAGGTAGGCCTTCTCACAGAGCAGCTCGCCCAGCCGCTTCCTTCTGATATTACCACCGTGTGAATCCATCCGTATCACGCAGCCTCAATGAGACGATCATTGAATTCTTCAGTGTACTCATGTTGACGGTCTTGGTCAAGTGCGCGGGTCGGCTCTGTACGTCGCAGGAAACACCGCATCGTCACATCGGCTGACACGTCTTCACCCGTCCAAACCTTCACTCTGTGGCAGCAACCACGGCAGGTCTCTCGAAAATCCGCCATCTCTGCGTCGGCATACCTGCCCGGACCGATCCCCTTCGCTGTTCTAATCAGACGCTCGAAAATGTCCGTTTGTTACAGGAAAATGGTTTTTTTGGATGCCGCGCGCCTCGCAGGCCAAGGGAGTCCGGCCGGTCGAGGCACAGCATTCACCTCACACGGGCAAATGGAGATGGCAAATAGTAAAACTCTGCCCCAAAAATAGGTTGACAACCTGTTTGGCGGCTGTGACAATGACTTCGATTTCGGCATCTATTGGCGCTGTGCTTGTGGGTCCCTTCGGGGGCCGCAGCGTGGAGTGTCGGCGGGCCTGAGCAGCCTGCATCCATGGATGATCGTCAAGGTTGTCGTTCGAGGATGTCACAGAGATCGGGGGAAGTGGCGGCAGGTGCCGGTTGCCGCGAACCAGGCGTACGCGACAAGCTTAGGAATATGAGGTTCTTTGCTGGAGGATAGGCAAGGATGCTGGTGTCCAGGCATGGAGTGACGGACGGCCAACCACATGCCCATGATCTGCCGAGGGAGCGTCTGATAACTCGTTGGATTCCTGTCGTGGACTGCCTGTGCTGGGCAGTTCGATCGTCTCCGACAGCCGGGTTCAAGACTACCTTCCGCAATCTGGCGGTCTGCACCGAGGGCTACAGGGAGGTGGCTTCATGAAGCTCGAAAAGAGACAGCCGTCAGGGCGGGAGAAAGACGAAGCGTCGATCAAGCTGCTCGCCAAGCTGCGGGAACAGTTGTACTCATCGAACATTTCGACCGTGCGCCAGAGTGCCTTCAACCTCTCCTGGATGCAGGAAGACGGATTGGACATCCTCAAGGAAGCGCTGCTGGGGGATTCTCCTCGGCGGGTCAAGAGCGCTGCGGCCTACGGACTGAGGAAGATGCGTGGGCGAATGCGCAAGAGGGCAGAAGAGGTGCTCGTGGAAGGTCTCAGCCATCAGGATCCCAGGACGGGGGAGATTGCCCGCAACGCTCTGATTGTCCTCAAGAAGGGCAAGGCCGCCCGCAAACGTCCCGGGCGACCCAAACCCAGAGGGGGCAAATTCGAGATCAAGGAGATTTCGGACAGAGGCCGTCAGGGGAGACAGCCGCAAAGAGGGCGAAGGCCGGATGATCGTATGTCGCACAGGCACTAGCGCAGGCTTGCCGAGTCAGACGCCTTCCCCTGTTGAATGGGCTTGTATCCTCGCACCGCTTGATTGCACCGCTCCATCATCTGTTCATGCAATTCCCGTCGAGCGATCCGTCTGCAATGTCATGGCCCGCATGGAAGAAAGTGTACGTGTCAGGCATCATGATATCAGATGAAATGGAGAATCGATCCCATGATGAAGTCAATCGCGCTACAAGCCGTGTGCCTGCTTGCCCTGGCCGGATTCGCTCCACCTGGCGACGCTCGGGATCGCCTTCAGTTCGATCGCCAGACTCCCGTCGTCAAGGTTTATGAACGGACGCACAAGACCGTCGTCAACGTGTCCGGCGAACAGACCATCTCGCGCCAGGTGTGGCCGGGCTTCGACCAGTTCGATGGGTGGGGGCCAAGATACGAGCAGCAGGTGCCGGTTCTCGGGTCGGGAGTCGTCGTGCACGAAGACGGGTTCATCGTCACCAATGCCCACGTCGTCGAGGGAGTGAAGCGGATCAAGGTGGTGTTCAGCGACGGCCGGGAGTTCCAGGCCCAGATCGTCAGCGTCGATGCGAACAAGGACCTGGCCGTGCTGACGATCAAGACCGACGAGAAGCTTCCCTTTGTCGAGCTGGGGCGCAGCAATGATCTGATGATCGGGGAGATGGTCATCGCGATCGGCAATCCCTACGGGTATTCCAATACCGTGACGAGCGGCGTGGTCAGCGCCGTCGGACGAGACATCCAGGTCACCGAGGGATACTGGCTGCGGGGCCTGATCCAGACCGACGCACCGATCAATCCGGGCAACAGCGGCGGCCCGCTGCTCAACGTGAACGGTCAGCTCATCGGCGTCACCACGGCCATCCGGGCCGAGGCGCAGAACATCGGCTTTGCCATACCGGTGGACATGCTCGTCGATAACCTCAGTCACATGCTCATGCCGGAGAAGCTGCGGCGGGTGCGCCTCGGGCTGACGATGGGTCCGATGCAAAGCTACGGCCCGTTTACCGGTGTAGTCGTCGATTCCGTCAGCAAAGGCAGCCCGGCGGACGCGAAGGGTCTCGCGGCCGGCGATCTAATCACGGCAGTGGACGGTCACAGGATTCGCAACATCATCGATTTCTACGTGCGGATGATGAACAAGGACGTGGCCGAGCCGATCCGTGTCACCTACATCCGGCCCAAAGAGGCGAGGCCGGCCAGTCGCGTCGTCGAGCTGGCCCTGCTGCCCCGGCCCCTGCCCGACGGACGCCTTCTGGCCAGGAGTTACTTTCAAATGGACGTCTCTGAGCTCACGGCGGCCGTCGCCCGGCGCTTCGACTTCCGGAGCGCGTATCCGATCCTGATCGTGACGGACGTGGACGCACGGGGGATCGCCGGCCAGACCGGGGTCCAACCGGGAGACCTGCTCCTACAGGTCAACGATGCGACCGTCCGCAACCTGGAGGAGTTCTCCCTCGAGATGGAGAAGGTGACGGAGGGGGATACGGTCGAGTTCAAGATACTGCGGATCAGCATAGGGCTGTTCGGGCAGATCGAGCGGCGCTTCCTGGTGCGGCTGCCGGCCCGCGCCCTGAGGCCGACGGGCGCACCCTTGTGACACGGGTGGGCCCATCCGCGCGGAGATTTTGTCCCGATTTTCCAAGTTTCTCCTTGACAATCGGAGCGGATACGGGTATTAGAGAACACGTATTTGGCATTCCCTCATTGGAGGAGGGTCAAGCCAAAAAGCCACCAGTGGGACGGTGCGCTTCTCACGGACGACGGTGCGTTTAGAGTCTGCACCATGTGCAAGTGGATGGATGCCGATGGCATTTGCGGCCACTGCGACACGGAGGTAGGGTAATGGATTTGCTGAGGGTGTGCAAGGAAGTGCGCGGAGTGCCGGTCGCCGGTCGCCAGACCGGACCGGAGTGTCAGTCCGCCATGGGGGTGGCAGCGGCGGGACCTTGCGGGACTGCCTGTCTGAACGGCTTCGATTCCTTATGTCCCGAGCGGGATTTGAGTCAATGGATGATTCGCTTCCCAACGGGAATGCGGGCATCGCAAGCTGCCGCACAGGCCGCCGAGGCCCAATCGTCTCATCTTTCACACCTGAATACGCAGACTCCGGACAAACAAGCCAGACACAGGGATGTTATGGTGGTTTCTAACCGCATGTTACCGTCTCATCACTGCGGTGTGCGAGCACCAAGGGGGAAGAACAAGCAACGTCTCGAGCCAGCACGTTGCGGCGACTGTACCCTGCAATTCCTATTCCCACAAGGCAGTCGATTTCTTCCATTTCCGTTTAGTAACGCTCGCGTCGAAGTGGGTCGAACAGTCATGGAGGGCTGAGTGGCTCATGGAGAATGACGCCAGGGGAGTCCCTACTCCCCTGGCGCCAACGTTGATGACTTGGCTTCCATGGCGAAGAGAAAGGAGGTGTCGGGTCGGAGCGATTTCATGTGGCTGTCACGTACGCGACGCTGCACGTGTCCTCGAGTGGTAAAGGGGGCGCGCATGAAACCGCCAAACGGTTGCGGGGCGGGTTGGCACATCGCAAATGGGAACAGCGATACTGTGGCTTGACGAGCCAAAACACTGGCTTTTAAGGAGTGAAGGTCAGATAGTGATGAAAGGAGTTATCATGTCAAGAGGAAGGTTGTTAGTTATTGCATCCGTTGTTCTGTTGGCAACGACCGTGCAGGCGGGCGAGATCAAGGTTCATGACTGGCCCGCCGTGTTCGTGCCGCTGGAGGTGACGTCCTATCCGGTCGTGATGGATATCGGGTACTGGATGGAGATCGTCAACCAGTATGATGTGATCAAGCTGCAGCAGATCACGATCCACAAGTATGAAGGATGTATCGACGTGAAGGTGAAGACCAACTTCAACCTGCTGCTGAGCTGCTCGATCACGCCGACCGGGGCGGTAGGAGGCACCTACACGGCCACGTTGACCGACGCGGCGATCACTGCCCCGTACGGAGTTGCCAAGCTGTGCGTGAAGCTGGAGAATGCCAGCTTGACCGGACAGCCTGGTGGCAGCACGAATGTGCACGTGGCCACCGTGACGATCCGCGTGGTGCCGCGATAGTGGCCGATCGCTCTTCTCGTGCGAGGCTACTGGCAATGGCAGTGGAAAGGGAGCTGTCTCGCAGGCTCGAATATGGGCGAGCACGCGGGATGCAGGCTCCGACGGTACTAGCACATTGACGCATCGCGGTTCGAGACGGACGCACAATTCAAAGAATGATGGATCCATCAAGGGCCATCACAGAGGTTGGCCCTGACCAGAGCACCAGGAAGGGACGGACTTTAGGGAATCCGTCCCTTTTTGCTTGGGAGGGCTCTCGCATGGCGGTCGCAGCGTCGCGGTTGTGCTACGCCGTCGAGGCATCGGGAGGCTCGATGTCCTGCCGCGTTTGGGGTTCGCCGTTGCCGCCGCAAACACGCGCATGTGCCGTGGTGATATGGAACGCGCCGTCACGGAAGACGATGTTCTCGACGGTCATGCCGCGAACCCGCCGCCGGATCATTCGGTTCACGTCGATGTACAACCGGGGATACTCCCACCGACCCCCATGCTCCTCCAATTGCAGCGGCTCGATCATCCGGTCCACGAGCCAGTTGAACTTGTCGGTCAGCCGGTTCGTCGCAAGCTGCAGGACCAGACACCCGTTGTCGAACCCCGCGAACCTCATCCCCACCCGGATCGACTTCAGGATAGGCCAGTCGGTGCGGACCTTGAGCCGGATCTCCCCCTCTTCCGCCGCGATATCAAGAATCTGTGGCGGAATCTGCGCGTTCGCCTGCAGAAGGCTAATCAGTTCATGACCGGACAAGATAATCTGTGCCATAACGCGCGACCTTGATTCCTCCGTCGCTCAGGTGATCAGCCGGCGTCGAAGCCGCCGGATGGCCAGCCACCCGAAGACCACAATGAATACGGCAACGTAGAGCAGATCGGCCAGCAGCCTCAACCGGTAGTGATTCGTACAGACCGCCCGCGCCAGATAGACCGCATGTGTCAGCGGCACGATCTCGGCGATGAACTGCACGGAGCGCGGCAGATTGCTGATCGGGAAGACGACGCCGGAGAAGAAAAACATCGGGGAGACGATGCCGGTGAGATAGAAATTGAAGTGGTTGATCGTCTTGACGAACGATGTGATCCACAGTGACAGCGTGGCGAACATCAGGCCCGTGAGGAAGCCGACCAATGGAGACAGCAGGCTCTCGGGCAAATGAGTGATCCCGAAAAGCGTCAGGATGCATAGCACAGCGAAGGTGAAGAACAGGCCCTTCGTGCCGACCCAGATGATCTCTCCCACGATCAGGTCGTTGACGGTGATCGGCGCGGCGAGCATGCCGTCGTACACCTTCTCGAATTCCAGGCGGATGAACGTGCCAAAGGTGCACTCGTAGGCCGCGGTGAACATGGCGGCAGTGACCAGCAAGCCGGTCCCGAGAAAATCTATGTAGGAAAGCCCCTCCATGCTGCTGGTGACGTACTGGCCCAGCCCCAGGCCGACGCCCAGCAGGAACAGCAGCGGCTCCAGAAACGGCGGCAAACCGTTGCTGATCAGGTTCTTCGTGTATACACGAGTGTGCCGGTACCAGACGCTGAAGAGCCTCTGAGCCAGTGAGGGATAGGTGACCGCGCTACTGCTCCTCATTGAGCACCCTCCCGGTCGCCTTGAGGAACACGTCCTCCAGAGTCGATTGCCTGAGGTAATAGTGGTTGCCGGAGAACCTGTCGGCAAGGTCCTTGAGCGGATCGATCCGGTCGGCATAGAATCGCATGGTCCCCTCCGTCCGGTCCAGGCGGACGTCCCTCGGCAGATCCGATCCGTGAATGACCGGCGTACCGCTGGCGATCGGGACCTCCATGACATAGGCTTCAATGTTGTCCGCCAGCAGTCTGTGCGGGTCGTCCTCCAGGACCTTCCTGCCCTTGTCCATGATCAGAACCCGGTCGCAGATCTGGAACGCCTCTTCCATGTAGTGGGTCGTCAGCAGGATGGTGGTTCCCTGGGCCCTGAGCTGCCGGAGCTTGTCCCAGATGACGTGGCGGACCTGCGGGTCCAGGCCGGTGGTCGGCTCGTCGAGGATGAGCAGCCTGGGATTGTTCAGCAGCGCCCGGGCGATGACCAGTCGCCTCTGCATGCCGCCGGACAGTTCCTTGATCCTTGCCCCCACCTTCTCCGACAGCTCCAGGAAATCCAGGAGCGCTGCAATCCGCTGCCGAGCCACCTTGCCGGGCAGGCCGTAAAACTTGGAGTAGATCATCAGGTTCTGGAGGACGTTCAGCTCCTCGTCGAGGTTGTTCTCCTGCGGCACGACGCCGGAGAGCGCCTTGATGGCCAGCTCGTCGCGTGCCGGATCGTATCCGAAGACGTCGATGATCCCGCCGTCATGGTTGTTGCGTCGGCTCCGGCCGTAGATCATCTTCATCATGGTCGTCTTGCCCGCCCCATTCGGCCCCAAAAGGCCGAAACACGTGCTCTCCTCGACCTCGAAGCTCAGATCGCACACAGCACAGACTGTGCCGAATGTCTTGCCAACATTGTGAATCCTGATGACTACCATGCACACTTCTCTGAACCACTCCCGGCCGTGCGATGACGCATGCCTTCGATGAGCCGGCAAATACTCGGCCCGCATTCTATCTTCTCGCGGCCTGTTACGCAAAGCACTCCGGGTGTGTTTCTGCCATTCCGCGAGACTCGCGCCCTGTCGGAGGGTATTCGAAGGCGGGCAGACCCTAAGGATGTGTCCAACCGATCGCGTTCAGCATCGGCTGGATCTCCGGGTTGGCCATGAACAGATTCCAGCACAACTGGCTGCGGTAGTTCTCGATCATGACGACGATGGGCCCCTGGTCGATCGCCACGTAGCCCGGTGCGAACCAGTTCTGCGTCAAATTGAACGCGTCGAGGAAACCGAAAGGCCCCCACAGATCCGGGCCATACGTGTGGTAGAGGTGCCTCAGAGTCGCCAGGGACTCGCTGGGCGTGTAAGGCATGGCGCTCAGCGCCGCCGTGGGTGCAATCGTGCCGTTATCGCTGGTCGGGGAATGGGCGCTGTAGCCCCACGGATTGAAGCTGGCCGTCAGGCCCCACACCAGGTCACTGTAGCCGGCATAGCCGTGGGGATTCTCCATGCAATAGGCGTGGTGGATCAGCGATATGTTCCGGCTGTTGTCGAAGTAGTTGCAGAAGCCGTCGCTTCTGTTGCGCGGGTCGAAGCCCAGGAAACTGTAGTGAGTGAAGAACAGCGGCCCCCCCTTCTCGGGGCCTACCCATTGCTTGTAGCCATAGTAGGTGTTCCCGTTGGCGTAGTCCGACGACTTGGCCCAGCCGCGGGTATAGCACGAGGCCGGCACCGGATGCGTCGGCGAGGCGACCGCCAGGAGATAGACGATCATGCACTCATTGTAGCCGCGAACGGGCATGTTGATCTTCCAGCCGTAGTTGGGGGACCAGTGCCAGTACAGCACGTCGCTCCGTGACAGTTGGCGATACCAGTCCCACTCGACTGTCTCCCACATCCCGGTGGCCCTCTGGCGGATCTCCGTCTCCACAGGGTCGTTGGCGTCGTCGAAGTACCGCCGCACCGTCAGCATTCCCTGCACGACGTAAGCGGTCTCGACCAGGTCGCCACCGTCATCGTACTGGCTGAACGGCTTGGTTACGCCTGTGACGCCGTGAATCCAGTGCGACCAGGCGCCGTGGAAGCGAGAAGCCTTGTCCTCCAGGAAGGTCAGAATTTGCAGGACGCGGGCAGCCGCCTCAGCTCGAGTGACGAATCCGCGCTCGGCGCCAACGCAAATCGCCATCAGGTCCATGCCGGTGCCGCCGGAGGTGCAGGTGTCGCTGCTGTGACTGAACCCGCACCCTTCCCTGGCCAGTCCGCTGACCGGGTGGCCGTAATCCCAGAAATATCGAAAGGTCGCTTCCTGCACGGAGGTAAGAAGCTGCTCGTCGGTCATCGCGACGGAGCAAGCAGAGACGAGGTTCGAAGGGTCGGACTCCCCCCCGCCGCGTATGGCCGCCGCTTTGACCTGGTAGCAATACGTCCGGTCGTTGACGCCGAAGAAGTCGCTGTAGACCGGGAGCTTGTGAATCGATTTGTTGACCTTGGTGAACGGGCCCTCCGGGCAGTCCGCGCGATAGACGTTGTACCCTTCCAGGTTGGGATCCGCCCGGAACGACCATCGCAGGTCGACTCTGCTGTCGTGACCGACGGCGATGACGTCGTGGGGAGCCGGCGGAGGCGGAGGGGGAGCCACCGGCTCGATCTCCGCCAGAGTGCCGATCTCCTCCGCCGTGAGGGCTCGATTGTAGAGTCGCACGTCATCGAGGAAGCCGTTCCAGAAGCGGTTGACCGCCTGGCTATTTTCGCCGATAAGGACCCGGCTCCAATTGCGATTGATGCTGCCCCGCAGCGTCCTGGAATCCGTACAAATGCCGTCCTGATAGATGTCAAGCTTGGCGCCGTCATACGCGCCGGCGATATGGTGCCATTCCCCGTCGTTCACGTCGCCGCTGTAGACTTCCGGCCAGCCCCCTCCGCTCAGGCCCAGGCAAAGAAAAGCGACTCGATTGTCATCGCGGGTCCGCGCCAGCACCCAGTCATCCCCCTTGGTGAGGATCGCATTCCAGTTCCTGTCGAACCGGCGGACCTTGATCCAGCACGCAACCGTGATCTCCTCTGTGAACGTAAGGGACGGGTCGTCGCCGACATCGACGCAGTCCCCGTCGCCATCCAGGTCCAGACACCAGCCTCGCTCCAAATCGTCCAGCCAGGTCGGATTGCCGATGAGCGTGCCGTGGTTACTGCCGGCGCTGTCCCTGGCATTGCCGTCCAGTTTCCAGTGGCCGACAGGAACTGCCTCATCTGCCGGCGCAAGACTCACGTGTGCCGACAAAAGGACGAATATCATCGCCGCTATCGCCGTCCCAAGGACCTTCCTGCTCATCGCTCATCTCCTACCGTGCAATCCTGTATCTTCGACCCAAATGACACGGTGTCACACGTCTATTCTACCTCCCCGCGCAGAGAAGACAAGGTTTATCTTCAAACTCGCTGCCAGCCGGTTGGTCCTGAGACGTCACCGTGCCGTTTCCCACCGGAGCCGGGGATAGCTCTCCCCGTCGGCAATCATCCAGATATCCTCGAAGTCCCAGCCGATGAAGCTGGTTTGCTGTCGCATCTGACCGTCCGTCAGGGTAATACCCAGTCCGTTGTTTGGCCCGCCGCCGTCTTCGCTGGACAGGAAATAGGAACTGGCAATCGTGCCCTTGGCATCTCGACCCATCAGGCCTCCACTGGCTGGCGGGGCCGCGACAACCGTGGCCGCATAGCAATTGATGACACTGCCGGAGTTCTCTCCAACAAGACCGCCTGTAAAGGAGTCGGCGTCTCCAGTGGCATAGGTGTGCTGAGAGTAGAGATGCCCATCCGCGTAGGAATTGGCGATGGTTCCGTCGTTGTCGCCCACGAGTGCTCCAAAGGCGACAAGGTCTCCGTTCGCGTAGCTGCAAGCATGGCAGGCAGCGATGATCCCTTGGTTCTGGCCAACAAGCCCTCCGCAGGACTCTGCCGCCCACCAGCTACGTTCAGACTCGTGCATCATGGCGCAGTGGACAGCGCACTCGCTGATCTCGCCCGATTCATTTACACCAACGAGGCCGCCGATATACTTGACCGAGCGGAGCAGAGATGTGATCTCCGTGCTTGCGGAGCACTGCAGGATCTTCCCCTGGTTGTATGCAACCAACGCGCCGCTCCATCCACCCACTGATTCATAAGGATGCCCTGGTCCGGCTATCAGCATGATATGGATGCCACGAAGGTTCAGATTCATTATGCTCCCCTCGGAGGACAGTACGGCAAACAATCCCATGTCTTTCGTGCCGGTGAGAGTGAAGTTGCCGATGGTGCGTCTGTCGCCATCGATATGACCCCAGAAACACGCAAACACGGGCGACGTGAAGGACCGGCCTTGCAGATCGATGTCGTCGATCAGACGAAAGTGCGCCCCGGGGTGACGCCGGAGGTCGAGGAACTGGTAGCGGAACTCAACGAGGTATGGATCGTCGGCTGTGCCGCTGCCGGCAAATATGGGTGCCTGCATGCCCCTCAACACGGGATAACCGCCGCCGGGCGGCATCATCCAAGTCTCATCAGAGCCATCGCCGGCGTTGCCCGCGAAGTCCCAGCCCACGAAGCTTTCCTGACGGCGCATCTGCGCATCGGTCAGCGGAATGCCGAAGCCGTTATCGACCCCGCCGCCATCGACAGCCCGCAGGACGTAGCAGTTCAGAACCCCCCAATACGAGCCTCTGTCTGCCAGGGCATAACCTCCGCCGCCAGTGGCGTAACAACGAGTGATCTTGCCTGATCCGCTGCTGCTGCCCACATAGTCCCTGCCGACAAGGCCGCCGGAATGACAATAATGGTAGTCGTAAGCAGCAACAGCGCCAGTGGCGTAGCAGTCGGAGATGGTGCCGCCGTTCATCCCGACAAGCCCTCCGGCAAACGAGGCGGTCGAGGTATCCACATCGGGTGATGCAGCGACATTTCCTGTGGCATAACACGCCCTGATTGTCCCCGTGTTCTCTCGCACCAGACCGCCGCCCCTGGCTGTGGCACTGGCACAGGAATACTCAATAGTGCCGGAATTCTCTCCGACCAGACCAGCACCACACTCGATATTCCCTTCGGCAGAACAGCCGATGATACATCCTGAGTTCTCGCCTGCCAACGCGCCACAGGAGGGACTGGCTCGTGCGGTCTTCTCGACATCTACAACCCGGACGCCTTCAAGACTTAGCTCACAGACTATACCTTCCTCGCCAATGGAGGCAAACAGACCGGTGTGGGACGTGCTGTCCCGCTTCTGAATCACGCAGTTGCGGATGACATGCTGGTTGCCGTCGAAGAAGCCGGAGAAGGACACAGCAGCTTTGGAGTAGGGCCGCCCGCCCCGATAGACCCAAGTGAACCACGCGATCACCGCCTCATCATGGACCCTTCCTCCCGGCAGGTTTGGGTCAAGATCGATATCCGCAACCAACAGGAAGTGCTTATCGTGTAGATTCGGATCCTCACCCATCCCGACCAACTGCTCTGCCGTGACGATCCGGTAGGGATCGGCAGGTGTGCCGGTGCCGCCGGCGAACTCTACTGCGAAGGTCGTGGAGCTCACGCCCAGCAGCGCCAGGCACACGCAGACAAACTGGATGCGATTTCCGCTCATGCTCCCGCTCCTTCAAACAGAAGCCGGCCAGCGCCAGCCTCGGCCACCTTCTCGCCCGGAGCCCCACAACGTCTGCTCCGGACACAGCTCAAGATGCGTACCCGGCCCCCGGTGTTCCGTCACGACGGTCCCCTATGCACCTGATCCCTGAGAAGGTGTTTGAAAAGCAGCACGGGCATCCTGCCCGTGTGTATCACGGGCGTCTCGCCCGTGCAGAAAGTCGATGCTTGGCAGGGCCAGGATGGCCCTGTGACTCATGGGCAAGATGCCCATGCTACGATGAATCGACTTCTCAAACACCTGCTGACCCCCGAGCCCTGATCCCTGTCCCTTGCTACGGGGCTCTGCCGGGGGTCGGGACGGCGGGCAGCCAGTTCGCCGGGTTGTTGCCGCTGTGGGTCTCGTCGGCGTGCTGCCTTTGCAGAGCGTCGCCTGTCGCGTCGGTGCCGCCCGGCCAGGGAGCGACCGGACTGTAGATCACTTCGTCCAGGATCACCCAGCCGACGTCGTCCGCCGGGTCGACGCTCACCAGTGGCTTCTCCATCGCGACTCGTTCCCCTTGATTCGACAGGTTCCCCTGCCAGGGGCCGAAGAGATTCACGTTCGCCGTGAATTGTCCGCCGTAGGCGGAGGCGAAGGCCGTCGCACGAGTAGGCTCGGCCTGCGGATCGAAACCCATCACCACGATTCGACCACCGGCGGGAATCATGCTGTTCGCCGGGAAGTTGTAGTCCACTGCGCCATTCAATCGCCAGCCGACGCTCTGCGTCGTCAAAGCGACCGCCTGCGTCGTCGGATTGTACAGCTC
>JAFGJR010000103.1 GCA_016928975.1 Sedimentisphaerales bacterium | reverse complement strand
TGTTGTAGAGCCACGTAAAGGAATAGGGAAAATCGAAGTCCCAATCGTTGGAATACATCTTGGCCGCCAGAGCGTACTGGCCCAGATTGGACTGACATCGGATCATACGCGCCTGTGTTCTGGCCTTGCTCAGCGAGGGCATAAGGACTGCCATCAGGATGGAAATGATCGAAATGACCACCAGCAATTCGATGAGTGTGAACCCACGTCGTCTACCCATAGTTTTCACCCCTTTCCAGACCTCGGCGTCTTGGTTCCTATATGATACCCCAGATGGGCAATGCGTTCCACTTTTTTTCGCGATTTTTCGGGCTCGTACCGTGCGTGACAGCCCCCCTACGGCGTGACGGCGGTGATATACCGGCCGCTGGGCCGGTCATGGACGTTGCCGACGCCGATACCGAACTTCTGGCGAATTGCCTCTGGCGGTCGGGCGTGGAATCGAGTAGAATAGCGAGACGATTGGATGGACCGCTCTTTTCGACAACTGAATACGGGGGCGAATGGCTTCGACCGGATCGCGGATGGATAAGCTGCGTGCCCAGGACGCCGGTTGGCCTGGTTAATCATCCGGTACCTAAATTCTAATTGGCAACTACCAGTATGCCATGGCGGCGTAATCACGCTGCCCGTCCTGCCAGACTGCGCCTGCGGGTCTGACAAGGGCGTCAACAAGTGGGCTGGCCCTCGTCGGTCGTCCGGGCCGACGGAGGCGAGAGACACCGGAATAGCCGAGTACAGAGCCTGTCGTTCGGCGCTGCACAAGGCGAACTCTCAATCGAGCGACTACGCACGTAGATGCTTGTCCTGAAACATCTCGGGACGGGGGTTCGAATCCCCCCGCCTCCATTTTCTGTATTCTGAGCTAAGATCTCGTTGTGAAGCAATTTGGCGTCACGCACCCTGACCTCTACGGGCCTGCGACACGTTCATGGCCTACTCTGTGCCTGTCAAGCGCCGATGAGACCACGCCGGACGCCGCCATACCACGGTCACACTACCCTATCGACTGGTCCAGAAAGGCGGGAGTATCATGGGGCCAGCAAGCTGGCGGAAATCCGCGCGATGAAGGAGGGCAACGTTCACTCATTTGTCGTCGATTCCACGGCCCGGGCCTGGGAACTCAGCGATGTCCTCGGCATCAGTCTTGCCAGGGCACAGTTTCTGTTGTACCTTGGGCCCGACAGTCGGCAACACCCAACGGTACGGACCTGATAGACGGCAAAAACGATGAGCGACGCGTTCGATACGACTCCCGAGGCGAGGGCAAAGCAGTTCGAGGTCCTGCGTCGGATCGGTCCATCCGGCAGGGCGGCAATGACCTTCGAGCTCGGCGACAACTTGCGCTCTCTCGTCAAGGCCGGCGTGCGGTATCGTCATCCCCACTGGGATGACCGGACCGTCGAAGGGGAGGTGATCCGCCTGATGATCGGCGATGCTCTGTTTCAGCAGGCCTATGGGAGGGCGCAGGCTGGACCATGATTACTCAGAAGGAGTTCCTTGAGCGTCTCACAGGGCTTCTGGATAGGGCTGGAATACCGTACATGGTGGCAGGCTCCATGAGCAGTAGTGTCCACGGTCGTCCCCGTGCAACCCAGGACGCCGATATAGTCATTGATCCGACGGAGGACCAACTTGAGTCTCTCGTCGCTCTGTTGGAGCAGGGCTACTACGTCAGCCGGGAAGCTGCATTTGATGCGTTTCGCCATCGGACGATGTTCAATGTCATACATCTGGAAGGAGGGTGGAAGGCGGACCTCATCGTTCTCAAGAACAGACCTTTCAACCGTCAGGAGTTCGATCGCCGCCGCCAAATCGACGCAATGGGTCAGACGTTCTGGGTGGCTTCGCCGGAGGACACCATCCTTAACAAGCTGGAGTGGATGAAAGGACGTGAGTCCGAGGTACAGTACTCAGATGCATTCGGGGTAGCTGTTACGCAGTGGGCGGACTTGGACCAGAAATACCTTCGCACGTGGGCAGGGCCACTCGGCGTTGACAACTTGTTGACTCGTCTCTTAAAGGAGGCGGCAGAGCAGGCGGAAAGGACCAACTGATTTGGAGAGCATTCGTTCGCAGGACAGGTTCGCTGGGCGGTTCATCGTGTTGGATGGGCCGGACGGGTGCGGCAAGAGCACGCACTCGCGCAAGCTGATCGAGTGGCTCCAGGGACAGGGTGTGGCGGCTGCCGGCTTCCGCGACCCTGGGGCGACGGCGATCGGCGAGAAGATCCGCGAGATTCTGCTCAGCACGGCTCACGAGGCCATGACTACTCCGGCGGAGGTCCTGCTGTATATGGCGGCCCGTGTGCAACTCTGGGCGGAGGGAATCGCACCGGCGCTGAAAGACGGCAAGTGCGTCGTCGTGGACCGCTGGCTTTCGAGCACCTGCGCCTATCAGGGATATGCGGGCGGTTTCGGTGTGGAGAAGGTGATCGGCATCGCCCGCGATTCGCTCGAACGGGTGTGGCCGGATTTGACGGTCGTGCTGGACGTGGACTTGAAGACGGCCGCGCAACGACTCCATCGCGAGTTGGATCGGATGGAGCGAAAAGGCGATGGGTATCATGGCCGGGTCCGTGAAGGGTTTTTGACACTTGCGCAGGGCCGGCCCGACTTCGCGGTGGTCGATGCCACCGGCGCCGTCGAAGTCGTGCATAACGAGGTCGTCCGAGTCGTACGGAACGTGTTGGAGGCAGGGTAGTAGCCGACAGTCGGCCCAACGGCGGCCCTCGCGCAAGCAGGTCTGAGAGTGTGTGATCGCGTTTATGTCGCTTAGAGATGTCTTTTGCCAGGATAGAGCCATTGAGATTCTGCAGCGAGGCTTGGCCGCGGGCAGGTCGGCTCATGCATACGTCTTCGCCGGGCCGGAGGGCGTGGGCAAGTACAAGACGGCGAGGGAGTGGGCCAGGCTCCTGCTGTGCAGGAGTCCCAGGCAGGAGCAGGTTGGATCGCGGCCGTTCGCCGATAGCTGTGGCTCCTGCGAATCCTGCACGCTCGTCGAAGCCGACTCTCATCCGGACTACGCGTATGTGTACAAGGAGCTCCACGAGTTCACGGAGAACGGCAAGGATCGCAAGAACCCGGTTGACCTGTCGATCAACGTGGTCCGTGAGTTCCTGATCCAGCAAGTCTCGA
>JAFGJR010000102.1 GCA_016928975.1 Sedimentisphaerales bacterium | reverse complement strand
GTTCCGGCGGTCTTCTGGCCGATCAACATCGCGCGCTTGCCGGTGCGCAGGGGGATAAGGAAATCCTCGGCGGCACTCACCGTTCCCGGTCCAATGAGCACGACCACGGGCCCCAGATACGGGTTGTCCCCGCGAGGATGCACCCAAGACGGTTTGCCCGTGTACCATTTCTCCTTCTCGCCCCAGGCCTGATAGGCAGGCATATACTGGCGCGTCTTCCACACGGATGCCGTCAGCGGCTCTTTGATCAGTCTGCCGATGATGGCGTATCCGTTTGAGCTGCTGCCACCGCCGTTCTCACGGACATCCAGAACAAGGCTCTTGGCTTGTCGGATTTTGTCGAAGATGTCGTCAAACTGTCGAATCACTCGATCTGAACCGAATGAATTCAAGGCAACATAGATGATTCCGTCGGTCATATCGCGGTATTCGACGAGGTCGCGACCCGCGGCAAACCATGGAATTCGCCTCCGTTCGAACCGCGTCAAGGTGACTTCGCGGACAGTGGCGTCAAGATCCTTCACAGTCAGGGTTACGCGGCTTCCTGCCAGACCACTCAGAAGCCGGCTGCAGGCTCGCCTGTCGCGATCCTGCTCCGTCGACGCGCTGATATATGGACAGACGTCCCGGGCGAGGACCTCGGCAACAGGTCGCCCATCGATCCGAGTGATCTCCAGCCCGGGCTCCAGGGGCGTCTCGCCGGGCTCTGGGACTGCCGCCACATCCGCGATCAGCACCTTGCCTTCTGCCATCTGCACGCGGATGAGCGGATGGTCCTGAGGCTCAGAGAGAAACACTTGCGTATGGCCGTCGTGCAGCATGGCCAGACATCTCTGCAGGAGCCGATAGTAATCTTCATCCGACTGATCTTGCTTGACCAGCGGGAGATAGCGAAGACGCGTTCGGTCCCAGTTCAGCTCGGGAACCTGGTCGAAGAAAGCGAAGTTGTATTTGACTTCATGCCAGAGATGCAGGAAGCCCCAGATTCGTTCGTCGGCGGTGAGCTGTTGGTTCACGGCCGCCGAGGGCATCCAGGCGTGGTCTTCGTCGCAGACCAGATGCCAGACCACCGTCCGGGTCACGTCGTATATCGTATTGAGTTCCTTGTCCACGGTCCGCCAGATTCGGTCCCGCTCACCAGCCGGGATTTTTGTGTTCTTATCGAGGTCGACGGGCACAGCTACCGAGAGCTTGCGGCCGATATTCACCACTTGGTTGCCGTTGCAGAACAGAGCGATCGCCACACTGTTGCCCATTTCGGTGTGGCTATAGACCAGGGCTCGTTTCGGTCCGGTTGAACCTGAATTGGGGCTTGGGATGTTGCGTCTGTATGTTGGCCAGCGCCTGTCGAGATCTTCTGCATCCGCGAACACGAGGATGTCCACCCAGAATCCCCCGTCAGGCGTGGACAGGTGAATGGTCTTCACGCGGGATCCAGTTTCACACCATTGGCTGCCGGTGAAGATGCGGCCATCACCGGGTCTCGCGGTGAGCTGAGGCTCCTGCTTTGACAGCGTTTCCAGGAGATCAGATGCGACCACAGCCAGATCGGTCCTATGCTCCGCCATGCCATGGAAGACGACGAGTCTGCTCATTCGTGGCGCGAAACGAGAAAGGACGTCACGGATGGAGAAGGAGCCCTCTGCTGCTGCTATCGTCTCAGCGGGCGCCTCGCCTGTGGCAGCTTCGCCGGTTGCCGCGTCAGGTGCCAAGAAGGCCGTGATCGCAAACAGAAGCCACAGGATAACAAGTCGTGTCGCTGGATTTGCCACGGCAAGAACTCCCGATGGGATGACGTTGAGACAGCTCATTCCACCAGTATACGCAGCGGTTGTTACCATCGTGTAACGCCCGCATCACCGATCAGTGATATCCGGAAACCGTGCTCAGAATGCCTGGCAATCGCCAACTCGGCCTTCAGCACTTCGCGGCTTTGTTCCCGGGTCAGAGGGCACGGCTGGCAAGAACTCATCGGTCGCCAGAAGGAGAGGAGCATGCCTTCAGCAACACATGCGCGGTTCTATCTTATGGACTGGTCTCGATAGCAGCGTTCGAGGCAACGGGTTTGTCCGGAAGCCGCAGGAACTCCCGGTTGACCTCTTCCGGCTTCATCCCGTGCTCGATTGCGACCTTTCGCAGGCTGGCCAGCATCTGCTCCCATTGCTCGGACCGGGCCAACGCGACCACGTCGCGGTGGAAAGCCGCTCCCAATTCACTGATCGGCCGGGTCATCTCTCGGTATTCCTGATCGAGCCGGAACGCCCATGGCCCCAGCGGCTGTTCGGGGCAGAGCTGTCTGAGACGCTCGCGGACCCGATTGGCCATGACCCTGTCCTTCCACTCGGCTGTCATGATCTTCTCGGCCTTCTCGCGATATTCCTCGAGCAGCTTCTGGCCCGAGGCCTTCTGATTATCATCGAACGCCAGGATTTTCGCACACTGCTTGAGAAACCACTCCCATTCGGCCGGTCCCCGCCAGTTGACTTCCCATCGGACCTGCCGTTCAGCCCGGATGTACTCCGTGGTCTTGCCCGACTTTTCCGCCGCGATGTCGTCCTCGTCGATGCCGTCCAGGAGGCCTTCCTTCGGATTGACTTCGCCCCGCGACCAGCGATCCATCTTCTCCTGGAATCGGCGGGTCATCTCAAGAGCTTCACTCACACCGCTTGCCATTTCTCCCTTGCCGTCATCCGGCACCACCTGCCTGGCGTCCTCCAGCAGCCCTTGCCAGAATTCCTCGAGGACTTTCACGCCGGGGCTCACCTTCCGGCTGAACTCCCGCGCCGTTTCGGCGTCGAACGACAGGTACATGGCCTTGTTGTTGTTGGGTAAGTTGCCCCTGCCCTCCTGGAGCAGGAGCGTTTCACAGAAGTGCTCGACGGCGACGGCCGCCTCCTGCCCGTGACCTTCCTTGAGGTCCCAACAGCGACGCTCAATCATCTCCGCGAGTCTGTCTCGGGCGGGGCCGTCCCCAAGCTCGCTCGCGAATCCTCGGCCCATACCTTGTGCCATCTTTCGTGTGAACCGCAGTCCCCGCTGTGTCGGCCGCATGACTTCCTCGCCGGGCGGCGGTGACGCCGCGGGTTCGGATGGTTGCGGCTCATCCGCTTGGGCCTCGGCCACAGGTGCCGGATTCTCCTCGGCCACTGGGCTCTCCTGAGCGTGGCCTGCGGGCAAGCGGAGAACCAGGAACAAGAGCACAGTGAACATCGACACACATCTCATGGCTTGGGCTCCGTGGCCGATTGGGGCTGCGTCGCTGGAACATCCAGACCCTTGTCCTTGAGCAAGCCGGCGACCTTCTCTTCAGCGGCGAGCCGCTGGCCTCGGGTCGGAATCGTTTCCAGACGCGTCTTGAACTCCTCTTCGAGTTGGTCGATTGGAGCCTTCGCGGCCTCCAAGTCATCTTTCAGCAGCACCCCCGCCGGGTTCAGCCAGCTTGCGGGCATCTGGTAGCTCACGTTCAGCCACAATTGGTCCTGGTAGACGCGTTGACTCCACTCCGGCTTTGAGGTGATGGTCTTCTCGCGATCGGTGTACTCGCGAAGAATCGACTCGGCCGTGGCCACCTGGGCGGCGTCCAGTTCATAGAGCGTCTTGAACTCATCCAGATACGCTTTCCATTGCCTAGCCCGTGGCCTATCGATCATGTTTTGGGCGGAGCGGCGGGCCCACTCCAGGTCGGGTGTCTCGCCCTGCTCGTTTCTCGCCTGCATGTGTGACTCGCGGAAGGGATCTTCACACTCGGTGATCTCTCCACTCGACCACTTCTTCATTGTTTCCTCGAAGCCGTCCATGAACGTCTTGAAGGCCATCATCTCGCCGGCCATCTGGAGCTGCTTCTTCATGGGCAGCATCGGCCGGACATCTTGCACCACGCCCCGAGCCAATTCACGAATCTCGGGAAGCAATGGCAGCAGGCGATCCGCGAATTCCTTGCCGAAACCCCGCGGCATGAACCCACCTGCTTCGTCCCGGCCGGCGCGGGCGAGCTGTTCTTCGACAAACCGCTCGATCAGTTCGCAGCCGGGTTCTTCAATCTTATGGGCCAACTGCATGAGTCGCCGGGCGATTTTTCCCTCGGCGTCCGCCGTTTTGTCTTCAGGCAGGTCGTACCGGTTCCTCAGCATCTCACGAACGTAGATTGCTCCGAGCCCCCTCGCCATGATGGGCGTAAACCGCAAGCTGGGCTCTGACGGTTGAGCGGCGCCGCTGCCGTTCTTCTCATCTTCGTTGGTCCTCGCCAAGGGTTGGCCCACGGTCGCAATGACCAGGATTCCCACCCACCACCGCTCCTGGGCCCATTCGAGGCCGTTCCTCAGCATATGCTTTCCCTCGTGCTGTCGAAAACCGGGTGACGACAATATGGCTATTCGGCTGTTTTGGTGCCCACAGCGCCCAGAACCCCCACGCAAATCCGGCGGATCTGTACGGGGGCTGACGGCTCCGCCGGTTCTCAACGGATCCGGCAGAGATACAGACGCCTGCCGAAGTGAATTGTTATGGAGTTCTCCAGGCTTGTTTGGCCATGCCGATGATCATTCCGCCCGAAGATGCGATCTCTCGACGGCCTTCGCACTTTCCGCGCGGGGTTTGTCAGGGAGCTTCTTCGCCCGCTCAAGATTGGCTCAGGTAGTCCGACGACGCACCCATCAGTTCGCGAAGTTGCTTCAAGGCACGGTGGAAGAGCATGTGAACGGCCGCCTCACTGCGGTCAAGGCGACTGGCCACCTCGGCCACGGGCAGGCCCTCGATGAGCCGCCAATGGATCACCTGCCGGTAGTCTTCCGGCAGCTGCTGCAGGCGGACCATCAGGACGGCCAGCGCCTCGCTACGGGCCGCGCCACGGCTGGGCGTCGACATCGGCGAGGTCACCTGGTCCAGAAGGTCGACGTACGAACCGCTCTTCACGCCCCAGGCGGCGGCCTGTCGCCGGACGTCACGCTTGTCGGCAACGATCGCCCGATGCATGTCGATCAACTTGTTTTCCGCGATCTGACGCAGCCAGCCGAGAAAAGCCTCGAAGCTCTCGAACTGACTCTTGGGCAGGCTGGCCCAGGCGGCCGCAT
>JAFGJR010000101.1 GCA_016928975.1 Sedimentisphaerales bacterium | reverse complement strand
TGGCTGTGTCGAGCAACACCCCAAGCAGCGGCGCCTGCGTCGCCGACTTCTCTGATGTGACGACGACCGGTTCGGTGACAGGTCAGTGGACGGCGGCGGACATTGGCGGTGAGAACCCGGCGAACACTCCGGACACGATGTACATCGTCGTTACGGACAGCTCCAACAAGAGCAAGACCATCATTCATCCGAACGCCAAGGCCACCTGCGTCGCCGATTGGACCCAGTGGCTCATTCCGCTCAAGGACTTCACTGGCGTGAATATGGCGGCTGTGAAGAAGATGGTCATTGGCTTCGGCAATCGGACCAGTCCGACACTGGGTGGCGCCGGCATGCTCTTCATCGACGACATCCAGTATGGTCGTCCCATTCTGCCGGTAGGTCTCGTGGCGCAGTACTCCATGGAGGACAACGCCAATGACAGCTCAGGCAACGGCCACGACGGCACCATCGTCGGCTCGCCGACCTTCGTGAACGGACCCGCTGGCAAGGGCAAGGCCATCCAGTTCAGTGGAGCGGTCGGCCAGTACATCGATCTGGGGACTTACAATCCGTCGGCCATGACCGGAAAACTGTCGGTCTCGCTGTGGGCCCAGTGGAAGGGTCCGACCGGCCTGTATCAGGGTCTGGTCGCCAAGCGGGACTACTGGAACACCACAGACACGATGTGGCAGATCGAGGGGCTCAATACGACGGGCGCCCTGTACCTCTCGCGAAACGGGAGTTATCCGCCTAGTGGCAACCCGATTCTTCCGGTTGGCGAATGGGCCCATGTGGCCGTTACGTTCGATAAGGTGACCGCCCGGTTCTACGTCAACGGCGCCATGACCGGCCAAGGTGCATTCAGCTTCGGCCCCGGCAAGGAAGCCTCGATGCACATCGGTTGTTGCGACGTCAACGGTAGCAACCCGTTCAACGGGGCCATCGACGAAGTTCGGTTGTATGATGTCACGCTGACCGATGCTGAGGTTCGTGCCCTGGCAGGGAAGTAAGCGATGGTCACCGGCTGAGTGATTGCCCAGTCCGGACAACCAGTATGTGCAGTTCGGGGCCCGCACCTTTGTGATACGGGCCCCGATGTCTCTCGACTCTGAGTCATGACTTTTTAGAAGGAGGACGACCATGCGTACAGAGACGACCTTCGTGATCACCGCGCTAGTGCTGGCAATGGTTGCCGGCACCGCCATGGGCAAGCTTGTGGCGTACTACCCTCTGGACGAGGGGACGGGCACGACAATCATCGATGCCTCCGGGAATGGCCACAACGGGACCGTGGAAAGCGGCCCGGCCACCTGGATCGATGCGCAACTGGGCTACGGCAAAGCACTGTTTTTTGACAGCAGCAACCCGGCCAAGGGGTACGTCAACTGCGGGACGTGGAACCCTTCGTCCGCCACCGGCCGACTGTCGGTTGCCCTGTGGGTCCGGTATGAAGGAACCAATGCCAACTACCAGGGCGTTGTCGCCAAGAGAGACAACTGGGACCCGGCGGCTTCTCCACCGATGATGTGGTACATCGAATGCAGTCAGGGCACCGGCGCCATGAGCTTGGCCACTCGGGACACCTACCCGGCCGGCGCGGGGACTCCGCCGACCGGACAGTGGGCACACGTGGCGTTCACTTTCGATGGGACGACGGTCCGGAGCTACATGAATGGGACCGAGGTCGGCAGCGGCGCGTTCGCGTTCGGCCCCAAGACGGATGCGGCCATCTTCATCGGCTGCGACAACGGCGGTGGGTATAACGGGTTCAACGGCGCCATCGACGACGTGCGGATCTATGACAACGCGTTGACGCCCGATGAGGTCCGAGCGAGCATGGTCGCTGGCTCTGGCCCCAAGTCCGCCTCCTCGGCGCGTCCCGAGGACGGGGCGACGGATGTGCCTCGCGACACAATCCTGGCCTGGAAGCCCGGCAAGTACGCCGCGACACACGACGTGTATTTCGGGTCCGTCAGGGCGGACGTTGCCTCTGCGGACCAGACCTCCAGCCTGCTGGTCAGTCCGAGCCAGGATGCGAATACGTTCGATCCGGCCGTCGTCCTGGGATACGGCGAAACCTACTTCTGGCGGATCGACGAGGTCAATGCCGCGCCTGATTCCTCGGTCTTCAAGGGTGACGTCTGGAGCTTCACCACGGAGCCCTACGCATACACGATCACGGGCGTGACAGCCACGGCCAGCACCGCCGCCACCAATATGCCGGCCTCCAAGACCGTCGATGGGTCGGGCCTCAATGCCGACGGTGAGCACTCGGTCACCGACGTGGACGGCTGGCTCACCGCCGCACAGGCCAAACTGCCCGCCTGGATCCAGTTTGACTTCGGCCGTCCCTATACTCTCCAGACGATGCACGTCTGGAACTCCAACCAGAGAATGGAGTCCATCGTCGGCTTCGGCGCCAGGGATGTTGTGATCGAATACTCTCTCGACGGCACGACCTGGACGCCGTTGAGCACCATGGAGTTTCCCAAGGCCGACGGCACGGCCACGTACGCCGGATTCGCTGTGGATATGGGCTACGTGGTGGCAAGCTCTGTCCGTCTGACGATCCAGAAGAACTGGAGCCCCTACCCTACCTTGCAGCAGACGGGT
>JAFGJR010000100.1 GCA_016928975.1 Sedimentisphaerales bacterium | reverse complement strand
GGGATGTACGTCAGCCGCAGGGACTACGAGCGGCGGCTGGACGCCTACCGGAGAGAGCACCAGCAGTATCGGCAGCGCTATGGGACCGGTGTGGAGATCTACACGGAGGCGCAGGGCCTCAGGCCGCCGTCGGTTCTGAGCATCTTCAGCTCCGGCGTCGATCCATTTCTGCCCGACAAGATGACCACGGCCCGATCGGGCCTGTGGCGCACGATCAAGCAGCCCAGCACCGACAATCCCCATTCGCTCCTCTTTGGCAAGGCCGATCTGCTGTTCAACGTGGTCTTCGTCCTGTCGTTGGCCGCGATGATTCTCACCTTCAACTCGATCTCCGGTGAGAGGGAATCGGGCACGCTGGCCCTGATGATCGCCGGCGCGGTCCCCCGCAGCCGCATTCTCCTCAGCAAGGTCGTGGGCGACTATGTCGCCCTGCTCATCCCGTTCGCCCTCTCGATGCTGGTCTCCCTGGTCGTGCTTGATCTGTCCCCGGACGTGTCGATCCTGTCCCGGGAAGTCTGGCCCGCGTTCCTCCTGATCATGGCGGTGACGCTCGTGTTCCTCCTTGGCATGGTGTGCCTGGGTCTGTGCCTCTCGGCCCTCACGCGGCACCCGATGAACTCGATTGTGCTGGCCTTGTTCGCATGGGCCGTGCTGATCCTCGGGGTCCCCAAGGTCAGCCCGATGCTCGCGGGCGTCCTCTACCCCATAGAGAGTGCGAGCGTCTACGACCTCACCCGCAGGCTCGCCGCGGAAGACATCGACCAAGAAATGATCGAAGAGAGGGAGAGTCTCCGGGAAAGATGCTTCAAGGAGTGTGGAGCCCCGGAGGAAGACATGCGTAGAACGAGTCCGGAGACCGAGGCAGGCAGGCAGGCGAAGAAGACATTCGAGGAATTGTTTGCATCCGTGGCGAGCCGATATGAAAGGCGTCTTGCCGATGAACTCAGGAGAATCGACCAGGACTATGCGCGCAGGAGGCAAGTGCAGTTCTCCCTCGCGACGGACCTGTCCAGGATTTCCCCGATCTGCAGCTACACCTACGTCGTATGCGGGCTTTGCGGCACAGGAACGTCCGCGTCCGATGACTTCACGGCCAACGCCCGGAGATATCAGGACCAGGTCAAGCAGGCCGTCTACGACAAAGTCGTTATCCGTCGCTGGAGGGGCATGGAGAGCTACCACTATGCGGACGGTTTTGACCTGTCGAAGGCGGTGCTGCCCGAGATGAGATACACGTATCCGACCGTGGCACAGGCCTTGCGGACCGGCTGGCCGGATGTGCTCCTGCTTTTCCTTTTCGATGTGCTGTTTTGCGCGCTGGCCTTCCTGGGCCTGAACCGATATGACGTGCGATGAAGGAGACCGTGCAATGCTGCGTACACTGATCGGCAAAGAACTCGTGGAGACGGTTCTCGACCTTCGCTTTGTCGTGGTCACGGTGTTGTTCCTCGTACTCATTCCCCTTGGGATGTACGTGGGCCGCAAAGACTACGAGCGACGGCTGGCGAACTATCAGAGGGAATACCAGATGTATCGCCAGCACTACGGGGACTCGGTGGGCGCCAGCGTGGAGGCCCAGGGCTTTCGGCCCCCTTCCATGCTGAGCGTCTTCGCGCTGGGTCTCGATCCATTCCTGCCGGACAAGGCAATCACCTCGCGATCGGGTCTCGTTCGCGCGGCCAAGGAACCGGGCATCGACAATGCCGAGGCCCTGCTCTTCGGAAAGGCGGATTTCCTGTTCAACGTGAGCTTCATCGTCTCGCTGGCGGCGCTGATCTTCACGTTCAACCGCGTCTCCGGCGAGAAGGAAAGGGGGACACTGCGGGCGATGATCGCGAATCACGTCCGTCGCGGCCATGTTCTGCTGGCGAAGGTCGTGGCCAACTACATCGCTCTGCTCATCCCCTTTGCCATCGCAACGCTGGCTGGCCTGGGAATCCTGGGCGGTTCTCCCGATATCACCGTCCGCTCACAGGGGTTTGGGTCGGCGCTGGCCACCATTGTGATTGTCACGTTCTTGTTCGTCCTCGTGATGGTGAGTCTGGGTGTATGTCTGTCCACGTTCACGTACAGTTCCATCGGCTCGATCATGGCGGCGTTCCTCGTCTGGGTCATTCTCGTGCTGGGAATCCCCAAAATCAGCCCGATGATTGCGGAGGTCGTCTATCCCATCGAGTCGAGGAACGTCGCCAACCTGACTCAGAAGATCGCCCGCGAGGAGATCGAGGAGGAGTTCCGCCAGAAGAAGGAGCGGTTGTATGAGGCGTGCCGTGCAGAATTCGGGCTCGAATTGGGGACGGTGTCGTCCAGCGCGCGTACGGAGCCGGAGAAGAAGGCGTATGCCCGGTACGACCGGGAGGCCGCCTCTCTCGACCGCGACCGTGAAGCCCGCATCGCGGATACGGTCCGACAGATCGAACAGGACTACCGCAACCGGCGCAATGTCCAGACCTCTGTGGCCGTGAATCTGTCGAGGCTCTCGCCCATAAGCTGCTACACCTACCTTGTTTCCTCGCTCTCAGGCACCGGGACCGCCGAGCCGGACAGGTTCGCCGCAAACGCGGACAGGTACCAGCAGGAAGTGAAACGAACGATCTACGACAACTTCGTGATCAAGCGTTATGCCAATACGAGCGGCAGTTCCGCCACCAGCGTGGACACGGTGGACGGATTCGACCCATCCAGGGCTTCCATCCCGGATATGGCGTACCTGCACACGACCGTGGTTGAAGCCCTGTGCGGCGGCTGGGCAGATGTCCTGCTCCTGGTGGTCTTCAACGTCGTGTTCTTCGCGGTGGCGTTCGTACGCTTCAACAAATACGATGTTCGATAACCGGAATGAACGAACCGATAGTGGAAAACGAGGAGAAACGAGCATGATTGAACTGAGAGAACTGACCAAGCGTTACGAGGATGGCGTTCTGGCGCTGGACCACGTCAGCTACACGATCCAGCCGGGTGAGATCTTCTGCCTGCTCGGGGCCAACGGGGCCGGCAAGACGACCACCGTCAACATCCTGCTGGATTTCATCCAACCCACGAGCGGCTCGTGCTTCATCAACGGCCAGGACTGCAACAAGTTCCCCCTGGAGGCCAAGAAGCACGTCTCCTACGTCTCGGAGAACGTACAGCTCTACGGCATGTTCACGGCCCGGCAGAACCTGCGGTTCTTCGCCGAGCTGGGCGGCAAGAAGGGCTTGAAGAATCAGGAGCTGGACAACGTCATGCGCTCCGTGGGGCTGCCGGAGAAAGCCCTGACCATGCGGCTGAAGAACTACTCCAAGGGCATGCGGCAGAAGCTCGGCATCGCCATCGCCCTGATCAAGGACCCGCCGGCCATCATCATGGATGAGCCGACGAGCGGCCTGGACCCGAGGAGCGCCAATGAGTTCCTCGACCAGTTGCGAAAGCTCCGCGAACACGGCAAGGCCATCCTGATGACCACGCACGACATCTTCCGCGCCAAGCAGATCGCCGACCGCGTCGGGATCATGAAGCAGGGTCGTCTGGTCGCCATCCGCAAGCGCGACGAGTTCAAGCACGCGGACCTGGAGCAGATCTACCTGCGTGAGATGGAAGCGGCCGAGAGCGCCGCGTGACCTGTTCCTGCAAGCCCTTGTGATACGTGATCGACGTGCTCCTGAGTGAGGGAAGGAGACAGAACGATGATGCGCCATACGATCGTGGTGGCCGCCGCCCTGGGGCTCTGGGCCGGCATGTTCCCATCCGACTGCCCCGGCAGCTCATCCGGGCAGACGGTGCCAGAGCCGACCGCCGCGATGGCAAACGTCGCGGCGGGTGCCAACAGAGCGGTAGAGCCATCCACTGTTGCGAGCGTCGCCTTCGATCCAAACGCCGATCCCAACCTTGTGGCGTGGTGGAAGCTCGATAGGGATGCCACGGACAGTTCCCGCAACGGACTTCATGGCAAGCCGGTCGGCGATCCCGTGTGGGTGCCGGGGCGAATCGGCGGCGCCGTGCAGCTTGATGGAACGGATGACTGTATCGACTGCGGAAATCCACCCCAGCTGACGATCAGGAACGAGCTGACTATGGCGTGCTGGATCAAGATCGAGGCCTTCACGCGTCCCTGGGAGACGATTCTGGCCAAAGGCGACCGATCGTATCGTTTGAGCCGGGCCTGGGGCACGAGCCGGATTCCTTACTTCGCCTGTACGGGGACTGCGTCTGAGCCGGACTGGCTTGCCGGAGAGACGATCCTCGCGGGCAACCGGTGGCACCACGTCGCCGCGGCATATGACGGCACCAGCATGATCCTGTACGTCGATGGCCGAGAGGATGCCCGAAAACCGGCCTCTGGCCAGATCGCCGATACCGAGTACGCTCTGTGTATCGGGGAGAACGCTCAAAAACCGGGGCGGTTCCTGACGGGTCTTGTTGACGACGTGCGCATCTACAACCGAGCGCTGGGAGCTGAGGAGATCAAGGCTCTTGTCGGACCTCATGCAGAGACGGGAGCCAGCGAAGATCAGGCGCAGAGCGTGCCAGCCAACACGGGCAAGCGTCATTCGATCACCCTGCTGCTGGCTGCCAGTATGGTGGTTCTGGCCGTGATCCTCGCGGTGGCCGGCACGGCACTGAGCCGCCAGGAACAAGGCGACCAGGAGAAGGCGCTCTGGCAAATTGTCCAGAAGGAACTCCTGCTAAGCCTGATGACGTTCAAGTTTGTGGCGGCAACCGTTGTCTGTGTCGTACTGACGGCGGTCTTCGTGCCCATGCTGGCGAAAGACTATCAGGAGAGACTGAGGACCTACCGCGACAATGTTGCGCGCAATGAGGCCGACCTGCGAACCGTCAAGGTTTACCAGAACATCACCCCCACCGTGTTTCGCGCACCGTCGGTGCTGTCCGTATTCAGCGAGGGCTCGGAGAAGCGAATCGCCGATGCCGCCGTGATAGAATTGGATGAAATGCCTGAGATCCGGGGAGCGGCAAGCGAGGGCAATCCCTATCAATCCGTCTTCCCGGTGTTTGACACCTCTCTGATCTTCAAAATCGTCCTAAGCATCCTGGCGCTGCTTGTCGCCTACGATGCCGTGTCCGGCGAGAGGGAACGAGGCACACTCAAACTGATGCTTTCGAGCGCCACGCGGCGCCATCAGGTGTTGCTTGCCAAGCTCCTGGCCGGACTGCTGGTCCTTGTCGTTCCCGTCACCATCACCTTCCTGATGACCCTCGTGATCCTCCTGTCCTTTCCCATGATCAGCCTGAGCACCTCGGATTGGGGGCAAGTCCTCATCATGTACATCGCATCCCTCGTCTTCGTCTCCGTGATGTACAACGTAGGTTTGTTGTTCTCCTGCCTGGCGAGGAGATCGCCTGTTTCTCTGGTGCTTGGACTGTTTCTCTGGATTCTGTTCGCCGTGGTCGTTCCGAACGGAAGCGTCTACCTTGCCGCCGAACTGCGGCCGCCTGAGCCGCAGGAGAAGATCGACGCTCGGATCGCATCCCTGCGAGAGGAAAGACAGATGGAGTGGGACGAGAACGCACCCCGCCGGTCGTCAGGGGACCAGAATCGGTCCGACAGCAGGGATTCGTTCGGGAGATCTTACCCTCGCCTGCTCAACAGGAGCTATCTGGAGTACCTCCAGGAGAGCAATTACCGGCGGTTCCCTGTAGCCATCAAGTACGCTGACCGGTTCTGGGAGGCCGAGCGCAGCCGCCTCGATGGTCTGTACGAGCAGAGACGTCTGGCGAATCGTCTCTCCAGCCTGTCCCCCATGTCGCTATACGACGGTACGATGTCGGCCCTGGCGGAAACGGACCTGACGACTTTCCGGAGCTTCATGGACGCGGTCCGGATGTATCGAGCCCAGATCATCGAGTACGTGCGCGCTAAAACGGACGGCTTCTCGTCGGCGTCGTTCTTCACACCCTGCACCGGCGAGGAGGTGGAGGAGTTTGAGAGACTCCTCTCGCAAGCACGCCGACTCAAGAGCCCGGCGGAGATCGAGGCCTTCTACAAGGCCATCGAGCCACAGTGGAAGAAAAGGCTTGCGGACACTCCCAGTCTCGACCTGCGCCACTTCCCCGCCTTCACCATGCCTGGTGCTCTCGGAAACGTCGGGAGAGCGATTCCCAGCCTCGTCTCGTTGGCCCTCGTCAGCATGCTGTTCTTTGTCTTGGCCCTGGTGGCGTTCGTGAGATACGACGTGAGGTGAAAGCAGACGTGGTTTCCCACAGAAAGGACGACAAATGAAGGCAAGAATTCAACGAATCGTTCTCGTGATCCTGCTGGGTCAGGTGCTTGTGTGCAGCGGATGCTACAACTGTGCGATCTGTCTACGAAAGACGATGACAGAGTACCGGGCCGAAAAGTCGGTTCGCGCCGAATTTTTGCCCGGCTCGAAACTCGTCGTTCGCGGCAACAGTGGTGCGATTCGCGTCTCCGCAGGGGACGTGACGGACTGTCGCGCGACGGGCACCGTGTTCGTCCACGCCCCCAAGAAACGCCAGGCAAGAGAGATCGGCGAGAAGGTGCGGATTGCCGCTGAGCCGAACGACGGAACGCTTGTCATCACGGTCAGGAAGCCCCCGATGCCGTCGGAGGATCACTTCGTGTCCGTGGATCTTGATATTGTCGTGCCTCAGCAGGCCCACGTGGACTGCGATACCAGTTTTGGCCGGATCGCGATCAACGGGGTCCAGGGCGACGTGAGAGCAGCGACGGAGTTCGGGCGCATCTCATGTGAGAACATCCAGGGCGCGCTGGACCTGAACACGCAGTTTGGCCGCATCGTCGGTCGGGAGATCAGATCAGATCGCGTGGTTGCCAGATCGGAGAAGGGTTCGATCGATATTCATTGTGGCGATTCCTGTCCGCAGGAGATGGTGGCGGATGCACGTACTGACTGGGGGAGGATCTGCTTCAAGGTGCCTCCGCACTACCAGGGGGCACTTGACCTTGAAAGCGACTTGGGGTCCGTGAAGCTGTGCACGCCTGCGGATATTCGTGGCACGATCACACACGGCAAGGTCTCAGGCAGTATCGGACGAGGCAAGGGAAACCTGCGCCTCTTCACGAACCTTGGGTCGGTGACGTTGCAGTGATCCGGGCCAGCAACAACGTGGAGAACAGACCATGATTCGCAAGATCATCGGCAAGGAGATTCGAGAGCACATTCTGAGTCTGCGCTTTATGCTGTCGCTGCTTCTGACGATCTCGCTGTTTGCAGCCAACGGCTTCATCTTCGCAAGGCGGTATGAGAAACAGTTGGCACAGTACTCCAAGAAGACCAACAAGGATCTGGAAGGCTTTCGAGGGCAATCGGGACGACTCTTCCAACTGGCGTTTTACCGCCACGAAGTCTACGCGAAACCGGGGGTGCTCACATGCTGCGCGGAAGGGTATGAGAGAGCTCTGCCCAATTGTGTTCGATTCAACGGCTTCACCAGCGATCTGCCTGAGATTCGAGACCAGGGTAATTTCAGCTTGCCGCATTTCAGCGACATTGACTGGGCCTTCATCACGGCCATGATCCTGAGCTTCGTCGCGTTGGTCTTCACTTATGACAGTATCTGCGGCGAGAAAGAGACGGGTACCCTCGCCTTGATGCTGTCAGGGGCCGTTCCGAGGTCTGCGGCTCTCCTGGCCAAGTACGTCGCGACCATGGTCACACTGGGCATTCCCTTGGGCATCGGGCTTCTGGTCAACCTCCTCATCATAGTCTCGTCGCGGAACGTGGCTTTCGAATCGGGCGAATGGTGGAAGATTCTCGCCCTTGTGCTCCTGTCGTTTCTGTGCCTCTCGGTGTTCGTGCTGCTGGGATTGCTCGTCTCGAGCCGAACGGCCCATCCCGCCAACAGCATGGTGATCCTTCTGCTGGTGTGGGTCGCCATAGTGGTTCTGACGCCGAGCGTCGGACGGATCATCTCGGACGTGTCCGCCAGGGGTACCACGCAGGTGGATTTGCGAAGGAAGCTGGAGGAGGCATCGAAGCAGATTGACGAGCGGGCGGAGGCCGGGGCCTTCGGTGAGAGGCCCGGCAGTATGAGCCCCAACCTGAGCGATCCCATGAACAATCCGCCGGCGCGGGCCAGATGGATGATCGCGAAGACCGATGCGCGCAACCAGGTGCGGCAAGAGCACCACCGCAAGCTGCTGGCGCAGGTTTCCGCAGGGTGGAATCTCACGTGTTTCTCTCCCACGGTAGTTTACCGGCGTGCGGCCGAGACCATCGCCGGCACGGGAGTCAACCACTGCGCGAGCCTGCGCCGCCAAGTCCAGCGCTACCAGGACGAGCTCCTGCAATACGTCCGTGATGAGGATTCCAGAGACCCCAATAGCCTCCATCTATTGTTCGACGAGTATGGCTGTGCCGAGAGCTGGAAAACGATTTCTCATCGGCCGGTGGATTTCCAGACGGTGCCGAAGTTTCAGGAGCGAGCCCTGGCGCTGGGGGCATCCGTGCGCCTGGCCATCTGGGACGTGGGACTGCTGACCCTTTTCAACCTGGCGTTCTTCGCCGCCGCCTGGGCTTCATTGGCCAGGTATGACGTGCGATGACACGCGGAGTGTGAATCATGACTTGGAAGATAGCGGCCAGAGAATTCCTGCTGAACCTGATGACGTTCAAGTTTGTCGTCGGGACGATCCTGTGCATCGTCCTGGTGGCGGTGTTCGTGCCGGTGCTGGCGGAGGACTACCGTCAGAGGCTCCGGCAGTATGACGAACGAGTCGCCGACAACGAGGCCAGGCTGCGCCAGGTGAAGGCCTATCGGGTCCTGACCCCAACCGTGTACCGGCGGCCGCAAGTCCTGTCCGTCTTCAGCCAGGGCATGGAGAAACGGCTGGGCGATTCCGCAAGGATCGACTTTGGCGCAATCCCCCAGACCAATGCAGGTCCCGCCGAGGTCAATCCGTACCTGTCCATCTTCCCCACCTTTGACGTCCTGCTGATCTTCAAGATCGTCATGAGCGCCCTGGCCTTGCTCGTGGCGTATGACACGGTGTCCCGCGAGAAGGAACAGGGCACACTGAGCCTGATACTGGCTCATCCGCTTGCCAGGGGCCACGTGTTGCTGGGAAAGCTCGTGGCAGGGTCGCTGACACTGGCAGTCCCTGCGACCGTGGCTTTCCTCATCGGCCTGCTGTTGCTCTCCTCCTCGCGTTCCGTCATCCTGACCGGAGGCGACTGGGCGAGGATCCTCATGATGTATGTCGCCTCACTGCTGTTCGTGCTGAGCATGTACAACATCGGGCTGCTGTTCTCGTGCCTGACCCGAAGCTCGGCTCTGGCCCTGGTGCTGGGGTTGTTCTTCTGGGTGCTGGCCGTTGCCGTCGTCCCGGACGGCAGCGCCTACCTGGCCCGGCGGCTCCAGCCGGCCGAGACCGTCGAGGCGAGAGATGAGCAGATCGCTTCGCTTTCAAGACAGTTCCGTGAGGATTTCAGTGAGAGATTGAAGAACCTGCCCGGCGGCGGTGATTTCGAGTCCGACGCAGAGGGACCGTTTGACGCCTACGGGCCGCTGGGGGGCGTGTTCAACTACTACGCAACCGTGTGTACTCCTGTTGGGTTGGAGCGGTGGATACAGCGCGTTCAGAGTGAGGCGGCTCTCAAGACGGAATATGCCGACAAGATCCGAGAGGTCGCCCGTCAATACGCCGGCAGCCAAATCCGGCAGGCGATGGTGGCCAGGCGCATCGGCATGATCTCCCCGGCGTGTCTCTACGATAACGTCATGAGCGCGCTGGCGGGGACGGATGTGGCGGATTTTCAATCGTGGGCGCAAGCCGCCACAGCGTACCGCGACGTCCTGATCGCATACATCCGCAACAAGACCGACAACCTGCGCTCGCCATCGTACGTCACTCAGTCCACGGAAGCGGAGCGAATCGCATGGGAGAAGGGCCCCGATTCCGAGCGGCGCACGATAAAGGAAGCGGTCGACCGGCACACCTTGCCCCTGAACCTGGAGGACCTCCCGCGGTTCGAGTACGCGACCCACGTCGGCCGGAGCCTGCGCAGGGCCGGGACCGATCTGATGCTGCTGGCTGTCTTCAATGTCCTGTTCTTCGCGTCGTCGTTTGCAGCGTTCCAGGAATATGACGTAAGGTGAGCCGAACGGCGGCCCAATCCCATTGGTGGAGACACGATGATGTTTTACAGGATCGTCCGCAAAGAGATTCTTGAGAACCTGCTGAGCCTGCGATTCACGCTTTCGCTACTGCTGACAATCTCGCTGTTTGCAGCAACCGCTTTTGTATTCGTCGACGACCACCAGGAGCAACGAAGGGACTACTGGCAGAGAACGAACGCGAACGTGGCAGACTTCAAAGAGCAGGCAGATCAACTGCACAAGGTCGCCTTCCACGAACAGCACGTGTACAGCCGGCCGAAGCTGCTGTCGCTGTGCGCGGAAGGATTCGAGCAGTCGCTTCCGCGGCACTTCAGCTTCACGGGGTTCGGCATCGACCTGCCTCGGCTGATGGGTCAGAGCAACTTCGCCCTGCCGCGATTTGCGTGCCTGGACTGGTCCTTCCTCATCTCGCTGATTTTCAGTTTCATCGCGTTCGTCTTCACCTACGACTCCATCTGTGGCGAGCGCGAACGCGGCACGCTGCGCCTGATCCTGACCGGGTCGGTCCCGAGGGCCACGGTTCTGCTGGGCAAATACGCCGGTCTGATGCTCACTCTTGGCATTCCCCTCCTGCTGGGCCTGCTGGTCAGTCTGATCGTCGTGAGCGTATCACGGGTGGATACGTTCCAGGCCGGCATATGGGTGAAAGTGCTGAGCATCGTCGCACTGTCCTTCATCTACCTGTCCATCTTCGTGCTCCTTGGGCTGTTCGTATCGGCCCGGGCGTCGCGCCCGGCCAATTGCATGGCCGCCCTGCTGTTCGTCTGGGTGACTCTCGTGATCCTGATTCCAAGTCTGGGAAGGATCGCCTCCGACCGACTCAGTCACGGCGCAGCTCCTGTGGATCTGGGCCGGGCGATGAACCAGGCCGCTGAGCGGGTGGACAACAACTGCGAGCAGTACGGCCAGCGCGCGGGTGCACGGTCTCCGAACCCCAAAGACTGCAATCCACCGGCGAGGGCGCGGTACTGCAATGCGCGGGTCGAGGCTATCAACGAGGTTATCGAGAGCTACCACAACCGGATGCTGGCCCAGGCCTTCACCGGCCGTGCTCTGACCCGTATCTCGCCGGCCGTGGTCTACCGCGCCGCCTCGGAGGCCCTCGGCGGCACCGGAATGCGACGCTGCATCAGCCTGTTCCGCCAGATTCGGCAATACCAAGTGCAGCTCCGTGAGTACGTGATTGGCGAGGACCGAGATGACCCGGACAGCCTGCACCTGCTTTTCGATGAAGCGCATTCCGTCGCGGAGTGGAACGCGATCTCGAAGAAGCCCGTGAATTTCGAGGCCGTGCCAAAGTTCCAGGAAAGGGTCGTCACGCTTGGCGAGTCCTTGAAGCTGGCCGTCTGGGACCTCGGCCTGCTGGCCCTGTTCAACCTGGCGTTCTTCGCCGCGGCCTTCGTTTCCTTTCTCAGGTATGACGTTCGATAGCCAGAGGAATGAAAGGCGATTCCGATGAGACGAGATGTCGTTCTGCTGGCCATGATCTCAGGTCTTTCCGTTGGCGTGCTTCTGCCCCGGTGTATGGGCGGCACATCGTCGGGCAATGAACCGGACCATGCCGCAAGTCCAGCGTCCACCGCCATCACCGACCGCTCCACCGGCGCAGCGAAGCCAGGGAAGCTCCTCGGCTGGTGGAGACTCGATGAGGCCAACGGCAACTCGGTGGCCGATGTCGCCGTGGGCATCCCAGAGCAGCCAAATGGGAAGAGTCCTTCGCGGCTCGTGCTGCTGACCGTGCTCGCAGGCGTGGGTCTGATCGTCTGGGCGTACGGGTCGAGATTCAGATCGCCGGCACACGAGGGTGTGAGCCAGAGGCAGGATATCGGAGGACCACTGCGGCATCTGACCCACGGTGTGCCGGGCATGACCTGGAAGATCGCTCGCAAGGAGTTCCTGCTGAACCTGATGACGTTCAAGTTCGCCGTGGGAACAACGGTCTGCGTGGTACTGATGGTCGCGTTTATGCCTGGACTGGTCAACGACTACGAGGAACGGCTGGCGAACTACAACGGGAACGTCGCCGCCAACGAGGCCGAGTTTCAGAGGGTCAAGGTCTACAACAGCCTCACGCCGACCGTGTACCGGGCTCCTACAGTGCTCTCGGTGTTCAGCAAGGGAATCGTGAACCGGCTCGAGAATTCAGAGCGGATCGATCTGGACGAGGTATCCGGCACCCAAACCGGTGTCGGCGAAGCGAACACGCTGTTGTCGGTCTTCCCAACGATGGATGTGACGCTGATCCTCAAGATCGTCATCAGCGTCCTGGCCCTGCTCATGGCCTACGACCTCGTGTCCGGCGAGAGGGAACAAGGCACGTTGCGGCTGATCCTATCCAATACGGCGCCCCGCCACCAGATCCTGCTCGGCAAGCTCGTCGCCGGGTGGATGACCCTGGCGGCGACGGTGACGGCGGCGTTCATCTTCGGATTGCTGATCCTGCTGATGTCGAAGGCCTCCAGGCCGACCGGCACAGACTGGTTTCGCATCCTGTTGATGTACCTCGTCTCTCTGATCTTCGTCGCGTCGATGTTCAACCTTGGACTGCTGCTGTCGTCCGTGAGCCGAAGCTCTGCGGTCTCGCTGGTTCTTGCCTTGTTCCTCTGGCTGGTCTTTGCGGCGATCCTTCCCAATGCCAGTGCTCACCTGGCTGCACAGCTTCGCCCCATCGAGTCCCCGGAACAGTTCGCTGCCAAGCTCAAGGCCATTACGAACCAGCGAGACCAGGAAATCGCCGACCTCACCAGAGACATTCACGAGGGGGAAGGCTCGCGGTCCGACGGCGCCGGGGCATTCGGCAATGGTCTGATCGTATTTGCCAACAAGGCCTATATGGACTACCTCAAGCAGATGTACCCGATCACCGAGCCTCACAAGATCCAATGCATCGACAAGTTGCTGGACGTGAAGGCGGAACACCTGGGCAGCCTGGTGCGACAGAAGCAACTCGCCGACACCCTCGCCGGCGTCACCCCCATCGTGCTGTGCGAGCGTCTGATGTCCACCCTGGCGGGAACCGATTTCGACAGCTTCCGGTCCTTCAAGAGCCGCGTGAGGGCGTACCGCCACGAAGTGGCGGACTATATCCGTGATCGGACGGACAACTTCGCCGCAACGATCTACTTCACACCCTCGCAGGAGGGAGACCAGGAGAGATTCTTTGAAACGTTCTTCAAGCCGTACGACCAGACCCAAGACAAGGCATTGAAGGCCAGGCTCTATGAGACTGCGATGCAAAAGTACCAGCAGATGGAGAAAGAGATGCCCACGCTGGACCTGGATGATTTTCCACAGTTCACGTACTCGTCGCAGCCGATCACGACTACGTTGCAGCAGGCGATTCCGGCGGTCGGGCTGTTGGTCTTCCAAGGGGCGCTGCTCTTCGCATTATCCTTTGTGGCGTTCTTGAGATATGACGTCCGATGAGCCGCCACTCGGAACTGTATGCCATGTCTCTGGAGAGTTCCTATGATCACCCTTATCACACGCAAAGAAGCCCTGGAGAACCTGTTGAGCCTGCGTTTCGCGCTGTCGTTCTTACTGGTGGTGACGACCTTCGCCGTCGGCGGGCTCGCCTTTGTCAGCAAGTACGAGCAGCAGATGCAGGACTACTCCGTGGACACCAACAAGAGCCTGACGGATTTGCAGGGCCGGACAAACCGGCTCTATCGGCTGGCGTGTTATCAACAGGAGATCTATCGGGCGCCGAAACCGCTGGCTCTCTGTGTCGAAGGGTTCGAGAAGTCGATTCCGAACTACCATCGGTTCAATGCCTTCTCCCGCGAGCTGCCCGAGATCAAAGGGCGCACCAATGCACTGCTGTTCGGCTTCAGCGACGTGGACTGGGTGTTCATCGTCACCATGTTTCTGAGCTTCGGGGCACTGGTGTTCGCGCACAACAGTCTCTCGGGAGAGAAAGAAGCGGGGACGCTGGCCCTGATGCTGGCAGGGTCCCTGCCTCGCCACGAGATTCTCCTGGGCAAATACGTCGCGATCATGCTCACCCTGGGCATTCCTATGCTCGCGGGTATTCTCGTCAATCTACTGATCGTGACGCGATCCAGCGCGGTGGCGATCCATGCCGGCGAATGGCTGAAAATCCTGGCCATCGTGTGCATGTCGTTCCTATACGTGTCCGTCTTCGTGTTGCTGGGCATGCTCGTGTCGAGCCGGGCGAAACGGTCGGTGATCAGCATGGTGATCCTGCTATTTCTGTGGGTGGGCTTGGTGATCGTGGCTCCGAGTTCCGGCCGGACCATCGCGCAGGCGTTGCGCACCGTACCCCCCCAGGCCCAGTTGCAGAAGCAGATCAACGACGTCATGACCCAGGTCTGGAACGATTGTATAGCCGGCAAGTACGGCGAGAAGGCCGGCACCGCCACGCCGAATGTAAACGAATGCAATCCTGAAGGGCGCGCACGTGTTCGAAATGCCATCTCGGAGCAGAAGAACCGGCTGATCGACGAGCATGTCAACCGGATGATCGCTCAGGTGACCGTCGGCCGCCAGTTCACACGCTTGTCCCCCGCCGAGATCTTCAGGCAAGCCTGTGAGACGATCGGCGGGACCGGTGTTCACCGGTTCTCACAACTCTGTCGCCAAATCGTCCGACATCAGAGCGACTTCCGAGAGTTTCTTCGCAGCCGCGACAGCGAAGACCCGGAGAGCCTTCATCTGCTGTTCGATGAGACCTACTGCGCCGGCTACTGGAAAACGATGTCTCACAAGAGCGTCGGTTTTGACGCCGTGCCGAAGTTCCAGGAACAGGACCCGGCGCTCGGCCAGTCGCTGAAACTGGCCATCTGGGACATCGGCCTGCTGGTCCTCTTCAACCTGGTCTTCTTCGCCGCCGCGTGGATCTCCTTCATGCGGTACGATGTGCGGTAACGCGCCGCCGGGCAGGCGTGGCTCACGAGCCGGGTTGTGCACGGGCAGCTCTGTACCAATCGATCGTCCGCCTGAGCCCCTCATCGAAGGAAGTCCGGGCCTCGAAGCCGAAGTACGCATGGGCCTTCGTTGTATCCAGGCGGCGCCGCGGCTGACCATCGGGCTTGGATGCATCCCATCGGATCTCGCCGGCAAAACCGGTCAGCGTTGCGATCTTCTCGACCAGGTCGCGAATGCGGATCTCAGACCCCGCGCCGATGTTGACCGGCTCGGCCCCGTCATAGCGCTCCGTGGCGAGCAGGATTCCCTCGGCGGCGTCGCCGGCATAGATGAATTCTCGTGAGGCCTGCCCGGTCCCCCAGCAGGTAATGTGATCGGCCCCACTCTCGCTCGCATCGACGCACTTCTTGATCAGAGCGGGGATCACGTGGCTCGTGGCAGGGTCGAAGTTGTCGCCCGGCCCGTAGAGATTCACCGGCAAGAGAAAGATCGAGTTGAAGCCGTACTGCTGCCGGTACGCCTGCGACTGGACCAACAGCATCTTCTTCGCCAGCCCATAGGGGGCATTCGTCTCCTCCGGATAACCATTCCACAGATCCTCCTCTTTGAACGGCACCGGCGTGAATTTCGGATAGGCGCAGACCGTGCCGATGGCGACGAACTTCGCGACGCCTCGCAGGCGCGCCTGTTCGATCAGTTGTACACCCATCATGAGGTTTTTGTAGAAGAACTCCCCGGGTCGCTCACGATTGGCGCCGATCCCTCCCACCACCGCCGCCAGATGAATGACGACGTCCGGCTGCATCCGCTCATACATTCGTGCGATGTCCTCGCAACGGACCAGATCGTATTCCTCGATCCGCGGGACCTCAATCCGCCGGCAGCCGCGATTCCGCAGCCCCTCAATCACGTAACGACCGAGGAACCCGGCGCCTCCGGTAACCACGACGCACTTGTCCTTGAAGTAGTCGCTCATTCCTGTCCCTGTCTCCCATTGCGGCGATCATGATCTCGGATCACGCATTCACGACGGGCGATCTCCATATCCGCATCCGTCATCATCCGGGCCAATTCGCGGAAGCCCACCCGCGGCTGCCATCCCAGTACGCGCCTCGCCTTGCTCGCATCGCCTTGCAGAAGGTCCACTTCGCTGGGTCGAAAATATCGCGGATCGATCTCCACGCACTGGTGCCAATCCAGATCCAGGCAACCGAACACCTCGTCCAGGAATTCTCGTACGGAGTGGCACTCGCCGGTGGCGACGACGTAATCGTCAGGCGTTTCCTGCTGGAGGATCCGCCACATGGCCTCGACGTAGTCGCCGGCGAAGCCCCAGTCGCGCTTCGCATCCAGATTGCCGAGAAAGAGCCTCTGTTGCAGGCCGCATTTGATGCGGGTAGCCGCCCGAGTGATCTTTCGCGTCACGAAGGTCTCCCCCCGCCGGGGCGACTCGTGGTTGAACAGAATGCCGTTGCAGGCGAACAGGCCGTATGCCTCACGATGGTTCACGGTCTGCCAGTAGCTATAGACTTTGGCACATGCGTACGGGCTTCGGGGATGAAACGGCGTCTTCTCCGTCTGCGGCGTCTCAGCCACTCTGCCGTACATCTCGCTGCTGGAGGCCTGGTAGAACCGGATGGGCAAGCCGCTTGAGCGGATTGCCTCGAGCAGGCGAAGCGTGCCCAATGCCCCGGCGTTGACGCTGTAGATCGGCTGATCGAAGCTGACACGGACGTGGCTCTGCGCCGCCAGGTTGTACACTTCCTCCGGCCGGATCTCCGCGATCAGCGCCGCCAGATTGCTGCCGTCCGTCATGTCCCCGTAGACAAGCCGCAGTCGGGGCTGCTCGTGCGGATCGAGGTACAAGTGGTCAATCCGCCCAGTATTGAACGAGGAGCTCCGCCGGATCAGGCCCCAGACCTCATACCCCTTGTCCAGAAGCAACTCCGCCAGATACGATCCATCCTGGCCGGTGATCCCGGTGATGAATGCCTTCTTCATGCTGATTCCATCCATGCAATCCTGCCGGCCATCTTCATGCCTGCCCACGCGGGATGGCGATGCTACCGCCTCCACCATCATGAATCAAGAGGGAGAACATCCCCTGACACATCCGAGCGAGCCACTATGCGGGACCTGCCAAAGGAATCACGTTCTCCGGCGGCGCCGTGACCGTGCCGTTTTCGAAATCCGTCGCGGTCGGCGTGAGCGTCAGGTTGTACCACTGGCTGTCGGTGTTCCGGGTCAGGTCCGACCATTTGACAATCTGGCCCGTGTATGCAGAGATCCGGCCCATGATCGCGACCAGCGTCGACTCCGCCACGTTGCGGGCCTCATTCAGCGGCTCGCCCGCGCGGATGCTCTGGATCAGGTCACGATGCTCCTGCACGTAAGGCCCGCCCTTCTCCTCGAATTCCGGGACGGTGACCTGCTTGCCTGCCAGCTTGCCGTCGCCCCAGACCGAGCCCTCCGTGCCGATGAATTGCTCGCTGACCCGGGTGAAGCAGCCGTTGACCTGGCGGCACATGCTGTGCACGATCACGTCCTCGCCGTAATCGAGATCCACGCTGAAGAAATCGTACTGGTTGCCACCCTGGCGACGGGCTCGTCCGCCGAAACCAAGGGCCAGCACGGGCGGGCGACCGATGAACCAGTTGGCGACATCGAGATTGTGAACGTGTTGCTCGACAATATGGTCGCCGGAGGTCTGGCTGAACCGGTACCAGTTGCGAATCATATACTCGGCATCGCTCCAGCCGTTCTCGCGCCGCATCGGCCTGGAAGATCCTCCGCCGCACCACCAGACCCGCCCGCCCATCACCTTGCCGATCGCGCCGCGCTCGACGGCATAGGCATTTTGCCGGTACTTGGCCTGATGCCGCCTCTGTGTCCCGGCTACGACCGCCAGCTTCTTCTGCTTGGCCAGCTCGCCGGCCTCAATGATCTTACGAGCGCCGGGCGGGTCGACGGCTGCCGCCTTCTCCATGAACGCGTGCTTGCCCGCTCGAACAGCCGCTTCCAGATGCACCGGATGGAAGCAGACGGGTGTCGCAATCAAAACAAGGTCTATGTCCTTCATCGCCAACAGCTTCTTGTAGCCCTGGAACCCCAGGAAGGTGGTGTCCGGCGTGACCTTCACCCTTTGAGCGAACGGCTTGTCGTTTTTCTCACACCACTGCGTAACCGTCGTCAGGCTGCGGTCAATCCGATCCTGGAAGGCATCGGCAATCGCAACGATCTCGACAG
>JAFGJR010000099.1 GCA_016928975.1 Sedimentisphaerales bacterium | reverse complement strand
GGCTCGATCTCGTACTTGCCCGGCCGACGCTCAGCCGCCGGCGTCACCGGCTCCTCCGCGCCGCCTTGCATCCTCTCGGCCGTCAGCCGCACGTCGGCGAAGCAATCCGAGCTGCCGCTCAGCAAGATGTTCAACACCTGCACGGCGACGACATTCGTGCCCTGCCTGAGCCACGCCCGCGGGTCGCCAAGCTCCTGGCGATAGAATGTACTGTCCTCTCGGACCGTGGGCGCAAGTCCGTCGTAGGGCACTTCCGTCGAGGAGACGTTCTCCTGGTAAGCGAGCATGCCGTTGATCCAGACGTTGACGCCGTCGTCGTACCGGACCTCGAGGATCAGCTTACTCAAGCTGTTGAGGCTGGAAACGTCGAACGTGGTGCGCAGGTACAGCGTGCTGTAGTTGCCCGGCATGTCGGAGAGGACTGTGGCGATGAATGACTCGCCGTAGCCGACGGGTGCATTGCCCACCGCCCATTGCGAGTCGTCGAAGCCGACCTGGCGCCACGCCCCTCGCGTGGTGGAAGGCTCGCTTAAGCCCTTGAAGTACTTCCACATCGCTCCGTCGGGAAGCAGGACGGGATTGGTGTCGGCTCCCTTGGGAACCTGTGAGCCGGCGGCCACCTCCGCGATCCGCCACTTCATCGCCGCGAACGTGCCGGCCCCCTGTGGGTCGCTGAACGCGCTCGACCGGAAAACCAGGGCGTTGGCGGGGAAATCCTCCGGCCCTACAGACGTCGCCAGGGGCGTATTCGGGATCGCGGTGTCGGCGGATTTGGTATTCAGATACGGCACGCGCTCATCGACATAGTCCTTCATCACCTGGACCATGCCCTCGAAACTACGGTCGTAGTGGCGGTCCACCGCCTCCTGGTAGAAGCGGCCCTGGCCGGCTTTGTCGCTGCCGCAGTTCGTGCGATAGCCGCTGCACGCGGCGTCCGACATGACCCAGTGGTAATCCCACATGGCGCGATCCGCATCCACCATAGACAGTCCGCCGGCAGGGTCGTTGATGATCGCCGCGTAGTCGTCGATGAGCTGCCCGGTCTGCTCCGCATTGAACAGTAGATCGACCACTTCGCGGAGATGGTTCTTCGTCTCCACGTCGAGCTCCGCGTAGCTGAAGATGCCGGCACGGCTGAACGGGTCGCTCGGATCATTGCTGCCGTAATACGTGGTCCACGTCAGATCGACGTCCCAGGGAAGCTGCCACCACTGGTCGGTCACGGGGTGATGGTAGAGGTACCAGTTCTTGCTGGTGATGTCGCCGTGATGAACGGCCTGGTAAATGGCATAGTAGGCGTAGTAGGCGTCGAGATTGACGTTCTGGGCCCACCATGCGGCCCCCAGACGCGACTGATACATGCCCCGGAACATTTCCACGTCGGTATTGTTATCGACCTGCGTGGGTCCCTGGTTGTTCTTGTCATACCCGCCCGGATAGGCATCGTCCATCTTGTACAGGTTCCCGTCGGGCAGGCCGTGCTCGTCCAGGAACCGCCCGTCCATCTGCTCGATCGTCATGTACAGGCCCCAGAAGTCGCCGTCGTACTGGGTCCCTGTGCTTGTCAGCGGCCGATGGGCCGCATTGCGCTCGCCGTCCTCGTAGGTCTCGTCGATGATCCGGAACTGAAAGTAATTCGTCTTGGATGCCGGGCAGCCGGCCAGGTTGAACAGCCGGCATGTGAGCGCCTCGAACATGCCCTGCTCGCCGCGCTGCCCGAAGCTGCCCTGTTGAATGCACGCCGAGAAATTCAGCCGGTTCCACTTCGTCGCGTACTCGTTGCCGTAGTCGTCCCGCGCCTGGAAATAGTGGCTTCGGTTGAAATCCAGCTTGAACATATTCTTCGCCATCGAGTAGCGCCAGACGCCGCCGCGCATCCGGTAACGGATGTGGTCATAGACCTCGCCGTCGTAGACGAGCGTGCCCCACCAGCGGAACTCATTGCTGCCATCCCGCGAGAACCACGTGCTGTCCTCCACGTCGGATTTCTTGCTGATCAGGTGATAGACCGGCAGGCTGCGCATCACCTCGACGGGGAACTCGATGACCGGGGTGACGCCTGGCTGCACCGCGCCGCGCCAGGCGGGCACGCCGTCATACACGAAGTAGGCGAAATTCGGTTGCGGATCGTCCGAATACGGTATGAAGGCATTCATATCCAGATTGTCCGTCACGAGCATCCTGTAGCGGACCAGCCGGCGATGCGTCTGCAACGAGCCGGGAAGCTGCACGCTGAACACGTCGTCCCCCGCCACGGCGTCGCCATTGAGCCCGTCGTCGTGCATGGCCACGATGACCCAGCTTGTTCCGTACTGGGCGTCCTGGCGGGCAATGTAATTGCCGGGATTCACCACCTGGTACAAGAAGCTGATACTCTTCACGCCGTCCGGGTCCGTCACCTTGGCGCTGATCGTCACGACGTCGCCGGATCGCGGCTCCCTGGGCGAGTGCTTCACCTGCCGAACCTGAGGAGCGATGTTCGCCACAGGGGCGCTACGGTTCGCCGCCGCGGGTGTCGGCAGTGCCGACCGCCAGCAGCCTCCGAGGTTGTTGTCGAAGAGAGGATTCGTCAGTTGCATGGAGTACCCATTGCCCGGGGCACTCTCCGGAACGGCATCTCCCACCGTCGGCCACGGGAACCCGACCTGGTAGTCCACTTCATCGACGAGCTGGCCCACGGCATCGCACAAGACGACGTGATCGGCTTCATTGTCCAGCTTGCCCACATACGGCCCGAAGACGAGGCTCGCCCGGATGCCGAACCGGCCCGAGCTCCATTTGGCATGGATCTGACTGGGGTCCTCGGCGACAATGACGTACCCGTTGGCCGGGAGCACGGCTCCTTCCGGGAAGGTATAGAAGACCCCCTCCGTGAGCTGCCAGCCGCTCAGGTCCACCGGCTCGGCCTCGGGATTATGCAGCTCGACAAATTCGACCCGCTCCGTCTTGACGTCGGGATCGACGTGCAGCTCGTTGATGACCACCACCGGCGACGCCTGTGCCGTGGGGTCTGCCCCGCCAATGCCACCGTCCGCGGACTGTCCGAGGCAACCGTCGGCGCCGAACGACCAGAAGCAGAGCATCACTATCGCGACAGTAAGGAATGTTGAGGCAGGTCTCGAACCCGCCCGTAATGGTCTTGACGTGAACACGTTTCGTCCTCTTCCTTTTCGATTGCATCCTGGGCCGCCCAATGCGTGCCCCGGTCACTCGCGGCCCGCATGCGCTCCCGCCACCTCCGTATTGTATCCGATCCGCCCCCCTGCGTCAAGGCAGAGCCCCCGACCACGTCCCTCAGTATCTTGGAATTCCCTTGACTTTCCAGGGGCTTCGTGCATAATGCCGCGCGCTGGTGTGTGCGTGGTGCATCAACGAACTCAGCAAACGGAAAGGGGCCAGTATGTCATGGATGATTCCTGGCGACATACCCGAGGGTAATGGCGGCTGCGAGTGCGAGGAAGCCACGAGGCGACGGACGTGGCTGGTGGTGAAGCTGATCGTCGCGGTTGGAGTCGTCATCTTGACGGCCGTCCTGCTGGATTGGGTGGCGCTGCTTCCCAACGTCTGACTGCTTCGTCACGACGTGACTGCCCGGTTACCGGCGTCTGCTTGTCCGGAAAGCCGACAGGCCGCCGCCTGACAGGCTCTGACACTTCATCGTCGCCTCACGGCACAGGCTCCCACCGGAGCCGGGGATAGCTCTCCCCCTCGGCAATCGTCCAGATGTTCTCGAAATCCCACCCGACAAAGCTCGCCTGCTGTTTCATCTGCGCACTGGTCAGGGCAACACCCAACCCATTGTCGGGCCCGCCGCCGTCCGCGTCGATCAGAAAGTAGCAGGCACGAATCTCTCCGTTTATGTCTGTTGACGCCAGGCCTTTGGTGAAAGCGACGCCGCTCCAACCTGGCTCGTGATTGGCGCCCACCAAGCCACCTGACTCCTCTTTGGGAGAGACGTCGGTCCGCGACCATGTGACAGAAGCGTTCGCATAGCATCGGCTGATCAGGCCAGCATTCCACCCAGTCAAGCCCCCGATCGGATTGAATGTTGAGGATACGCTGCCAACGCCGTAGGAGTCGCTGATGCTCCCGTCATTCCACCCCGTCAGGATGCCGAGAGCAGAATCCCCAGAGACAGTGCCGTCAACTCGACAGCCCGTGATGTTGCCCCTGTTCGTACCTGCGAGCAGCCCCAAGGACCGGTTGCCCGTGACATTTGCGTCGCAGATGCTGAGGTTGGTGACGCAGGCACACGCGCCCAAATCACCAAACAGGCCCAGATGAGCTCTGCCGCGAATAGTCAGACCCGCGATAACCCGGCCCGCGCCATCGAACTTGCCGTCAAAGTACCGGATGAGTGGCTTACGTCGTGGGCTCTGGGCGAGGTTGATGTCGGCCTCAAGGCGGTAGCAGGCGGCGAGATCGTGGTGATTGATCGCGTCAAGGTCTTCGATTGTCGCGATCTTGTATGGATCCTCTGACGTGCCAGCACCATCCAGCTTGTGCGGCTCGAATGTGGCGGAGTGAACGGTCAACAGTGGGGCCCCCCCACCTTCCGGGATGTACCAGATATCCGCGGTCCCATTGGCTCGTTCGCCCGCCAAATCCCAGCCCGCCGCAAGGTAGGTGGCGGCATCCTGCATCTGAGGGGTCGTCAGTCCCGTGCCGCCGCCACTGACAGTCAGTCCACTTGTCTCGATATTCCAGAAGCATCCCTTCACATAATCCTGCGATGGTGTTCCAGTCAAGCCGCCGACATTCTCACTACCCTGCTCAAGCGAGACGTGACCAATGGCATAGCTGTCTGTGATGAACGCAGAACCCCCGACCAGTCCTCCGAGTGAATCACCCCCCGAGACACTCCCTGTGGCGTAGCAGTCGCAGATGGTCCCACCGCTTCCGACAAGACCGCCAACAGACCTTCCCAAACGTCCGACAGAGACATTGCCCGTGGCGTAGCAGTTGGCGATGAGCGTGTTGATGCTCCCGCCGACCAATCCGCCAAGCACACGGCTGGCCCGCACGCCGGAGACGTCGCCGCTGGCCCAGCAATTCACAATCACGTCCTCGCAGCCTTGGCCCACGAGTCCGCCCCCCCAATTGAATTCCCTGCCGTCGGTGATGTAGACTCTGCAAGAAGTGTGGCAGTTCACTATAATGCCGAAGCTGTTGAAGCCCACCAGGCCACCGATGCTGTCCGGGCCAGACGCCTTTCCTTCCGCCCAACATTCGATGATCTCGCCACGATTGAATCCAGCCAGTATGCCACCGAACATGTTGGCCTTGACACTGCCAGTGGCACCGCAGCGAATGATCCGCCCTTCATTCCAGGCGGCCAGAACGCCATGCTGTGCCGTGCCCTGCCAATCCAGACTGCCGTCTTCCACTCTCAGGTCGGACACCAAGCCTCCTTTGGCAATATTCCCAAACAGGGCAATGAAGGAGTTCATAGTCATCGGGACCGTCAGATTCTTGACGCTGTGTCCTTGACCGTTGAACGTGCCGGTGAAGGGGACTCCTTTCCAGTTGGGGAACTCCCGGAAAGGGGCTTCCTCACGTGGCGCGATCACAGCCGTCGTAAAGACCCGGCCGCCGGGGAGGTTGGGGTCCAGGTCGATGTCGTTGAGCAGGACAAAGTGCTTGTCGAGCAGATTGGGGTCCGAGCCAATGGAGATCAGTTGTTCCGCCGTGGCGATCTGGTAGGGATCGGCAGGCGTCCCGCTGCCGCCTGCGAATTCCACAGCTTCGACCGTGGAGTTCATCCTCAACAATGTCAGACACACACAACAGATGAACTGGATAGGACCGCCGCTCATGCTCCCACTCCTTCTATGACAGGCTCGCTAATGCCGCCCCGGCTATCTCTTCGCCCGGAGCCCCGCAACCTCTGCTCCGGACACAGATCAAGATGCGCGACGTGGTCTCTCTGTTCCACAGACGTGCGGAACCAGCGTACCGAGGACATGCCTACGCGAGCGTGAGCATGGCACCCGGGACTTGAACCCTGAGCCCCGACCCCTGATCCCTGCTACGGGGCTTTGCCGGCAGTTGGGACGCCGGGCAGCCAGTTCGCCGGGTTGTTGCCGCTGTGGGTCTCGTCGCCGTGCTGCCTTTGCAGGCAATCGCCTGTCGCGTCGGTGCCGCCCGGCCAGGGAACGACCGGACTGTAGATGACCTCATCCAGGATCACCCAGCCGATGTCGTCCGCCGGGTCGACGCTCACCAGCGGCTTCTCCATCGCCACTCGCTCCCCTTGATTCGACAGGTTCCCCTGCCAGGGACCGAAGAGATTCACGTTCGCTGTGAATGGGCCGCCGTAGGCGGAGGCAAAGGCTGCCAGGCGGGCGGGCTCCGCTTGCGGATCGAAACCGACTACCACGATCCGACCGCCGGCAGCAATTGAGGAATTCGCCGGGAAGTTGTAGTCCACCGCACCATTCAATCGCCAGCCGACGCTCTGCGTCGTCAAAGCGACCGCCTGCGTCGTCGGATTGTACAGCTCAATGTACTCGTCATTCGGCTCGACCGGGCTGTACATGATCTCATTGACGACCACAGAAGGCAACAATGGCTGGGTGTTCGCCTTGCCCTGCGAAGGCGCCATCCGGAACCAGTAGGCGCTGCCATCCGGATAGCGGCCTAATGACACTCCGGGCTCCTGTGCCTTGAACGAGATCGTATCGACGATGCGATCCTGGGCATTGCCCGGCAGAGACGACAGGACCAGATCGTCGCCATTGGCGCCGAGGCCAAAGCCCTGGAGATTGTCGAACCGGATGTATCCATGCGAACTCACCGACAAGGCCGGCAACGCATACTTCTTCGGCTGGCCCACGTCATCGCTGAGATACCAGTGAGACAGACTGACTGCTGTGGACGTGGGATTGTACAGCTCCACCCAGTCATCCACAGTCGTTGAGCCGCTGTTGGCCACCAGCTCATTGATAACCACCGTCTG
>JAFGJR010000098.1 GCA_016928975.1 Sedimentisphaerales bacterium | reverse complement strand
TATGGAATCTCGGCGTCGGTATGGAACTCGCAGGCGACACCAAACCCACAATCGCCAACAGCGTCTTCGCCGCCCCTTCTGATCTTGACTTGCCAGCCCAACCTGCCGATACTATTCCTATGATATAAAACTGCGCAAGGCAGTTCTGCGCGGGGTTCCTGGAGGCGGGATCAACGGTCACAGGCGGACACGGTGTAGTGCAGGATGGGTTCGAGAGGAAAGGGTAAGCCATGAAGAACGTGCTGTGGGACGGTCTCATTGGGTTGGCTGTTCTGAGCTCGGTGTCCCCGGCGGCTGTGCGACGGGTTCCCGCTCAGTATCGCTCGATCCAACAAGCGATCAGCGATTGCACCGATGGTGACACGGTCATCGTCTCTCCCGGCGTGTATTATGAGACGATCAACTTCAGCGGCAAGAACGTCGTCTTGACCAGCACCGATCCAAACGATCCCAAAATCGTGGGGTACACGATCATCGACGCCGATGGAGATGGGACCGTCGTGACCTTCGAGAACGGCGAGACGTCCGAGGCCGTCCTGACTGGCTTCACCATCACCGGCGGTGTAGGCACGCTGGAGGAGGGGTCTGAGGGGTCCTACAAGTTCTTCACGGGGGGAGGCATCTGCTGCCGATGGGGCTCGCCGACCATCACCCGCAATGTAATCAGGGGCAATCACATGCCGTTCAGAGAGGAGATGGTGGATGACACCTTCTATCTCGAATACTCATTCGGCGGCGCCATATACGCAGTGTCCGGGTGTACGATCACGCACAATGTGATCTACAACAATTCGGCTTTTGAAGGGGGTGGGATCTGCGTGTATGAAGGTATCGTCGCCAACAACATCATCTATCACAATTCCGCCGGTTACGGAGGCGGTGTGTACATCGGTTTTGGCTGCCTCGTGAACAACACGATCGTTGCCAACGATTGCAGTCTGTACCCCGACTATGGTTGTGGCGGGAATGTCTATGCCGAGTTCGGTTACGACGAGGATTTGACCGTCGCCAATAACGTCATCTGCGGGGCCGAATCGGGGGGCGGCCTGTACTGTGTTGTACGGCCGCACAAGGACCTGATCCGGTTCAACGATGTCTGGAACAACACGCCCGGCAATTATGGCACGCAGGACTCCCGCACCGGTGACTCCGTGTTCGGTGACAGCGCCGACTGGACGGGGCAGTTCGGCAACATCTCGGAGGACCCGCGGTTCGTGGACGTGTGGAACAACACCTATCGCATCTCTGCCGACTCCCCCTGCATTAGCGCCGGCGACCCGGTCACGATACCTGCCTCGGGCCGCCGCGACATCGACGAGGACCCTCGCATATTCGCCGTGCGCGTGGACATCGGCGCCGATGAGTACGTCGGGTACGTCAAGCCGCTGGCCGTCGCCGGTGCAGACCAGCACGTGCTGGCTCCCCAGCCGATCACGCTCGACGGCGGGGACAGCTACTTCTCCGACCCGAATGGCGTCAAGACCTACCGGTGGACCCAGAAGGACGGGTCCGCCGTCGAGCTCACGGACGCGACGGCCGTGCAGCCCGCATTCACCCCGGCAGACTTGGGCTGGTACAGGTTCGAATTGGTGGTCGGTGACGGCCAGTACATGAGCAAGGCGGACGAAGTCCTTGTCATCGTCGGCAATGCGGCTCCCGTCGCAAATGCGGGGTCGGATTCGCTGGTGGCCGTCCCCGCGATGGTCGCCCTGGATGGATCCGCCTCGCACGACGGCGACCCGATGGACCGGCTCACTTACACCTGGACCCAGATCGAAGGACCGGGTGTAACGCTCCTGAACGCCGACTCTGCTTCTCCGTTCTTCCTGAGCGGAACGCCGGGCATCTACGTGTTCCAGCTCGTGGTCAGTGATGGTTTCGTCTCCAGCGGGCCGGATACGGTGAGACTCCAGACCTCCACATTCACGTGCTACACCAGGTCAGTCCTCCAGACGGATTCCGCGAAGGAGCTCGCTTACTATCCGGATACCTCGGGGACGAGAATCGTCTATGCAGCGGGAGACTCGCTGGACACCTCCTGGGTCATCAACTGCCTGGACACCCGGACCGACAAGGTTGTGACCTTCGAAGGTGGCGGCACCGACACCATGCCCAGGATCGACGGCGACCTGGTTGTCTGGTGGGGTGGTCAAGGCGTGTACTACGAGCCGGTCTGCACCAGCATCTTCTGGGCTGATCTGGCCGTCGGAACGCCGCGGTACCTGCGCCAGGCGACACAGGCCGACTCGTACGGCTATCCCGCCATCTCCGGCAACAGAATCGTCTGGCTCGAGTTTCATGGCGTGAATACTCGTGATCTCACGGGATATGATCGAGCCTGGTACGACCTCTGTGGCGTAGATATGACCGATCCAGCCAGGCCGGTCTATTTCACCATCGCCGAGCAGGCAGGACGCTGTCCCCCGTACCCGTACGTGGACTTCCGCAGGGCATACGCGGACATGCTCGACATCAGCGGCAATATCGTCGTGTGGGAGCACGACGGCGACATCTTCGGTGCGGACATCTCCGACCTCAGTCGTATCCGAACGTTCCCCATCTGCACGGCGCCGCTACGACAGCGCGACCCCGCGGTCTCGGGGCACCTCGTGGTGTGGACGGACGAACGGGACGACATGGGCGACATATACGGCGCGGATATCTCTGACCCCAATGCGATTCGCGAGTTCAAGGTGGACGCCACACGCGGCATGCAGACGCAACCGGATATCGATGGAGCCTTGATTGCCTTCAGCTACGGGAGCGAAGACGGCGGCGAGATTCGTGCCTGCTGTGTCAGCCGCGAGTATGGCGTCGTGCCGATCGAGCTGCCTGCCTTTGAAGGGGAGGGCTATACATGGTTCTATGGCAGCGCGCCGAAAGTGGATGGGACGACCATCACGTGGCAGCGGTCGAGCCGCGTCTGGAGCATCTCCCTGGAATTCGGCTACACCGTGGCCAGCGGCCCGGTCGAGAACCTCGCGACCGGAACGTGCTACGACTACATCCAGCACGCCATCGATGCCGCCAGCGATACCGATGTCATCGCGGTCAAGGAAGGGACTTATCACGAGAAACTCTGCTTCCGCGGCAGGGCGGTGACCGTCACCTCGACGGACGCGCGGGACCGCCACGTTTGCGCCAACACGATCCTTGAAGGTGCAGGCCAGCTCGTGACGTTCGCTGACGGGGAGGACAGCAACTCCGTGCTGTCCGGCTTCACGATCCGTGGCGGGAGCTTCGGAATCTATTGCGGAGCCTCCTCACCCACAATCTCCAACTGCACGATCACGGGCCATGCCTCCGCGGGGATCAAGCTCTGGGACCAGGCCGATCCCACAATCGCACGCAGTGAGATCGCCGGCAATGGCACCGGCGTGACGATGTGGGAGCAGCGCGGTGGCAGATTCACACGCGTCAACCGGGCCACGTTCCACAACTGCCTCGTCGTGGGCAATCGCAAAGACGGAATCTGGGGCGGTAGGCCCACGATTCAGAATTGCACGATCGCTGACAACACCGGCTATGGCGTCAACAGCGTTTTGGTGACCGCCAACAGCTCCATTCTCTACTTCAATCATCCCGGTGCCCAGAACCTCAGAATCGAGAGCACGGCGTCCATCCTGGCGTACTGTGACATCGAGGGCGGCTCGCTCGGCGAAGGCAATATCGACGCCGATCCACTGTTCGTTCGACGAGGGGTCTGGTTGAGCCCATCGTCCGTTGTGTACCCGGCGTTCGATGCGGTCTGGGAGACGGGCGACTATCACCTCAGGAGCGAGGGCTGGACCTGGGACGCGGCCGGGCAGAACTGGTCGTGGTACGACGCGACCAGCCCATGCATTGATACGGGCGATCCGGATCTGTCGTTCGAGAACGAACCGAAATGCGAGCAGAACAGTCCTCTATGTGAGCGCGGGGGCGCCAATCTGCGGATCGACATGGGCGCCTACGGCGGCACTGCGGAAGCGAGTCTGGCGCCTCGCTGACGGCTATGACCCATAGTCCCACGTTCGCCGTCGTCGAGTAGCGGCCGCTATGCCTGTGCTGTGCGCTGTCGTGGGAGGGAAAGAGTCCTGCCGCAGCGCGGACATTGGACCTTGTCGCCCTTGAAATTTGGGGGAACCTTGAGTTTCAGGCCACATTGACACGTCAGGAACGAGAAGCCATTGACCTTTCGCATGATGTCGCCGATCCGGTGAGCCTGTTTGGACGGCGGCTCTGACACGGCCGGCTGGACCTCGCCGGACCGCAACGTGACTTCTTCTCCAGACAACGCGGAAGCGGGAATGATATTCTTCGAGTGAGTCACGGACGTGTAAGCTCTGGCATAGTCCCGGTACGAAGCGCCCTGGGACATGTTGCGCAGGATGCGGATGCGCTCGGAGATGGGCGGATGGGTGCTGGTCAGATCGGACAGACCCGGCCGACCCCGGCGTTTGAACGGATTGGCGATGTACATCGGGGCTGTCGCCTTGTTCGCTGCGGCCAACTGGGGCGACGGGTCCGAGGCGATCTTCTCCAAGGCCCTGGCCAGACCCTCCGGATAGCGGGTCAGCCGGGCGGCGCCTGCGTCCGCGAGGTACTCCCGCCGGCGAGACAGGGCGAAGTAGAGCAGATAGGCCATGATCGGCGCCAGGATGGCCGCGGCGATCGCGATCAGCAGGAGAATGGCCTGGGCCTGCCCGCCGCCACGGCCTCCGGAGGAGTAGCGCCGCCGCGAACCCAGCGCACCATAGTAAGTGCCGCGCAGGAAGGCTTGCGACAACAATGTCACCCCGCCGAGCATGACGCCGGCCAGCGTGATGTACAGGATGTCGCGGTGCAGGATGTGGCTCATCTCATGGGCGACGACGCCCTGGAGCTCGTCGCGATTGAGGCGGGCGAGCAGGCCCGCCGTAACGGCGATGGAGGCGGACTGGGGGCTCCGGCCCGTCGCAAAGGCATTCGGCGCCGGGTCGTTGATGATATAGATCTTCGGCATGGCGGGCAGTCCTGCCGCGATCTTCATCTCTTCCACGATGTTGAATAGCTGCGGGTGGACGTCATGAGTGACCGGCCGAGCGTGACTGGCCGCCAGGAGGATCTGGTCCCCGGAGGAGAAGCTGACCAGGGCCAGGATCACCCAGAGCGCGGCGGCAATGGCCAGGCCGAACAGCGCGCCATCCGGACCGAGAACCGCCAGGCCGATCACGGCTCCTAACGAGAACAGCACGAGCGCCATCAGCGCCATGAGCGCAATGGAGTTCCGTTTGTTTGCGTTGATGAGCTCCCACATGGTCGTCGTCTGCCTCAAATGAAAAACGACTCCCCCGGGCAGATGCTCTTGCTCCACTCCGCATGCGATCCGCCACACCATCCTGCTGCTATGAATGCTGCCCGTCCGGCGCGATCCGGGAACCACCACGCCGCACCGTGCTCTCTCGTCGCCTGTACTGCCAAGCTCTCTGTGTCTCGACCGCTACGTGAAGCTGACCTTGGGTACGTCCCGCTCGCCGGCCGCCTCTATCTCGAAGAAATCGCGCTTCGTGAAGCTGAACATGCCGGCTACGATGTTGGACGGGAACATCTGGATCTTGTTGTTGTAGAACAAGACTTGATCATTGTAATTCTGACGGGAAAACGCGATCTTGTTTTCAGTGCTGGAGAGCTCTTCCTGGACTGCCAGGAAGTTCTGGTTTGCCTTGAGTTCGGGATAGTTCTCCATCACGAGCATGAACCTGCTGAGGGCTTCCGCGAGCCTGCCTTCGGCTTGGGCCGCTTCGGGGACGGTCCTGGCCCCGACGGCGGCACTTCGTGCCTTGGTGATGGCCTCGAAGGTCTCCCTCTCGTGCTTCATATACCCCTTGGCGGTCTCCACGAGGTTGGGGATCAGGTCGTGACGGCGCTTCAACTGGACGTCGATCTGCGACCACGCGTTATCGACCTGGTTGCGCAGGCGGATCAGCGAGTTGTAGATGCCGATCACGGCGAGGGCCAACAGGATAACGATGCCGACAAGTACAGCTAAAGCAATCAGTGCTCCTGGCATGGGGCCTCCCTTCTGTACAGACGGACGGATGCTTGTGCTACGTCGACTTGCCCTTCTTCAGGACGAGGGCCACAATGAGAAGGACAGCCGCGGCACCAATTAGGATCAAAGTCCACTTCATAACTCAATCCTTTCGTCAAACAGTTTCACATTAAGAGCGCTACGCAATGGACACTCCACGCGAAAGACCATTGTCTGCACATCTCCATCGGCTGGTCGGCGAGAGGCCACCGCCGGTCGGGCAGCCATTATACCTTGCCGGCCCGTCCAGGGAAATAATGCGCCACCTATCCCTGTGCGTCAGGCCTTTCGTGGCCTTTGCCAAATATATCGGCCAGGAGGCGCTGAATTCTGTTGTCGTCGTCCAATTCCGCACGTGCCAGAATATCCTGGAGTTCGCCCTTGTCGAACCAGAGGCCGTCACTGCGGGGACATTTGTCGATCAGTAGGGAAGGGGCACCCTGGCCGACGGAGACCTTTGCCATCTTCCTGTCACAGATAGGACACTTGCGTCCCTGCTCCGTCGGCACGGCCGTCTCCTGGAAAGAGCCCAGAAGACGCTGGGCCTGTGCCGGGTGGTCCAGCAGCAGTTCAAGCTCGCCCGAGTCAAGCCAGATCCCGCCACAATTCGTGCAGTGGTCGACCTCCACATCGCCCAATTCCAATGTGATCATTGCGTCGCGGCAGACTGGGCAATCCATATAGGGCTCCTAAGTCACATCCTGCGATAGGCCGGGCAAGCCAGCACATCCAGGGCCAGTTGCATCGTGCCCTCCTGGCACCGCGTCAGATTCGTCTTTGTCTATACAGACGCCTACCCACCTGGAATATTCGACTCCATCCACAGAAACCAAGCCCAGCATGGACCGTCATTGGCCATCGCGCGGGCCGTCTCTCACTGTGTCACGGAATGACTTGGCGGTCATCATGCTACTGCTTCGCACCGCCGGCGTCAATCCCGCCACCGTGAGCGGCTTTCGCCTTGGTCCCCTATAGTTCTTCGCCTACATGCTCGTTGGGCTTCCGCCGTCACCCATCAAGGGCGCTCTCCAGTTCTGGAGAGAGTGAGAGAATTGGCTTTGTTCCGCACGCTGGCCCACCCTTCATGTAGCCCAGCCGCCCTCGGCTGGGGTCATTGGGCTCACCCCCGAGGGCGGGGCTGCTACAGGGGTATTTCGGAGGACAGCGGCATGAGAGCCTTCGGGATGGCAGCAGTGGCGGGGCCGGCGGGCCGATGCGCCATCCTGGGCCTGCTGATCCTGATTCTGTGCGCGTGCCAGGCCGCAAGCACACAGGCCAGAGACATCTACTTCACCTACGAGACACGGTGGACTACTGCGACCTGCCGTACCTGGCCGACCGCTGGCTCACGCCGGCGGACCCGAATTTGCCGTAAGAGCAAGGTACTTCACCGCAGAGGACGCGGAGGTTCGCAGAGGAAAGCCGAAGAACGGGAGAGCAGATCAGAAGACTGAAGACCCGGGAAAGAGCTGACAGGCCGGAACTGGGGGTCTGCCGATACGGTTCTCGCACCGGTTTCTTCGCTACGAGGGATCGGGGGTATCCCTTGTTGTCATATCGGATCGCTTCGGGGAGAATGAAGACGATGTTCGAAGAGACGATCTGGCTTGAGGAAAGGGGATATCATGAATGCACGGCGTATGCTTGTCGGTCTTTTGGCTGTGGCGGCGCTGGCCGTTCCGGTTCTTATGGGCGTGCGGCGTTCCAAAACGACGTCGGAGGGATCGCAAGGGCGTTACATCGAATGGCACTGCCGTGGGCAACTCCTTGATGAGTATGGGGTTAGGTTTTGCCGAGTTCCGCTTGTAGCTGAGTCCGCGGCCG
>JAFGJR010000097.1 GCA_016928975.1 Sedimentisphaerales bacterium | reverse complement strand
GTAACTGCCGAGGCTGTTGCGATCATCGCCTGCCAACGGACTGGGACCGTTCTCTTCTTCACGGAGGATTCGCCGTATCTCGGTCAGCCTTTTCGTCTTTCTCAATTCCATGATTCGTGAGAGCCGCCCGAACACGGACTCATCGTAGAGGCGGTGTCCACCCCGGGTCCATTCGACCTCGCGGATGAGCCCCATGATGGTGTAGTTGTGGATGGTCTGACGAGAGAAGGGGCTGTAGCGGACGAGCTCACCGATCCGGTATCGCTTCGCCGGGACCTTCAAGGTGTGATTGTCATACTCCCACGTCATACGCACAACTCAGGCAGTCGCGTGGCTCGAAGTCCAACAAGTCTGGCGCTTGCAGCCGACGGGTCTCGATGAAAGGTGCCGAGGAGGGCCGAGCCGAAATCGGACGTGTCCACAACATCATGAATCGAAGAGACGGTTCCTCTCGCCGTTAGTGTTGGGAAATGCTCCGAAACCACCACAACCGCCCACTCCAACAAGCCTCGTGAGACACCGGCGACATCCGGCGAGAACCACGACCGTCTCGTGACACACCACGACTCGACGTGCGGCCTACAGCACACCAAACCTGCGAGTCCTGGGAAGCCAAACGCCTTTGACGTTTTATAAAACGCAAAGTACTTCTCGCCGGCAGGCGTGTCAACTGTTTTCCATCGCTTTTTTGAAAAAAGATTGTGTGGCGGCGTGAACAAGGTGGGATGACTGGTCTGTTCTCGCGGGCGTTCAGTGGGAACGGCCTATAACAACGCGCGTTCGTGCCGCGATTCTTAGCGACCGTTCGCAGGCCCTGGATCGGGCGGTGCGTCTGAGCGACTACCTGATTTTTTTCCGAATGGGCTTGAGAGAATGGACGATAAGAAGGTAGTCGCACCAAGACGCAACGGTAGGAACCCAGGAAAGCGGTCGTACAGGATGACAAGTCAGGATGCACAACCGGTAGACAACGCGGCGGATTGCATCGGCAAGTCCACGTTGTTGGAGCAGGTGACTCCGCTCGCGCGGCAGATCAACTGCCTTGACATTCATCGCGTTGCCGACGCATGTGTCAAGAAGATCCCCCTCATGGTAGGCACGCGGTTTGCCTCCCTGTATACACTGGATGAAACGGGCAGTATCCTCCATCTGATCGGTCACAACCATCCATTCCCCATCAACAGGATCGTCTCTTTGAGTCAAACCCCGCCATCGCCGATGGTTATGGCGATCAAGAGCAAGGAGCTGATCCTGACCGGCAACATCAACACGCATACGAAACCGGTGATCAGACGCTCGCAGCGCGCCTTTGCTGAGAACTACGAGACCACCAATTGCGCGATCGTCCCTCTGGTCTGTCAGGAGCGAGTCGTCGGCGTGTTGAACCTGGCGGACAAGGCGGCCCCGTGCGCGTTTACCCGCGAGGACATCTCTCTGATCGAGCTGTTCGGACAGCTCATCGGGGCATCGATCGGGAACATCAACCTGTTCGAGCGGATCCAACGTCAAGCGACGATGGATGGGCTGACGGGCCTGGTCAACCATAAGACCTTCTACGAGGCGCTGGAGAAAGAGGTATGGCGGTCACGCCGGCATGGCGGAACGATCTCCCTGATCATGGCGGACATCGACAACCTCAAAGCGATCAATGACACCTACGGCCACAGGGCTGGCGACAAGGTCATCAAAGAGGTGAGCCGGCACATTCGCGACTGTATCCGCCAGATCGATCTGGCCGCCCGGTACGGCGGCGACGAGTTCGCGGTGATCCTGCCCAACACAGAGGTCGAAGAAGCCGTTGTCGTATCTGAGCGGATCGTCAACGCGGTGTCCGGCGCGCCAGTGGTCTGGCAGCGGAGCCAGATTCCATTGTCCATCAGTGTCGGTGTCGGGCAGTATGGCCCTGACGTGAGTCCGGAAGACATCACCAGCCGGTCGGATTTGGCGCTCTATGGCGCCAAGCAGTCCGGCAAGAACACAGTGAAGGTCTTCGTCCCCGCACAGGCCTGAGAGACCCAGCCGCCATAGCTCATTGTGCGACGCAACTCCTCCGATGGTTTCATCCATCCACCCCAAAGGAACCCTCCCTTGACAATCCCTTCTGCGGCGGTTAGAAATAGCTCATCTGCAATGGCTTGCGTTGAATCCGGCCGCAGTGTGTCTTTCCTGTCACGATCGGATTGCCCTATGTTGGAAGTGCTTGGAGCCAGAGCCATCCAGGAGGTGGTCGACGCCGGTCGTTTCGGCCGGTTTGCCTGGCGGGCGACAACCATCTCGGCGCGCTGTTGCGTCAGACGACGTACCTTTCCCATGGTCTGGAACCAGATGTTCGTCATCGGCGTACGTAGCGTGCCAGTGGTTATGATCACCGGTGCATTCGTGGGGATGACACTGGCGGTCCAGGCCTACGATCAGCTTGCGGGCTTAGGCATGGAGGAGCACCTCGGAGTGTTGATCAACATCTCCGTGGTGAAGGAGCTGGGTCCGGTTCTGGCGGCGGTGATGCTGGCGGGGCGCATCGGCGGTGCCCTCACCGCCGAACTGGGGACGATGAACGTTACAGAGCAGATCGACGCGGTCAGAAGCATGGGAACGGACCCGATTCGCTACCTCGTCGCGCCCCGGCTGCTCGCCAGCCTGCTGCTCACGCCCATCCTGACGATCTTCGCGGATCTCCTGGGTGTCGTCGGAGGCGCACTGGTCAGCTTCCTTCAGTTGGGGATCAACAGCAGCGCGTACTGGGATCACAGCGCCGCCGCCGTGGAGATGTGGGATGTCTCGGTCGGCGTTGTGAAGGCGTTCTTCTTCGGCGGCGCAATCGCCGTCATGAGCTGTTACAAGGGCTTCACCTGCAAAGAGGGCGCCCACGGGGTAGGACAGGCATGCACGGAGGCGTTCGTGGCGAGCTTCATCTCGATCCTGGCCCTGGATTTTGCGTTGGCGGTCATGTTCAAGAGCATTTACGAGGTCTTCTGGCCTGTCACGAGCCTCGTTACGTGAGTCTTGGACATGCGGGGCGTGGGTCATTCAGTCGTGGAGAGCCGGTCTTGGATGATGTGAAAAAGGACAACGGTCAAGAGCGTGGGAACGCCCGGGCGGACGTGATTATCGAGACGAGGGACCTGACCAAGAGGTTCGGCCAGAAGACCGTTCTCGATGGCATATCGCTCGCCATCGAGAGAGGCAAGACCACGGTCGTGATCGGCCCGAGCGGCTGCGGCAAGACGGTCCTGATCAAACACTTCATCGTTCTGATAAGACCCTCCGATGGCGAGGTGTACTTCAAGGGCCAGCGAGTGGACCACCTGAGCGAACGTCGGCTGAACACGGTGCGTACTCACTTCGGATACCTCTTCCAGGAGGGGGCGCTCTTTGACAGCATGACCGTGGCTGAGAACATCTTGTTCCCGATTCGCCAGCATGGCCGGATCAGAGACTGGCGCAAGCTCGATGAAATCGTCAAGGTGAAACTGGCAATGGTGGGATTGGATGGTTTCCAGGACTACTATCCGGCCAGGCTCTCAGGCGGTCAGCGAAAGAGGGTCGCGCTGGCCCGGGCGATCGCCCTGAATCCCGAGGTGATCCTGTACGATGAGCCGACGACGGGCCTGGACCCGATTCGCGCGGATATCATCAACGAGCTGATCCTCAAGCTGGAGCGCGAGCTGGGCTTGACGACGATCGTCGTCACGCATGATATGAAAAGCGCATACAAGGTGGCGGACCGGATCATCATGCTGCACAACGGAAAAGTGATCGCCGATGGGGACGCTGACGCGATCCGCAACCACGCGCATCCGGTCGTACAGCAGTTCATCAATGGCCAGGTGAGCGAGGATGATCTGGCCGTGCTGCGGATGGCCAGGTCCGTGGCGACCTCACAGTTTGTACCGGGGGATTTCGAGCAGTAGGGGGCCCGCCGGATCTCCACGTTACAGGAGTTGTAGTGGGCGGGAACGCCGCGACATGACACACAAGGAACCAGCACAAATCGCTGCCGACCTGGCGAGACTCATCCACGGCGACGTGTTCGCGGACATCATTCACCGCGTCGCCTACAGCACGGACGCGAGCAGCTATCGGATCGTGCCGCAGTGTGTTGTGGCGCCGCGGGACGTAAGGGACATCGTGGTGGTTGCCCAGTATGCAGCCGACGAGGGTCTGCCCGTGGCGGCCCGGGGAGCGGGGAGCGGGCTGGCGGGCGAATCCCTGTGCAGCGGCATTGTCGTCGACATGACCCGCTACCTGAAACGGGTCCTTCACATGTCGGACGAGATCGTGACGTGTGAGCCAGGCGTGGTGCTGGACGACTTGAACAGGCGGCTGGCCGATTTCGGCCGTAAGATCGGGCCCGATCCGTCCAGTGCCAACCGGGCCACGGTGGGCGGCGTCGTGGCGAACAATGCCACAGGGGCGCATTCCCTCCAGTACGGGCACATCGCTGCCTACGTGGAGAGTGTCGACGTCGTGTTGGCCGGCGGCGGTGCGGCCCAGTTCCACAATGCCATCGACGTAGAGCACGCGCGCGGAGACAAGGCCGGCTCGATTGCCCGGGAATGCTGGTCGCTCCTGACGGCCAACAAAGCGGTCATCGACCGGGCGCTGCTCGCCACCAAGCGCAATCGCTGCGGCTACAACATCGCGTCGGTCTGCTACGACAACATGATCGACCTGGCGCGTCTTCTGGCCGGCTCGGAGGGGACCCTGGCGATCCTCACGGGCATCAGTCTGCGGACGGTGCCTCTGCCGGCCGTGAAGGGGCTGCTCCAGTTGGAGTTCGATTCGCTCGACCGCATGGCGCGAGCCGTCCCCGCGATCATCGCGACCCATCCCACTGCCTGTGAAGTGATGGATCAATCCCTGATCCGCCTGGCGATCGACCAGCTTCCCCAGTATCGGGATATCCTGCCCGTGGATGCCGCCGCCGTGCTTCTCGTCGAGCACGTCGGGACCTCGGAGGCGCAAGTCCGCGAGAAGATCGCCGCTACCGATGCCGCCGTGGGCAAGAGGGCCGCCGGACGGACCACGATCATGGAGCCCAAGGCCCAGGCGCGTGCCTGGAAGTCCCGCAAGGACGCCGGGCCTCTGCTGTATCGCAGGCGCAGCCGCAAGCATCCCGCGGAGTTCATGGAAGATGTCAGCGTGGACCATACCCGTCTGGCAGATTACATCGCCGGGCTTCAGAAGATCGGCAAGAAGCACGACTTCACGATGTCATTCTTCGGCCATGCCGGCGACGGGGAGCTGCACGTTCGCCCGTACATCGATCTGGGCGATCCCAAGGACCGTGAGAAAATGCGAGCGATTGCCGAGGACGTCTACTCGTTGGCCTGGTCTCTCGGCGGCACGATCAGCGGCGAGCACGCGGTGGGCCTGATCCGTGCCGGATTCGTCCGCCGCCAATACGGCGATGAATACTACGAGATCCTGAAGAAGGTGAAGACGATTTTCGATCCGGCGGGATTGATGAACCCGGGCAAGATCCTCAACGAGGACCCCGACGTGATGTTCAAGGACCTTCGTCGCGCCGCTCCCGTCCTGCCCGCGCGGGCGAAATCCGACATGCTCTTCAAACCGGACGAGCTGGAGCTGGAATTCGAGCAGTGCTACGGCTGCGGACTGTGCCTGGGCCGGGAGCCGGGGCTTCGCATGTGCCCGGTGTTCCGGGCGATGGGCGACGAGCTGGGCAGCTCCCGCGCCAAGGCGAACCTGCTGCACTTCTGGGCGACCGGACAGCTCCCGGACAAGGACTTCGAGTCTCCCGAGTTTCGCAAGATCCTGGACCTGTGCGTGAACTGCAAGATGTGCGAGCGGGAGTGCCCCTCTGGAGTCGCGATCTCCACGCTGATGACGGCGGCCCGCGCCGAGTACGTGCGGCGCAAGGGACTGCGACGGCCGGAGTTTGTTCTCAGCCGCAACCGCCATCTCAGCCGGATGGGCAGCCTGTTCTCGCCTCTGTCGAACGCGCTGATGCGATTGCCCGTGTCGAAGTGGCTGCTGGAGAAGGTCGCGGGCATCGACGCACGGCGGAGCATGCCGGCATTTGGGCGGGGGTCCTTGCTGAGGGTCGGCCGTAAACACCTGGCGGCCTGTCCGCCCATTGCCAATCCCGTGGACAGGGTCGCCTACTTCATCGACACGTACGCCAACTACAACGATCGTGAGCTTGGATTGGCCGTCATTGACGTTCTGCGCCACAACGACGTGGAGGTTATCCTGCCCGACCAGCGGCCGGCTCCGTTGCCGGCCATCGTCTATGGCGATGTGAAAACAGCTCGTCGCGACCTCACCTACAACGTCCGACACCTTGCCGCCGCTGTGCGAAAGGGCTACAAGATCGTCTGCTCCGAGCCCAGTGCGGCCCTGTGCCTGAAGGATGAGCTGCGCCACTACGTCGCCGGCGAGGACGCCACGCTCGTTTCGCAGAACACCCACGAGCTGATGAACTACCTGCTGGCGCTTCGCAGCCAGGGCAACCTCAAGACCCCACAACGATCCGTCCCGGGCAAGTTCGCCTATCACCTGCCTTGTCATCTCTGTGCGCTCGGCGACGACACAGTCGCGCTGCGTCTGTTGCAGGAGCACTTCAAGATCGATGTCGCGGATTTGCGTGCAGGTTGCTGCGGCCTGTCCGGCACGTTCGGCATGCAGGCCAAGAACTACGATCTCTCCACACAGATCTCCGAGAGCCTGCGTATCGCCCTCATAGCATCCCCAACGCAGGACATCGTCACCGAATGCGCTGCCTGCAAAATGCAGATCGAGCACATCGCCCCCGCGACCGCCACGCACCCCATCAAGCTCATCGCCCGCAGTTACGCGATGTGAGATGGGATAGTCCCCCAGAGCGTATTGGCACCATAGGGAATAAGCCGCTCATCGCTCATGGTGACGAGATGTGCCACGCCATCACGTCCTTCGCACCATGGCATTTTTCCTCCTTTTTTTCTTGCTCTTGTGGATAGGTGTCGGCATAATACTTGATAGTGAGGCACTGACAAACTGCTTTGAGGCATGAAGTGCTGAGGAATGACGTGCTGGACTCGAAAGCGGGCAGAAACACGGAAGAATATAGCAGATGGAGACGGTGGGAAGATAATCTGCTCATTCGTTGAAGATGATGGCTTTGCGAAGCAAGGCCCTGTGCAACTCACCGGGGCAATACTCTACTGATTGAGGGAGTACAGTGTGAAAACGCTTGCGATACTAACAAATGGTGGAGACACGTGCGCGCTGAATGCCTCGATTCGAAGCATACGTGATAATGCATACAATGTTGGCTACAAGAAGATATACGGAATTAGACGTGGATACCAAGGTCTGATTGATGGATGGATCGATGATATCACGGGGCGAGAAATCGACGTGAGAATAGGTGGTTCCTGTCTTGGAAGCATGCGGATAAGCCCGACCAGGAAAGCTGACAAGCCCCCAGGAAACTATGAGATTGACGAGGGCCTCTGCCTTGGAATGGCGAAATGTCTCTCCGACTACAAGATAGATGTGTTGGTTGTGATAGGAGGTGACGGCACTCTGCAGTCTACCCAGATGTTCCAGAACTGGGTTCAGGAGAATAAGAATACCAAGAAGTTCCGTCCATTTGAGATAATGGGTTTCCTGAAGACGATTGACAACGATATCCGCACGTTTACCAGCTTCGAGGGGGTCGAGATGGCCCTCTGCCCGGGCTATCCATCTGCGGTAAAGAAAATAATCACCAGCGTTGAAGCCTTGCGTGTTACGGCCCGGACAGCTGAAAGAGCTTTCGCAGTTGAAATCATGGGGCGAGACGCTGGCTGGCTTGCTGCATCGGCCACCTTTGGAGGTGCTGAGATCTTGTTGGTTCCCGAACTTCCGGCTTACTATGCAGAGCATTTTCTATCGGGGAGCGAAGATGCAAGAGGCAGGGAGAAGTCTGCATCGGACATGCTTTTGAAAGACCTTGCATCGGAGATAGCCTATTTCTACAGAAAGAACAGAAATGTCATAATCGCCGTAGGTGAAGGTTTCGAGCCCAAACTGGATATCCCCGCTCAGCAGGAGTTTGTCAGACTCCTGAGGGACTTGTACGGTCCAAGGAAGAAGGCCGGTGCTACTGAGCTCTTGACTATGCTTGTTGCTCCCTACCTCGATCGTTACTTCCGGTGTTATTCTCGGTTTGCTGGCAACGAGCACATGGAGGACTGTATCGAAAGGAGACTGAAGGACATCATTCGCCAAGAAGAACTCAAGAAAGGTGACAAGGACCAGGGACAGCATCCTTTGCAGGGATGGGATATCGAGCAAGAATTGCAGAAGACAGTTGTACCGAAGGAAGGAGACGCTGCCTCAGAAGCACGGGGAAGCAGCATCACGACGAACTCGAAGAGACCCCCGCATCCAGAGAAGTCCGGTCCAAACGGCAGCAGATCTCTCAATCGGATGGTTGAGGTCTCCAATATGGGGGTACCACCATACAAGTTTGAAATCCGTCCACACAGAACAGACTACCTGCCACGTTCAGGTCAACCTTCGTCGTATGATTTCAGATTTGCGACAGTTCTGGGAAGCAAGATAGGACAAATGCTCTTGGCCGGGAAGTATGGCTATGTTCCTGCACTGGATAAAGTGGTCCCCTATGATGAACTGACACTAGAAAGGATCGTGCCAGTATCGATCAACGAGATCAAGACTCTGGGATTCTCAAGCAGCGACTACTTTAAGGAAGATTCTCGTTTCCAGGTGTCAGAGCGAATCACCCAGTTCTTCAGGACCATTACGACTGGTCCTGAAAGCCTGGAATGGAAATCGGCATGTAAAAGGGCCCCACGTCGGCGCCGAATTGGGACCCACCTATGGCATACTATACACCCTTACGTCACGCC
>JAFGJR010000013.1 GCA_016928975.1 Sedimentisphaerales bacterium | reverse complement strand
TCCGGATGGTACATGATCTCATCGATCACCACCGGTCCCACTTGCGGCGCCGCATTGACGGCCCCCGGAGTGGGGACGCTCATCGCCACAAAGTTGTATGTCCCGGTGCTCTCTTGGTAACGGCCGAGCGAGACTCCCGCTTCGGAGGCGTCGAATTTCTCCCGTTGGCTGTAGCCGGTCAGGACTCCTGCCGAGCCCGAGTGCAGAGAGAGCGTCTCACCGGAAGCACTGAGAGCGAAGGGCTCCTGACAGCCCGGGTCCGCCTGCGAGCCGAAGTGGCGATTCTCATAGAACACCACGTATCCATCGGCAGGGAGGCTTGTCCCGGCGGTGATCTCATATTGGGTCAGGTTGTTCGCATCGTCGCTGAGGAACCAGCCTGCGATGTCAATCGGCTGCCCTGTCGTATTGTGCAGCTCGATCCAGTCGGGTCCACTGCCCTGGGAGTTGGCCAGCAGCTCATTGATGACGACGCTGCCGAGGGCAGGCACCTGGCCGCTGTCGTCGGCCCCGGGGGAGCCGCCTGCCTTGGCGCTGGGGCGCCAGAGGTTCTTGTCACTGTATGTGTTCGGGTCCGCTGTCTTGGGGTCTTTGACAGTGAGAGAGAATCCGAGCCCATCGGTGATATCGAACCAGTCATCTTCAAAGCGAAAGTCATGGATCACCGCTCCTGCGGCGTCGCGCAGCTCGATCCGCTCGCCGGCATTGTTGAGACTGCCGGCATACTGGCCGGCCACCGGCAGGGCCGAGCCGTACTTGGCCGCGAAGGCCGCGCGATCGCGGACCACGAGGCAGTAACCGCCGGGGGCCAGGTCCAAGCTCGGGAAGGTGAAGTCGATTCCATTGGTGAACCTGACCAGGTTCAGATTGATGCTCTCGGCCCCGATATTGGTCAGCTCGATGTACTCGCTGTTGGGATCGTCGGGATTGCCGGCCTCGGCGGGGTGGTACAGGATCTCGCTGATCCGCAGGTTCGCAGCCACCGGCCTCACGGCAAACACCGCCTCGTTCAGCGCACTCCACGTAGTGCCGCTGAGAATCCGGGCTTTCACATGTGTGCTTGCGGTCAGCCCAATGGGACCTGTATAGAACTTCGTGCTGCTGGCGTTCACGGCACCGCCGGGCAGGCGCGGGTCCGAGCCGTCGAGACAGTAGTAGACCGTTCCGCCCGAGCCTGAGATTTGCAGGGAGAAGCCCGGCTGGACGTGCCCGCCTTGCAGGTTGAATGTCGGTGGATTGACATTTGGGTACCAGCCGACCGACTTGAATTGACTCAAAACGACATTCGTCCGTCCGGGCATGTAGCTCGTCACGACGCGGTTGATCTCGTTCTGCCAGTCCTGCTTCGTAAGGGGACGGGACCTCTTGGAGTCTCCCCAACGGGCGGACTCGGCGATGACGGCCATTTCCACTTCCTTCGCCCGTCGCTGGAAGCGGGCAATCGAGACGTCAGGGGTCAGGAGTCCGCCCTTGAAAAAGTGTCTGTACACGTGGTCCGCGAAGCGCATCCGGTACTCCGCATTGGTGTTGGCCAGACGCTCGTGCTGCCAGTGCGGATTGAAATACCGCCATTGTGAGCCGGCGCTGGTGAATGGCGTCACCATGTTGGTCTCGCTCTGGCTGGTGCCCAGGGTGTGTTCGTTGTCGTGATGGCACCACTTCCAACCGTCGGGATGCGCGCGGTTGTAGATGCCGTAGGTGTTGTTGGGGATGTTGCCAAACCGGGAGCCGGGGCCGTCTCTGTCCCCGGTGTAGTACTCGATGATCATGAAATCGATGAGGTTGTCCACGTCGAGCAGCCGCTCGTAGGCTGGGTTTGGTGTCGCGTCAGCATTCAGGCCCTGGAGCTGGTAATACCTGCTGTTGTCTGCGAGGTTCTGCATGAACGCATCGTAAAGTCGCCGGTAGGCGTCCATATTGCCGTCCGTGGCAAGCATCGCCCGCCCGACGCTACGGTCTGTCTTGACCACGTCGTAGTCGTCCTTGTCACCGCCGAAGTACGATTCCGCGTAGGATGCCTCTGACCGTTCCTGTGTCTGGTAGACCCCCCAGTAGTAGCCATTGATGTAGACATGGTAGAACCGGCTCCGTGTGTAGGGCTGGCCCGTCTCGCCCTGGGTGTCTCGTGAGAAGACCTCGCGGATGAGCGTCTCCTGGGCGTCGCCGCCGAAGCTCCAGGAGTAGTTCTGACTGCAGCGCAGGTCCACATTCTCGAACTCGTCCACGCCTTCGTTGCCGAAGAGGGGGAAGTGGAGCCTGGCCCGGCCGTACTCGGGGCGGAAGAACAGTCGCAAGCCATGTTTGGGGTTGCTCGTGCTGCGGCTGTATCCGCCACGGACGCGTATGCCCGCATCGATCTGGAAGCCTTCACTGCCATCCGGGTTGAGCAACTCCACGGACACCGGTCTTTCCCAGGCACGGCCCTCGGCGTTTGGATGGACGTAAAAGCCGGTGTCTTCATGGAAGAAGTTGCTCAGCGATGTCACTAAGGAGATGGATGGGATGGCCAGCAGGGCATCGTCGATGAGATCCTTGTATCGTTCATCTTGCGTGACGTCCGGGTCCATGCCGTAGTCGATCACTTGCCCCCGGACGCTGCCCGTGGGCCAGCCTGATCCAGGAGCGGCCCCGTCCCGCGACCGCGACACGACATCTTGCGCACAGAGATAGGTGTGCGTCGCAATGGTGGAGGGCTTCCAGCCGTCTTTGATCGCCTTGGCGCGCAGGCATGTGGTCGACAGGATTCGCAGGGGGGCTTGGTACACCTTGCCCGTTGGGAAGCGGCCGGTTCTCAGATAGGGCTCGGTGCCGTCCGTCGTGTAGTAGATCGTCGCACCCGCCGTACGCGTGCTGAGAGTCACAAGGATTTCGCTGTCGTAGAATCCCCGTTCAGGACTGAAGACAGGCTCTTCCACGATGCCCTGATAGGCCTGCACGTTCTTCGCCCCCGGCGTGGGGAGACCGAACTGTTCCCACTCGTCCGGTCGATCCATCGAGCGGCCATAGGAGATGTCCGTCTGCTGCTCGTCAAAGGCAATGTAGTCGATCAGTGTGACGCCGTCCTTGTCATACAGGGCGACTTCATCGCCATCTGCGCTGAGACTGAAACTGGCGTGTAGGCCGGGACTGGTGGTATCCGTATCGGCCCATATAAGAAGATATCCGTCTGCCGGGATCGTTGTGAGTGATGGATTGCCCGCCGGGATCTGCCATTTCGTCGGGTTGGCTGGGTCGTCGGTCAGATACATGCCTGCGCAGTCGATTGCTTGTTGGCCGGCGTTATAGATCTCGATCCAGTCGTCGTACTGGCCCTGAAGGTCTTTGCCAGAGGCTACATTTGTAGCCAGGACCTCGTTGATGCGGAGAGCGACACCCGAAGTCCGCCAGTCTATGGCCATGTAAGCGAAATCGATGCTATCGACATTGTCATCGCCGTTGAGGTCGGCCGTGCTGTCAGGTGGTGCCATCCACTGTTGGGCAAGGACGTGCAGGTCCGTGGCATCGACTCGGCAGTCTCCGTTGAGGTCACCGGGCGGGCATTCTCCTCGGGTGCAGGGATTCCAAAGCAGCGCCAAAACGATTATCGGAAGGACGGACCTGCACCCTACTCTCATGCGACATCTCCCCGTATGAGCTCTAACGACCGGTCATTGCTGATGTTATACATCTACCTTGTCGCAGACTAACAACCCTCAATCACCCCATTTTATCAGAAAGGGGTGGGCGAGTCAATACCGGCTATGGGACTTGGGAACGGGTCCCTGGGCCGATTTGGATATTGACAGTCAAGTGAATATGTCTTTATCCTGCCACATTGTGATAAGACTCCGTGGTGATCGGAGCATCGACGGCGTGCCTTTTTGTGGAGACTGTGACTATGGCGGCGATGAATCGACGTGAGTTTCTGGGGGCCGGGGCGGCGGGCGCCGGCGCGGTGTTCCTGGGTACGATGCTGAACGGTTCGCAGGTGTTAGCCGGGCAGTCCGGGGATTGGCCGCCGAAGATGCCGCCGGTGAAGATCTACAAGGTGTACGTGGGCCGGACAGGGGGCATCTACCTGTCTCGCCCGACCGAAGAGATCAAGAAGTTCGAGCAATACCTTGCAGGCATTGAGACCAGGCTCGGCGACGTCAAGTTCATCGGCGGCGATCTCGTACCACCTGCCGAGGCCGGCGCGGTGATAGGAAGGCTGAAGGACGCCGACGGCGTGCTGCTGTTCCATCTCTGCGGACACGGCGGTGACGCTCCGGCCCAGGCCATGGAACAGATCGTGAACGTGGGATTGCCGACAGCGGTCTTCTCGCAACCGTTCAGCGGTCATGGGTGGATGTACTTTCCAAGGTGGCACAAGGCGGGCAAGAAGGTGGTGCTGCTGCCGTCGAGCGATTGGAGTGAGCTGGATCGTGTGGCGGGTCTGATGAGAGTGGCCCCGCACCTTCGTCGCACGAAGGTTCTGGTTGTGAATGGTCCGCTCGGCACGGCCGCCGCCTGCTCGGCCGAGCAGGTCAAGACAAAACTCGGGGTCGAGATGATCCCGGTAAGTATCGAGGAGACGGTCGCCGCACATGCGGCGGTCGATATCAAGTTGGCGCAACGGGAGGCCGAGGAATACTGGCTCAGCAAGGCCAGGAGGGTCGTCGAGCCGACGAGGGACGAGATCGTCAGCTCCGCGAGGTACTACCTGGCGCTCAAGAAGATGATGATCGAGAAGGGGGCGCAGGCCGTCACGAGTTCCGGCTGCATGGGAAGGCCGGCCAAAGGATGCCTGGCGTTCAGCAAGCTCAACGACTTGGGCATGGTCGGAGCTTGCGAGGGCGACATGGACTCGACTCTGACAATGCTCATGTTCGGGTACGCGTTCGATGTCCCGGGCTTTATCAGCGACCCTGTCTTCGATACGGCCAGGAATGCCCTGATCCACTTCCACTGCACCTCCTCGACGAAAATGGACGGTCCCAAGGGCGGACGATTGCCTTTCAACATCCGCACACAAACCGATAGCGACCAGGGGGTGGCGCTGGAGGTGGAGAACCGCGTCGGGCAGGACGTGACGTGCGCCAAGTTCATCAACCTCGACACGATGCTCATCTCCACCGGCAAGATCATTGATGTGACGCGCAATGACTTGGGCTGCCGGACCCAGTTCGTGACAGAGGTAGCGGATGCGCGCAGCATGTTCCACAACTGGGGCGTCGGGGTCCTGGAAGGCGGAGTCATGGCGCTTCTGCACCGAGTTGTCTTTTACGGCAACCACATGCAGAGCGTGAAGAACCTCAGCAGTCTCATGGGCTTCAAGGTTGTCGAGGAAGCATAGAATCCTTCTGGTGAACCCGGCGGTCTACGATTTCGCCGCGTACGATTTCTGGCTGCGGTCGTATGGCCTGCTGACCATTGCCGGGCAGTTGCGGGGACAGGCGGATTTCCTCTTCTTCGACTACATGGACCGCGCGCAAAGCGATTGCGGATTGGCGTCGAAGAAGTCCTCATCTGTGCAATCGGACGAGTGGGGCCGCGGCCCATTTCCTTTCGAGCGTATGCCGAGTCCTGAGCTTCTGAAGGACATTCCAAGGTGCTATCGAAGGTTCGGACGGCCGCGTGTCGCATTCCAGGAGTATCTGCGCGGGCACGGCCCGTTTGACTACGCCTTCGTGCAGACGGTGATGACGTACTGGTATCTGGGGGTGGCGGAAGTGATTGAAGATGTCCGCCTCGCCTGTCCTGAGGCCCGGATTGTCCTCGGCGGCAACTATGCGACTCTTTGCACGGAACACGCACGACGGCTTGGAGCCGATCTCGTGATTATCGGTTCGGACCTACGGCCCTTGTGGCAGCTATTGGGAGCGACGCCCGACTCGAACCAACCGGCACTGTGGGAAGTGTACGAGTCCTTGCCAACCGGCGTCATCAAGCTGTCTGACGGATGTCCGTTTCGGTGCAGCTATTGCTCGGTGCCGAAGGTGTATGCTGGCTTCCAGCCGCGGCCTTTGGGCCGGGTGCTTGCCGAGCTGGAGTTGTTGGTCACACAGGGAGCCCGGAACATCGCCTTCTACGACGACGCGCTGCTGTACGACGCACACAAAGTCCTGGAGCCATTCTTGCAGGAGGTCCTCCGGCGACGTATTCAGGTGAATTTCCACACGCCGAACGCACTCAATGCCCGCTTCGTGACCGCGGAGTTGGCCGATCTGATGGCCCGGGCCGGTTTCAAGACCTTCTATCTCGGATTCGAAAGCGTTTCGCATCAGTGGCAGCGGGACACCGGCGGCAAGGTGTTCTCCGGGGAGCTTGCACAATCCGTGCGGCATCTTCTCGCCTCCGGCGCGGATCCGGCGGATGTCACCGCTTATCAGATCCTTGGTCACCCCGACAGCGATATTCAGGAACTCGAAGCCTCCATGCAGTTCGTGCATGGCCTCGGCATTCGCGGTATGCTGGCCGACTTCTCACCGGTCCCCGGTACGCCGGACGGGGAGGTCTGCCAGCGGTGGGTCGACATGGATGAGCCGCTGATGCACAACAAGACGGCGTTTCCCATTCTTCGGCTCGGTTTTGACGAAGTGAACCGCATCAAGGATCTCCAGAGGCAGTTGAATCGCGACCTGCGATCGTAGATGGATCGCGTATCTTCTTTCCTTTCTCGGCGTGGCGCCATATACTGCCCGCGAAGACATGGCTCTGTTTGGAGGCCGAACATGAAGAAAAAAGAGCGGATCGCCGTGCTGACCGGCGGCGGTGACTGTCCGGGTCTGAATGCAGTGATACGAGCCGTGGCAAAGAAGGCCATGCTGGACCATGGCATGGAAGTCATCGGCATTGAGGATGGCTATGAGGGCGTCATTGAGGACCGGCATCGCGTGCTGCACTACGACGACGTCTCAGGCATCTTGGCGCTCGGCGGAACGATCCTGGGTACCTCCAACAAGGCGAATCCCTATAGGTACGCGGTCACGAAGAATGGTCAGTTGCAGTTCGAGGATATTTCTCACAAGGTCATCCGCAATTTGAGGAGACTCCGTGCCAGGTGCCTTGTCTGTATCGGAGGCGACGGCACGCTGTCCATCGCGCACCGGTTGCAGACCGATGGCGTCAACGTCGTGGGTGTCCCGAAGACGATCGACAACGACCTGCGCGGAACGGATATCACGTTCGGTTTTGACTCAGCCGTTGCCGTGGCGACTGAAGGGATCGACAGAGTCCACACAACCGCCCAGTCCCATCACCGTGTCATGATCGTGGAGCTCATGGGTCGCACCGCCGGGTGGATCGCACTGCATGCGGGCGTGGCCGGCGGCGGTGACATTATCCTGATTCCCGAGATCCCCTACGATCTCGACGTGGTCGTCGGCAAGGTCAGAAACCGGACGAAGAAGGGCAAGCGATTCAGCATCATCGTCGTCGCGGAAGGCGCCAAGCCCAAAGGCGGCGACGTGGTGGTCCAGCGAATTGTCAAGGAGAGCACCGATCCCATCCGTCTTGGCGGCATAGGCTTCGTGCTCGGCGAGCAGATCGAGAGACTCAGCGGGATCGAGACTCGCGTCGTGGTCATGGGGCATTTGCAGAGAGGGGGCAGCCCCACGCCGTTTGACCGTGTCTTGGCGACTTCCCTCGGGGCCAAGGCCATGGATCTGGTCACAGGCGGCGAGTATGGGCACATGGTCGGCGTGCGCGGCAGCAATCTGGTGAAGGTCCCCCTGAAGGACGTGGCGAAGGGCCCTCGGACCGTGCCCACTGATGATCCCTTGGTCGCGGTAGCCCGCTCCGTCGGCACCTGTTTCGGTGATTAGAAACCTGCCGGAGAGCTGAGCCACAGGATGTGGGATCGTTGGCTCAGTCTGCGCCGGTGTTCTCCGACATCGCAGAGGTCTCGCCGGGCGGCTGGTGGGGGGACTTCAGTGTCGAGCGGCGACGGCGCTGACCGAGAATCTCCTGCGCCAGGCTGTAGCCTACGGCCAGCAACGTCGGGCCGAGAAAGATGCCGATGAAGCCGAACGCTGCGACGCCTCCAAGTACGCCGATGAACATCACCACGAACGGCAATTTGGAGCCGCGACTGATGATGTAGGGTTTCACGACGTTGTCCACGCTGCTGATGGCCAGCACGCCATAGGCCGCCATGAAGATCCCCCAGCCGGTTGCCCCCTGGGCGAAGAGCCAGATCGAAGCGCCGATCCAGATGATCGGCGGGCCGAACGGAACGAAGCTCAGGAAGAAAGTGAACAATGCCAGGAGCATGGGAGAGGGCACCGCGGCAATGGCAAATCCGATGCCGGCCACAATGCCCTGTGCGAGCCCCGTGCCAATCACGCCATACACGACACTTCGCACCGTGCTCTTGACCACGTCCATCAGGTGTTGGCCGTAGTCGCCGCTGATCCGCTGGAATCCCTCGCGCAGTTGTGCGACCAGGCCTTCGCCGTCGCGGTAGAGGAAGAACGCGATCAACACGCTCACAATGAGTTGGAAGACACCTTGCGCCAGGTCGAGGCTGTGGCGCAGCAGCCATAGGCCGGCCGCCTTGAGCCGCGGCTTCCACAGGTGGATGGCGGGACTGGGGTCTGCGGCGAAATCCGCCCAGGACTGGCTGATCCTGTCGCCGATCAACGGAATACGTTCGACCCATGCCGGAGGAGGGGGCCATCCTTCCGCCTGCTGCACGTCGAGCCATTCCATTCCTGCACGAACGCTATCGGTAAACGTGAGGCCCACCACGACGAATGGTATGATCAGCACCAGCGAGAGCACGGCGGTCATCAGCCCAGCCGCAACGTTTCGCCTTCCTCGCAGCCATTTGAGAAACAGCTCGTGCAAAGGCCACGTCGCAAAACACAGAATGGCCGCCCACAGGATCGCCGACAGAAACGGCCGCAGCACGAATCCGCAGCCGATGAGAATCGCCCCAATGAGGGCGATTCCGGCAATCTGCTCAATTCTCTTCTGGTTCTTTACCATCCGTCCTGGTTGGATGATTCACTATCTACGATTCACCATTTGCGATCTGGCGTCGTCCGCAAGAGGTGGTCGTGCCAGCACTGGAGATCCGCATATCAGCCTCGGATCTCGAGCAACAGATGGTAAGGGATAGACAGCGAATAGTAAATGAGAATGCAACGCCCTACGGTCCACGGTCCACATCTGCTCCGGCGGCCTAATAGACCAGCAGCACCCAGACAAGTACTGGAACACTGATGGCGATAGGACCCGCGAAGACTACTGCACACAGCGCCTTTGGCATATCGAGGCCAAAAGCGATACAGATGGCGCACACCCATGCGCTGAGAACGACCGCCGCCACGGCGCCCTTCCATCGGCGGGCCCTCGCTTTTGATTCAGGCTCCTGAGAACTGGGTACACACAGTTCGAGCATCCAGAACACCTTGTTCATCACCACTACGCATACCGCGAAGAAAACGACTGCCACGATAGTCCTGATGACCATGGCAAGGGGACTCCGGCACATCAATACTCTTACTCATTGAGACCAGTAGGAGTCATCAGCCGGACGGGCAGTTATACGGGGGACTCCATCCCCACGATGCCGGAATTATAGAGCAACCACATGCCATGAACAAGTGGAATCCGCGTTGTGCGGAGAGCACAATCTGCTGCCGACGACATTGCACCGACGCTGTTCGCCGATATAGTACGTGCAAATGAGCGCTCGCACCGTCCACATAAAGAGTTTTGGCTGCCAGATGAACAAGCTGGATACGGCCCTGGTGGCGTCTTCGCTTCAGGCGGCGGGTTTCCGTCTGACGGAGGATGTCAAAGAGGCGGACGTCGTTCTGATCAACACATGTTCCGTGCGACAACATGCGGAGGAGCGTGTTTTCTCCCATCTGGGCCACCTTAAGCACTTGAAGCGGCACCGGCCGCAGATGGTCGTGGGGGTCATCGGCTGTATGGCGCAACGCCTGGGGGATAAGCTGCTCGAACACGAGGCCGTCAATCTCGTGTGTGGGCCTGCGCAAATTCCACTGATCCCGGAATTGCTGAGCGAGGCGATCGTCCGGACCCAGAAGCGGCTGGCCGTCACGGACAACATCCGGCGCGTGGCGGCCGACGGCGATATTGCTCTGGAGAGATTCGAGTCGGCGTACAGCATCGAGGAGATGCCGGGACAGGCATTTGTGCGGGTGATGCGCGGCTGCAACAACTTCTGCACCTACTGCATCGTTCCCTACGTGCGCGGTCCCGAGGCCTGCCGGGCGCCACAGGCGATCCTGGAGCAAGTGAGGAAACTGGCGGACGCCGGTGTCAAGCAGGTGACGCTGCTGGGCCAGACCGTGAACTCCTACAAGCACCAGGGCAACGGCAGAACGTGGTGCCTGGCCGATCTGCTGGACAGGACGGCTCACGTGCAGGGGATCGAGTGGGTCCGATTCGTCACCAGCTATCCTCAGGACGAGTGCTACGAGCAGATCCTTCAGGCGATGGCCGGCTCCGCGAAGATCTGTCACTACCTGCACATGCCCGCCCAGAGCGGGTCCGACCGCATTCTACTCGCCATGAATCGTCACTACACGGCGGCGCATTACCTCGAACTGATCGAGCAGGCCCGCGCGACGGTGCCGGATATCGCCGTGGCGGGGGACTTCATCGTGGGCTTCCCCGGTGAGACGCAGGAGGACTTCGATGCGACGGTCCAGCTCGTGGAAAAAGCCAGATACAAGAACAGCTATATCTTCAAATACTCGCCCCGGCCGGGCACGACGGCCCAGAAGCACCTGGCGGACACCGTCCCTTCTGATGTCAAGCAGCAGCGGATCGTGGACCTGCTGGCTGTTCAGGACCACATCAGCGGCGAGTTGAACCAGGCGTTCCTGGATCGGCAGGTGATGGTTCTGGTAGAAGGGCCGAGCAAGAAGCACGCACGAAACGCGGCGTATGCAATGCGGAGTGAAGGTCCACAGCCTGTTCCGAGCAGCGATGTCCAATTGGTCGGTCGCACATCGACGGATCACATCGTCGTATTTGATGGTCCGCTTGCGTTGATCAGTCGCTTTGCGCGCGTGCGTGTCGCGAAGACTTCGCCACTGACCCTGTTTGGTGAGCTTCTGCCCTGAGGTCGGGCAAGGACGCTACTCACCGGGCGCGGCATTCGTTGTGCCCGTCACTGGTATCAGCGGAACCGGGCCGGCCTGCCGCAGCGTGTCCTCTATCCTCGCCGCATGTTGGTCGAACATCGTGGGCAGATCCTCCACGGGAGCTGTCAGAGACGCCGTTGTGTCGAATGCAGGCAACGGCGGTGTGGGTTGCGGCAGGACAGCCAACGCGGACGCAAATCTCTGAAACCGCAGACCCCATCTCTTGGGAACCATGTTCTGCTTGACCATTCCGCCGTACATGCTCATGTCCGTCGAGTCCGGCGTGTCGGCAAAAGGCCACGACAGCCAACCCCGGGCCAGGCGCCGCGATGCCTCAATCTCCGCTGTGATCCACCGGGCCTGTTGGTCTTCGTCCAGGAGCGTACGACCCTGGGGAGAGCCGCCGCCGTACCAGCCATACTCCCCGAGCACGACCGGCAGGCCTGTCTGACAATATGCCAGCACCGTTTGCAGATAAGCCAGGTTCTTCTGCCAGGCTTCCCCGGAGTCGAACGGCTGACCCATCAGCGGGTAGAAGTGGACGCAGATGAAATCGAACCATTGCTTCTGCCGGTGAGGATTGAAGGCAGAGTACACGCTGGGCTCGCCGGGACGGACTACAGGATACGACCATTGGATGTAGCCAACGGTGATCAGGTGCGTGGGGTCTGCTTCGCGGAGCACTTCCACCTGTCGGCGCACCCATTCGTCTGCCAGATGCTCGCGGAATAGTTGCCAGTCGAGCAAGCGAGGGTTGCCCTCCTTAGCCACGTTCTCCGGGACTCCGATCGCTCCCAACTGTTCATCGCTGCCCAGTTCCTCTCCCCAGGCGGTCTTGAGACCTTCGCGATCGGTGTACTTCGTCTGGAGCCACATATTCCACCGGGCCTGCCAGCCTTCGACGAACCACGGCATCGCAGGCTCATTCAGAAGGTCCCACGCCAGGATTGCCGACTCGCCTCGATAACGTTTGCCCACCACCTGCCAGAAATGGTCCAGCGCTCTCAGAGCGGTGTCGCCGGCGAACCGATCCGGCTTCCAGTACGCGGGCGATCCTTCCCAGTGGTCGGGACCGGTCAGGATGAGCCGGATATGTGCCGCGCGGGCTATCTTGACCAGGGTGTCCAGCTTCGAGAGGGCATCGGGACTGATCGTATTGACATCGGGCTGGAAGGTGGCGGCCGCCAGAAAAACGCGAGCGCAGTTCACGCCAAGGCCCTCCATGATCTTGAAATGAGACGTCACCCGTTCGCGGTCGAACTCCTTCCACACTTTGGGCGCCCAGCCCGTGTTCGGATCGTAGTAGTTTGTGCCGAACGGAACAAATGGCTCCTTGAACTTGCCCTCGACGAAGCCCTCTCCGCTGGGGGCCACGGCAATCAGGGACATCTTCCCGGAGGAGCATCCGCCGGCAAGGCCGGACGCAGCGGCCATTGCGATGACGATCCACGCCGTTGTGCTTGCTCGGGAGCGCTTACATCCGCCGTTCATATGGTGCCTCCACGATCTCTAAATCCTACTCGAATTCTGCCCCTCCTTGTTCTGTCTGCTCATGAGCCCCTAGCGCGTTCCGGTGCCCCAGAGATAGAGAACCTCCGGGGTGCCGAGTTCATACAGCATCGTGCGATCCAGCTTGAACGCGCCCGTGGTCTTCTGCACGCCCAAGGCGCTGAACCACGAGAACGGCCGGCGGTATTCCACCACCTGGACTCGCTGAAGGCCTACCCGCGACTTGATCAGATCGACTACGTCGTCGAAGTACCCGACCTTATCGATCAGCCCCACCTCCAACGCCTGCGGAGCCGCGTAAATGCTGCCATCCGCCAGGGCCAGCGCCTGGCTGGGTGTGAGCACCTTCGCTCGACCTTCCCGGACGACCTCTACGAACCGGTCGTAGGCGGGTTTCAGCAGGCGTTCCCGGACATACTCCAGCTCCTGATCGGTAGGGGGCCGGAAGGAGCTGGGCCAGTCCTTCTTCTCGCCCATCGTCAGAAAGACTGGCAGAATCCCGAGCTTGTTCTCGAGCAGCTCGCCGAAGACGAAGTGGCCCATGACGACGCCGATGGAGCCCGTAATGGTCGTTGGCTCGGCGACGATCTCATCGCACGCCACGGATGCATAGTAGCCGCCGGAAGCGGCGGTGCTCTGCATGAATGCGATTACCGGTTTCCCCTTGTCCCGACGGTACTTGCGGATCTGCTCATAGACCTGGTCGCTTGCAGATATCGTGCCACCCGGCGAGTTCACGCGGACGATCAGACCTTTGACGTTTCGGTCTTTGCGGGCGGCTTGCAGTTGCCGGTAGACGTTTTGCGCCTGCTCGTCATACATCAGTCCGGCAATGTTGATCATCACGATCTTGCTGTCGGCGGGTCCTTCCCGGATGATGGTTTCCTCGTAGGACCTCGTCTGGCGGGTCGCGAAGACGGCGATCAGCCCGAACAACAAGAGAAAGAGACCGACATTGGCCAGCACGGACAAACCGAAGAAGATGCCCCAAAGGATGCGCCATCCGCTGATACCGGGTCGCGGACGATGCGGCGGGGGGGCATACGATGGCGTGCCGGACGGCTCCGGAAGGCTTCCCTGTTCCTGCGGTGGGCCGAATGGCTCCGGCGGGTTGTTTGTTTGCTCAGAATCCATCTGCGACTCCTTGAAAAGAATCAACTCATTATAGAGGGCCCGCTCCCGGTGGTCAACACGATGCGTAAACCGGTTGAGAATTCCACGCGTACTTACGATGATGGAATCGCTGTGGACGAATCACTGTGTGCAAGGAAGGACGTGCGTATGGTGGTAGCTGCGTATCCTGAGTTGTCAGAGGTCATGTTGGAGCAGCGTCCCGAACTGCATGCCCGGTTTCAGGAGTTGCCGGAGGGGATGTCGGAGCTTAGCTTCGCTGGTATCTACCTCTTCCGTCAGGTGCATCGATACGGACTCGCACGGCTGGACGGAGAGATCCTGGTCATTGTAGGCGAGGACACCGAGCCTTTCTTCATTCTGCCGTTTGGTTTGCCCGGCCGACAGACACTCGACGAGCTTTTCGACGGATACCACGTCATGAAGTGCTGTTCCTCCGCACAGGCGGAGCGGCTTTCCGGCATGGGCTATCGTGTCTGGGAGGACCGCGACAACTTCGACTACCTGTACCGCCGGGAGAACCTGGCAGGCTTGTCGGGCCGTAGGCTCCACAGGAAGAAGAACCTGGTCAATCTCTTTCTGCGCAACAACGCCTGCATAGCCAAGCCTCTTCTCGAGGAGCACGCCGGTGACGCATTAAGAGTCCTGGAAACCTGGAGGCAACAACAGCAGACGTCCGGAGACTACGAAGCCGCACGGGAGGCCATCGAGAAGATGGAGTCATTGCAACTCTGCGGCGGCATCTTCTACGTCAACGAGGAGCCCGTAGCGTATTCCCTTGGCGAGGAACTGGCGCAGGGCCGGACGTGGGCGACTCATTTCGAAAAGGCCGTCATGGACGAGCGGTACAAGGGCATCTACCAGCATGTCAACCAGGCCTTCGTCTCGGTCCTGCCCGAGAAATACGAGATGATCAACCGGGAGCAGGATCTGGGGGACCCTGGGCTTCGCCAGGCCAAGGAGAGCTACAAGCCGGACGCCTTTGTGAAGAAGTACCGTGCGGCCCGGTGATGGGCGACGGGTGTTGGGATTCGGCGACACCTAATCTACCGCCACAAAATAATCGTCCATCCGCACGGAAAGGCATCCACATTCCGGCCTTCTGAGTCGCCACATTATAGGACATGATGGCTTTGCAACTGCTGACTATGGGCCATCCGAGTCCTTGGTTGGCCAGATGGGCTTGCCCATAGTGGACGGTTAAAGAACTTCTGTCGATACGGCCGATAATGTCCAGCAGATGCGATATCGGACCTGTAGCAGGGCTTGCAGCGTCAGGACGAGGGTCCGCAACGGGGGAGTGTCTCGGCGATAGACAGCGTCAGGAGACTGACTATGTGTGACAAACCAGGCGTGAACTGGCGTCCCAGGCCGCCATAGGTATGCGCCGCAGCATAGTGCCGCAGAGGAACGCTATTGTAGATTCATGGGGCCAGTCCCAGTAGAGACCCCGGGCTTGGCAATGGCAGGAGTAGATACTATGAGAATGAGAACGTGGAGTGCAGAACTGATCGTGATAGCGACGCTCGTCATGTGGGGCAGCCACGCTCTGGCCGACACGGCGGTGACGGTTGACATCAATTGTGACCATCCGGATTTCTCTATCTACAAGTACTTGCCGGATCAGGTTACGCTTGGATGGCGGTTCTTTGTAGACAAGCAGATAACCATCACCCACGTGGGGCTTCTCGATCCAGAGGGCGACGGATTGACGAGTACACACGTGATGGCCCTTTGGCGCCTTCCTAACAAGGGAGGTTTCAGTGACCCGTGCTTTGTTGTGGAGATTGGCCCTGCTGCTGTGCCAGATGTGGATCACCACGTGTACGTGGCACTTGCGACGCCCGTCACGCTTGATCCGAACGAGGCAGGGTATACTCTCCCCAGCGGAACGGTGAACTATGAGAGGTGGCTTCTGGGGGTCTGGAGTCCGAGTGGCAATCAGGACAGACTCGTAGTTTATCCGCTGGGTGCCGTCACGGAGAATCGTCCGGACTGCTGGCACATACAGGTCATCGACGGATTCAAGAGCTACACGTATGACGGGGATAGCTCCTCCGCGCACAACCCAACACCAACGCCGAGTATAGAGCCACCGTGGGGCGGAACGGTGTCGGATAGACACTGGGCCATGAACTTCCAGTTTGCAGAGCCTGGCCCCCTGGCTGAGGCGGGAGACCCTTGTGATATCTACACCGCGCAACAAGCGACGACGATTATTGACGGCTCGGCGACCCACACGGTGCCCGGCACGCTGATGGACTATCGGTGGCTGGAGGGAGAGACCGTGCTGCAAGATTGGAGTGCTGTGGGCGCGGACGGTGAGGCGCCTCTCAGCTTGGCCTCGCCCGTTCCCGCGATGGCGATAGGAGAGCACACTCTGAAACTGGAAGTCACCGATGGGGCACTCACGAGTTCCGACACGATGGTCTTGACAGTCTCCAACTCGCCGCCGCAGGCTGAGCTGGCACCGGCGACTCAAGTGGTGGAGGTTGGTCTCGATGTGATCATTATCGCGGCGGGCGTGGCCGATTTTGACGGTGATGAGTTGACCTACGAGTGGCGAAAGGGCGGCGAAGTGCTTCAGTCCGGCACCGTGACGCCGCCGGCGGGTGGGGATGAGCTTCCTATCGAGGACCTGATCATTCCGCCACGTGACCCGCGCTTCCCGCTGGGAGTCCACGAGGTTCAGCTCGTCGTAAGTGATGGCGTGAACACACCTGTTACTGTCACTGCGACCGTGGAGGTCAAGGACACCCGCGATCCGACCATTTGCCCGATTCCGAGCCGCATCATTCTCTGGCCGCCGGACGGCCAACTGAAGCAGGTTACGGTCTGGGTCTTCGTGTGTGACAATGCCGGTGGCGGTGGCGTCACTTTGAGCGCCGAGGTGGAGAGCAGCAGGCCGCCTCTGCCCGGCCAGACCGACTGGTACATCGACTCCATCGATCAGGAGCACAATGTCATCCAGTTGAGGCTACGGGCTGAGCGTCGCCTTCCGGGCGTCGGCCGGGTCTACAAGATCACCGTCACGGCAACTGACGAGAGCGGAAACTCATCCTCCGCGATCGTGAGGATTCTGGCTCCGCGTCACAGCTTTGACCGGCCGTGGTGGTGGCATTAACTGGGAGGGTCAGGCGGACGATGAAGCTCGCCCATGGCCGAGCCTCGCAAGGCTCGAAGGCCACCACACCAGGGTCACCGGTGGGCCGTGTATGCCGGTCGCGATAATGGCACTAAAGAGTTTGACTTGGTTCGGCCGATAAGGCTGGGCAGATGCGATATCGGACCGGCAGTTCAGTCCCCGGGATGAGGGGTCCGCAACGGAGAGGTGCCAAGTTGATTGGTCGTTCAGGAGAAGGACTGTGTGGTACGAACCGCTGTTCAACGCCCGCCCAAGGCCGCCATAGGTGTGTGACACAGGATATCGCTGCCAAGAACGGCTTCTTTGGATCTATTATGCGATGCAAATACTGTGCCCAATCAGGGCAGGAGCAAAGAGTATGAGAATGAAAAGGTGGAGTATAGGGTTGACGGTGCTTGTAATGCTCGCTGGGTGGGGCAGTTACACCTGGGCCGATGTGGCGGCGACGGTGAATCCTGCTCTTCCCTTGTCGGCGTCCATCGTTCCGGCGACGCCAGGAGATCCCTCGGTCGTCGACGGGCGTGTCTTCGGCTGGAGATTCTTTGTTACCAAGGCAATGACGATCACACACATAGGGCTCTTCGCGATGCACGGCCCCCCCGGTAATCTTGTGGATGACGGATTGAATGTCACCCACACGATGGGCATCTGGGGCGTAAGAAGGCCGTCTGCGGGAGGTGGACTAGATCTGTTGCGAGGCCCGCTGAGTATCGGTCCCGGAGGCACCGTGGAGAACCACTATGTGTATGTATCCGTTGGCGAGTCCCTTATGATGACCCCGAATGACCTAACGTACGATCGACTTATCATCGGTGTCTGGACCGGCATGAGAGTGGGTGATCTCTATGGGCAGGGCAATACCGATCTGTTCTATCACTCCCCGGAAAAGGCCCAGACGCTCACCGCGCACCAGGTGGACGACATCGAGTTGCAGAACTACACGTGCTACTACAAGTCTGTCAACTATACGGATATATACACCTCCGGTACGTTTACTGCTCCCTGGGGAAGGACGCTGGATGCAGATGAGTATTTCGCCCTCAACTTCAAGTACACCACAAATGCTGCTCCGATCGCGGCTGATGACAGCGCGCCGACACAGATGAATGCGGCGGTAACCGTCGATGTGCTGGCGAATGATTCCGATCCTGAAGGTGATCCCCTGAGCTTGACTTCATGCACGCAGGGGTCTAAGGGTACAGTGGCGATAGCCGGGTCCTCACTGACTTACACGCCTAACATGGATGCCTATGGGATAGATACCTTCACCTACACGATCAGCGACGGGCATGGCAATACGGCCACAGCCACGGTGACCGTCACGATCAATCGTCCTCCAGTAGCTGCACCCGATGCGGCCCAGACTGAAGTGGGCCAGGCGATTACGATCTGTGTGCTGAACAACGATCATGATGACGATGGCGATGCACTGACTGTCACAGGTGTCGGGCAGCCAGCAAGTGGCAGTGCGGCCCTGAATGCGGATGGTACGGTGACCTACACGCCGAACACGTGGTTTACAGGGCAGGACGCCTTCTCATACACGATCAGCGACGGCAAGGGGGGGACTTCTTCGGCCGACGTGACCGTTGTGGTCAACCCGAAGGATGTCCTCATAGATATCAAGCCAGGGAGCTATCCGAACAGTATCAACCTCGGTTCGAACGGCGTAGTCCCCGTAGCCATTCTCTCGACGGCTGGTTTTGACGCTATGACGGTAGACCCTGCCACTGTGAGCTTGGCCGGGGCTGGAGTGGCTGTGCGAGGCAAGGGTAACCGTTTTATGGCCAATAACCAGGATGTGAATGCCGACGGCCTGCTCGACCTTGTTCTGCATGTGGAGACGGAAAACCTCGATCCGTCTGAGTTGCAGGACGGCTACGGCACGGTCACTGGGACGACGTATACCGGCGTGCCAATCATCGGCACGGACGAGATTACCATCGTCCCCGCGCATTAGAACGGCAATTGGCTCACCTGTGGCCGGATGACGGTGAGCGTCTCGGGCGGGCAAGAGACGTACGTTGGATCAAACAGGGCTGTGGGCAGGACGCTCACAGCCCTGTTGTTTTCAGTTCTCGATGCGGTAGTCGTACATGGAGCGTCCGATCTCGCGGGCGGCTTGAACGATCTCGGGATAGGGGCGGTCGCAGATGTCGATGAAGCCGATCTGGTAGTTCTCCCCGTCGCCGCGACCGGTGGTCGGCTGGTCCTGGTACTGGAACCAGTGGGTCCCGATGATGTGGCGGTTGCGCAGGGCGCCGCGCACATAGGCGGCGTACTTGTCGGCCCGGTCCTGCTGGTTGTCCGTGCTGCGAAGACCGGTGTGGAACATGCCTCGATCGAGCGCGCCGAAGTGGAACTCCCCGATGATCACGGGCAGGTCCGCGCCGTCGGGAAGTCGGAGATCCTCGACGCTGTAGTTGTAGCGATTATAGCTGATGACGTCGCAGAACTTGATTGCGGCACGAGCGGCCCGGTCGCTGACCCAGGCGAATCGGCAGCCCATGTAGAGCTGACTGGGGGCGACCTTCTTGAGCTCCCGGCGGATCGTGCCGAAGTAGGTCTCTGCCGTTTTGGTGTAGAACGCCTCCAGGTCCTCTCTGGCCCTGGTCTTGTCCGGCGCCTGCTGACTCCGGAGCAGGGCGTCCCAGGATTCGTGGTGGGTTCCCCACACGGCGTTGAGCTCCTCGATGGCGTCGTACTTGGCCTTCAGATCGTTGACGAACACCCTCTTGGCGGTCTGGTCCGGCGGGGAGACGAGTGTGGCCACGGCCAGCGAGATGTCGTCGCCCCAGGATAGCTCGTTGTGGACGAAATAGCCGATGCACCAGGGATCGTCGGCAATCTGTCCCTTCTCCCGTTCGAGACGCTCCCGAAGTCTCGCTTCGAAACTGGGATCGAAGACGTCGTAGAACTTGCCCCAGTAGCCTTCGGAACCTTCGAGCTTCTTGGCCTCGAAGCTGATCGTTCCCACATAGGGCGTGCGGCGCATCAGGTAGATCTGCTCGTCGGACCAGTTGGCGATCGTGTTGATGCCCCAGCTTTCGAACCGTCGGTGCGTGACATCCGCAAACGCTTCCTCAAAATCCTCGCCGTACTTACGCAGGAGATTGGCACGGCCCAGATCATACGTCCTGTACGGCAGATGGTCCTTGTAGTAGCCTACGGGAGCCCAGTTGGCGGTGGCATAAAACCTGGCGAATGGCGAGTCCTGCGCAGGCAGGTTGCGGAAGTATCGCTCGCGTCCCGTGATCGGCGTTGAGTTTCCGCCTCGGACGCAGTCGATTCCGTGCGACCAGAACAGCCGGCCCGTTGGATCGATAAGCCACCATTTGCCGCGGTATTTTTCGACCCGGAAGAACCCTGTGCCCCGTAGCTTCGGTCCGCCGATCCAGCCGCCGTACTTGTCCCAGCTTTGCGGTCGGGGGTGTGCCTGTAGATCCATCTCCTCGGCCTTGCCGTGTGCGACCAATTCCTCGACGGAGTGCGTTTTGCCGGGCCAGTCCCTGTGTGCGGACTGGCCGAGGTCGTCGATGAACGGCAGGAACGTCGAGGCATCCACGACTTGCACCTGGCCACCCGCTCGCACGTCATCGATCTCGAAGACATAGTCTTCCTTCGGCTGGCTCACGAAGATGACGAGTTGAGTGACGTTGGCCGTGTCGATCTTGCCCTGGTGGACGGGGTTGGCACGCATGGCGACCAGCTCCAGGGGCTCGTCCAGCCTCCACGGAACAGGGAAGATGCGCACCTTCAGCGTTCCGGATGTGCCGGGGTCCACAGACACCTGGTCCGTCACGCAATGGTTCGTTCCGTCGGCCCCTGGATTGTCCACGCGGCAGTGCACGGTCACCTTGCTGCTGCCGCGATTTGCAGCATCAAGCGAGATGTACTCGTACGCGGACAGGTCCCACCTGCCCTGCGGCGCCTTGAGCGTGACGCCCGGCCACTGGGCTTTGTGTCCCGTCTCGACGCGCAGCGCACCGGCGTCCGTGACCATGGTCTTTGCGTCGCTGGTCTCCACGGCACGTGCGTCGAAACCCGGTTGGAAAGCAAAGAGTGTTCGCGGCTCAACAGTCTGTCCTGCGAGGAGCACACGTGCGCACAGCAGGAGAGCCAGAATCGGGACGTTCATACGCTCGACAAGAGCACTTCCCATTGGTCCGTCCTTACAAAGATGGAGTCTCCGCCCACGGGGCGGTTCTACCTGCGATTCTGTTCGAGCAGATACCACATTGTCCCGTAGCCGGGCGAGAGTGTCAGGGTACCTCGATCGGCATCGTAGACGATCGGCACCGATTCACTCGATGAGCCATCCGGCGCCAAAGCATGACATGTCCAGCGACCTTGCGGCAGAATCACGCTGCCACGAACCGCCTCGATCTGCACCGGCGCTGTCCCCCAATTCCTCCCGACGGTCCGGCGGTCCGGTGAGAATTGCATGCCGATGTTTTCGCACCGGCCGCAGACAGTAACGAGGATCTTCGTATGGTTTTCCAACAGCGTCGACGGGTCGCCGTCAAGGCCGGTCACTGTCAGCGCGACGAACTCGGGCGCCGCGACTGTGATCCTCCCGCCGCTCACCTGTGAGAATCGCTCCGCATGACCCACGTAGATCCATGCCGCTCCGCTTTGCACGGCGTACATCCCCTTGCCGTTCTCGACCGTCCAGGAGATCGCGGCGCCCGGACCGGCGATATCACCGCGTTCGCCCTCACCGTTCAATGCCGCCACATGCCTACCGGTGAGCATGGCCTCTCGAGACACGCCGACGGCTCCCAGCATATCACTGCCGTGCTTGAGGTGCAGAGCGGCCAACTGGGATAGCACATCGCTGCCCTCCGTGAGGCTGAGCCGGGTGAAGCTATTCAATGGGCTGACGCACGAGTCGCGGAACATGGCTGCGCCGGCTCGCATGAAGCCCCACTTGCCCGGGTTGGTGTCGATATCGAAGAAGCCACTCATGGTCTCACGGCTCCAGGCGTTGGCGGAGCCGGAGTAGTCGAAGAGCCAGATGCCGTCCCAATCCTGAGCGGCGGCAAATGAGGCGATCATGGGCACGCACTCGGCCTGGGCGTCCAGCGGGGCGGGGTGGTTGTACTCGCTAAGCGTGAAGGGCTTGCCTGCCAGCCGCTCGGCGGCAATCCGGAACAGCGTGGCTTGCTCTGGATAGTCTGTCATCGGCTTCTGCTCGATGAGCCAGTCCGCCGGGTCCCAGGGCCGGCCGGGGAACGTCGGGTGCTGCCAATACGAATGGCTGTCGATGTAGTCCATGTCACTCTGTGCGTACAGGCCCAGCGGCCCGAAGACGATCGTGCCGGTGACCAGAGCGCTGCAGCCCAGATCGGTGCGGATATAGGACCGCATACTGTCAAAATAGGCCTTCTCCGTCTCGGCCAGAAACACCATTCGATCCAGGATGCGTCGCTGACTTTCGCTTTCCTGAAACAGTCCCACGTTACCGAGGGCAAGAGACTCGCCCTCGGCCAGAACAGTCTGTCCACCGGGGCGCAGCTCGACGCGAGAGAGATTGAACGTCGTCGAATCGCCGCTGAACGAGAAGCTGACTCGGGCATTACCGTCGCTGGCGGACGCCACAAACCCGAAGTTGAATTTCCGCCAGGCGTCGCCCATGTCCACCGTGCGACTGACGCCGAGGTTGCCCCAGGGGTCGTGGGCCTGACCCACGTACGCGGTGATCTTGCGGGGTCTCTCGCTCGATGCTTCGAAGGAAAGTGTGTAATACTGCCCCTCGATGACTGCCAATCCACTCTGGTTGAACTGCAAATGCCACTCGACGGCGTCCGCCTTGCTGATCTTCACCTGCATGGCGTCCGATCGCACGCTGCGTGGCTGAGACAGGGACGCCTGACAGCCCTCATGCTGTTCGAGATTCCAGTACCTCGGGATGCCCTTGTTCCACTGGGTGAACGTGCCGTTCTGGAGCATGTTGGCGCCCAATGGTTGTGTGTCCTGGGCCCATGCGGCCCGAAGGGCTTCGTCAGAGCCGTAGCGGGACCGCAGCCAGTCGTTATACTTGTCACGCAGGATCTGGCCGTAGTAGCGGGGAAGCGTCCGCAGGGTGTCGTCCCCGTTCCACATGAAGAAGCTGTCCTCGTTGGTGATTTCGACAAACGCGATGGCCGGGTCGTCTGCGTATCGCACGCCGCGATAGGGATTGACGTGGGTCAACAGATCCCGTGCATACTGCTTCTGAGCACTGATCAGAGCGGGCGTGAAGATGCCGGAGATCTTGTCGTAGTCGCTGTTTGTCGTCGGCGCACCGAGATACTGGCTGTGGCTGCGTCCGACGTGCAGGTTGAGGTTCACCCAGATACCCCGGCTGGCCAGCTCATTGATGAAGTAATCGAGCCTGTCGAGGGCTTGGGGCTCAATCGTCCTGCCGTCGATCGCATTCCAGATCCCATTTGGCCACCGGGAGGTGTCGAGATGGTGACATCGGATCGCGTTGACCCCGGCCGCCGCGAGCCGTTGGGCGACATAGGGGGCATCTTCATGCGTGGGGAAGTTCGCGCCAAAGCATAGGTTCACCCCCCAAATGCGCACTGGCGCGTTCCTGCGATAGAAGTGATCGGTCGCAGCGAGTCGGTCTGAGTCGGTCTTGATTGGATCGTGGCTCGCCACCCAGATCGACAGTTCAGGGCTGACGCGTGCGGGGATGACGAAAGGCACGAAGTCCTGGCTGTGAGCCGGGCAGGCGAAGCCGGACAAGACGACGGCAATAACGGAGAGACTGAACGATGCGTTGCAGGCCTGCGATGCAGCTCTTCGGTCTGATCCTGATCTCATAGCTATCTCCGATAAAACCATTCATGATGCTACTACCACATGGTCGTGTGGACGGCAATAGAAAAACAGGGTTGCCCAGGGCATGCTGGTGTTCGTCACCGTATGCCCGCAGGCTCGGGCAGGCCCGAGAAAACACTGGCCCCAGGGAGAGAAACCGCCTTCATGGAAGGGAACAGGCGCGTGAAATCCGGGCATTTGCAGAAAAACCGACTGGTGAATTCGGACATTTCCGGCCGAAGAAAAGGGTGCGCCAGACCCGTGGGGGTGAGGGACGCATCAGGGAATCGGGTTCGGGCAGTGACCCGGCCCGGCAAGAAAAGGAGAACGAGCATGCCTATGATGGAGACAGGTTCCAGGACAATGACGGTGTCTGAGATCAAGATCAAGGCGAAAGCCCTGGGGATCAACACCGGGAAGATGAAGAAACTCGAGTTAGTCCACGCGATCCAGGAGGCGGAGGGATTCTCGCCATGCTATGGCCGGTCGAACGGGAGTTGCCCGTGGACGCAGTGCTGCTGGCGAGGCGATTGCTTCAAGGCCAAGGCGTAGTGTGTCGTAGCAGATAGCGACGCTATGTTCTGTCGCGCGTGGGATCGTCTGCGCTTCACCACCGCGTGGACAATGCCTTGCGCTCCGCTGTCGGTCCGGGGTGGTCGCCGCGCAGCGGGCGACCGGCAGCACGGCAAGATTGTTTGACTTGACGCTTGGCGGCAGGTATAATCCTCCAAGATGTTAAGGAGTATACTTACCTCCCTCGGAGGATACCCCTGATCGAGAACTGAGGGAAAGTGTTGTATGGACTCTGCGGGTCCAAGGAGAAGATAAGGTGGCAAAAGGAAGAGTCAAGTGGTTCAACGAGAAGAAGGGCTTTGGCTTCATCACGCCGGATGACGGCGGCGAAGATCTGTTCGTCCATCACTCCAAGATCGCCGGGGACGGGTTCAAGTCTCTTCAGGAAGGTCAGGCGGTGGAATATACTCCGGCACCGGGTCGAAAAGGCCAGGAGGCAACCGACGTTCGCCCGTGCTGAGAGGCAATCGCGCATTTCAAACACGAAGGGCCCCGGTTTGATGCGGGGCCCTTTGCCTTCTCACTTCTTCAACTGCCTTTTCGGCGCGTCCTCGTCGCCCACAGATGGTCGGCGGCCGTGAGGGCATATACCCTGTGCGCACGCCGTCGTCAGCGCCGCAACAATCGTGGTTGCCCTATGGGACGGAGCAACTGACCGGGAGGCGACCCGTGCTGCTGCAATCGTTTCATGCACGTTGGTCTCAACGTATGCAGGTCTTTCTGCGGGACAAAGGGGAGGCCGTCGGGACTACACGTCACCAATCCTTGTCGTCGTCCTCATCCTCATCGTCATCCTCATCCTCGTCTTCATCCTCATCCCCGTCTTCGTCCTCCTCGACGTCCTCGTCTTCGAAGTCCTC
>JAFGJR010000096.1 GCA_016928975.1 Sedimentisphaerales bacterium | reverse complement strand
GTGCTGAATCTCCAGCAGGTGGGCGAACGTCTGTTGGAGTCGGCGGTCGCGCGCGTAACCGAAATGACACAGCACTCTGGCCGCATCCGCCGTGCTGCAAGGGTACAACGAGCCGCTGGGCGCCAACCGGAACCGACCGTCCTCTCGCCAGGCGTCGAGGATGAGTTGGAGCCCGCCTTTGACCGCCTCGTGGGTGCGAGCCACGCGCAGCTCGTGAAGGATCAGCAGTGAGCCGAGCGTGCTGAACGGAGCGCCGACCGCGAGGCGCCCATCCGCTGTGGCCCAGTAATCCCCGCCGTTGTCACGCCGTCGCGCGAGCACGGCCTCAGTATCCGCGACATATGCACTTCTCACCATGTCCAGTCCGCCGATAGACTCTCCTGACAGGAACGATCATAACACCGCTTGCCAAGAAGAACAATGATGAGAAGGCAACCTGCCATAGTGTTGCCTCGAAGCGTCGAGACAGGTAGGCTGTCGTTGGACAAGTACACGGCATAGATGAAAGGGTGTCACGATGAGGTGTCTGCTGATCCCGCTGCTTGGAGTGTTCATGCCGTCAGTGGTGGCCAATGGCGAAGTGACGATGCAGCCGTTTGCGATGAACTGGCGGGACAACTCCGCGCCGTTGGTCGATCTGTCTTCGTTTCTCCGCGCGCCGGCGGGCAAGGATGGGCCTATCGGGATCAAGGACGGGCACCTGGTGACAGCGGATGGGAAGCGATTCAGAATCTGGGGCGTGAATGTCACCGGGTCGGCGTGCTTTCCATCGAAGGCCGATGCCCCGGTTGTCGCGGCTCATCTGGCACGGTTCGGGATCAATTGCGTGCGATTCCACTTTCTGGACTCAAACTGGTCGGCGAGCCTGTTTGTGCGAGGCAGCGACAGTACACGCTCGCTCGATCCGAATCAACTGGACATACTGGACTACTTCGTCGCGGAACTGAAGAAACGCGGCATCTATACGAACCTGAACCTCAACGTGGGACGGACTTTCCGCAAGGGCGACGGCGTGAGGGACTATGAGTACCTTGGTTTCGCCAAAGCCGTGAACTACTTCGATGAGCACATCCAGATGCTGCACAAGGAATATGCTCGGCAGCTTCTGACGCATCGCAATGCATATACCGGCCATGAGTATCGCCATGAGCCGGCCGTGGCTATTGTGGAGCTGGTCAACGAGAATTCCATCGTCGAGGCGTGGTTCAGTGACCGGCTGCTCGGCAAGAACACGCAGAGGAACCCCGGCACGTGGACCGACATCACCGCCTGGTACGCCGAGGAGCTGACGACCAAATACAACGACTGGCTGCGGCAGACGCTCAAGACGGAAGAGCTGAGCGAGCTTCGCAAGACGGCGGGCGTGGCGGAGGGCGAGCCGGTCCCCCGACTCACCAGGTCACAATTCAAAAACGCACCGGCCAAACGATTCCATGCCGAGGCGGCATTCTACATGCACCTCGAACAAGCGTATTTCAAGGGCATGTATGACTACTTGAAGAATGACCTGGGCGTGGAGTCGCTGATTGCCGGCACAAGCGACCACAATCACTACAACAGCGGCTATCTGCTCCTGACCTCCGCCTCGCAGTGTGACATCGTCGACGGCCACGTCTATTGGCAGCACCCGAGCCATACCACCGACCCAAAGACCGGAAAGCGAGGCTTCTCGATCGGTAATACCCCGATGGTCGACGATCCTCTGAATTCCACGGTCGTGCAGTTGTCGCGATCTCCGGTGGCGGGCAAGCCCTACACCGTGTCGGAGATCAACCATCCGTTCCCGAACGAATACGCGTGTGAAGGGATCGGCATCCTCGGCGCATACGCGGCCTTCCATGACTGGGACGGCGTGTTCTTCTACACGTTCGAGCACAAAGCCGCCGCCGACTGGAGCCCGCGGATGCCCAGTCATTTCGAGATCCAGAGCGACCCGGTGAAGATGATGAACCTCGCCGCCGGGGCGTGCACGTTCCTGCGCGGCGACGTGCAACCGGCGAAAGAGACCCTCTGCCGGTCCTACTCACCGGAGGAGGTCCGCGAGAGTATTCGCCTGGCCTCTTCGCGGCGGCCATTTTTCACTCCCGGCTTCAGCCCGGCCCTCGCGCTTGTGCACGCGACGCGAATCCGGGATTTCGACAAATCCGGCGGACCTTACCCAACTGCGAGCTCAACGGACACAATCGTCTCCGACACCAGCCAGCTTGCCTGGCATCGCGACGGGGCAAGACAAGGGTACGTGACGATAGACACGAACAAGTCCCAGGCTCTCATCGGGTTCCTGAAGCACGTGGAGAGACCGCTGACCCATCTGGCGGTCACTGTCGAGAACGAATTCTGTGCGGTCGTCGTCACTTCACTGGACGACAAGCCGATCTCCCAGGCGGACCGGCTACTGTTGGTAACCACCGCCCGCTCCGCCAATACCGGCATGAAGTGGAACGACAAAAGGACGACCCTTACCGACTGGGGGACCGCGCCCACGCTCATCGAGCCCGTCAGAGGGTTTGTGACCCTGCGAAGCATCGAGTCGGCCAGACAGATCGAAGCCGTCCCGCTTGATAGCGGCGCAACACCTCTGGCCGAGCCGATCCCGGCCGAGAGGACTGATGGTGCATTCCGCATTGCGGTGGGCGAGCCGGCCACGCCGTGGTATCTCATCCGCATCGCACGATGAGCTACAGCCTGCGCTCGAAGACAGGATTCAGGGACTGCGCCATTTGTTGCAGAGTCTGCTTCTCCTTCTGTGAGACCGGGCGAAAGCCCATCGCCAGTTCCATTGCCATGCGAAAGAGCGATTCGTCGCCAGGTGGGATTGCCGCCGTAATCGGCTGGCTCAGCGTGAAGTACAGAGCAAGCTTGGCCTCCTCACGATCCGTCAACGGCTGATACCAGCACCTGGGGTATTGCTTTCGCGCCGGATCGTCCTTCGGCCACTGCTGCTTGGCCAAGGCCTTGAGAGCGAGTCTCGCCACACCCCTCAATTTGGCGACCTCGATCACGCGCGGGCCGAAGTTGCCCTTGTAGAACGTGGCGAAGTTGATCGGGAAAAGGATCGAATCGAAATCGTACCGATCCATCGCGGCCAGTGCCGCCTCCTCCGAATGTGCGGAGAATCCCAGATAGCGAACACGGCCCTGCTTCCTGGCCTCAAGAAACGCCTCCATCGCGCCACCCTTGCCGAAGGCCACGTCCACGTCCTTCTGCACATCCGTGACGGCATGAAGCTGGTAGAGGTCCACGCGGTCGGTCCGCAGCCGCTGGAGCGATTCGGCCAATTCCGCGGCGGCCCCCTCCTTCGTTCGCCGCTCGGTTTTGCAGGCCAGAAAGACGTCCTTGCGATACGGCTCCAGCGCCGGGCCGAGTTTGATCTCCGCATCCCCATAGCTTGGCGCGACATCGAAGTAGTTGACACCCTTCTCAACCGCCTCCGCCACCAGCCGGGTCGCCTGCCCTTGCGCGACGCCGTTGACCACCATCCCCCCGAACCCAATAATCGACAGCCTCTCCCCCGTATCCCCATACGCCCGCCGAGGCAACTTCGGTGCATCATTGCAGACACACCCCGGCCCACACTCGTTCGTCTGCGCAGCATTACCACGCCCCGCGAGCCGCCCGGCAGCGACCGACCCCGCGCCGACCACACCTTTCATCAAGAACTCTCGTCTTTCCATTCGTCGTTGCCTCATCCGGCGCCATGCATTGGATGCCGTCCATCCGGAAGAATGATCGTATCATCCCACGCCCCTCGCCGCAACCGCGCTCGTGCCCCGGTGTGTGTGGTTGTGGTATGCGTGCTCTCGTAGGAGAGGGTTTCAAACCCGCCCCCCGCTGTGAAGCGGAGTGCGGCAGTCTCTCACCACCCTTCGGCCGCCCCTTCCACGTCGGCGAGCTCTCCGTCCCGCCGGTGATAGCCGCACTCGTCGATGAGCTTCCGCGCGCGGCCAAATCCGCCCGCGGCCCCCCCCAGGGATACTCTGTCTCCGTTGGCTGGCGTTACCGAGGCGGCCGTCGGCAATCCACCAGAAGACCCGTCAGAGACTCCGGAATTCCCGTTGACTCTTGTGACCGATGCCGTATAATGGATAGCTTAGATGGGTTTCTTATGCCGTGCTGCTCGGCCGGGTTCATTCCGAGCTCCGCAAAAGGCCTGTGGGTGGCCTCTTTGACATACCTTTTGAAGGAGGATGACAATGCGCGAAAGACTCATTTCTCTGAGCACTGCCCTGATGGTCGCAGGTTGGTGCAGCCTGGGTTTCGCCGCTGCCACCGACCCGAATCTGGTCGGCTGGTGGCAGTTGGACGACGGCGACGGGCCAATAGCCGCAGACTCTAGTGGCAAGAGCGTCGATGGCGAGCTATTCGGCGATCCGACCTGGAGCACCGACGGCATGAACGGCGGCTGCCTGCTGTTCGACGGGACCGACGACTACATATTCATCAACGGCGGCTTCAAACTCCGCACGTACACGATGGCGGTCTGGTTCCGGGCCGACGGTGCGGGACAGCGAGACATCATCTCAGCCTACGCCCCGGGCGTGCTGCACGGCATCCTGCTCGAAGTAGGCTCCGATGGCAAATTGCGATTTCTGCATCGATACCCGCTGGACACAGGCGGAGGAGCCAATATCTACAGCACTGCGACGTTCAGCGACGGCGCCTGGCACCATGCGGCGATCACCAAGTCGCCGACGGACATCACCCTCTATGTCGATAAGCAGCAGATCGGCACGATGCCCGATACCAGCGTGTTCGATCCGACGGACTCGTTCGGCGTGGCGCTGGGAATCCTCGACAACGAGCGGGAGGCCGCCCGGCAGTGGCTCGGTGCCATGGATGACGTGAGGATCTACAACCGCGCTCTGGCCGCCGAAGAAGTCCAGGCGCTCGTCCCACCCAGGTTGCAGGCCTACAAGCCCGATCCGCCTGACGGGACCATTGGCGTCAACGTCGCGCTGCTCGGGTGGACAAAAGGCGAGACAGCGGTGTTTCACAATGTCTACCTGGGCACCAGGGCGGACCTGACCGCCGACGACCTGAAGGCGCCTCGTTTCACCAGGACCGCCTTCTACTATGCTCCCGGTCTCGAGCCGGGGCAGACCTATTACTGGCGCGTCGATGAGATCGAGAAGGACGGCGTCACAACTCACACGGGCAGAGTCTGGAGCTTCGTCGCACAGGACGTCGCCGCCTACTACCCCAATCCGCTGGACAAGGCTAACACGGTCCCGCTTGCTCCGACCCTGACCTGGCAGGCAGGCCTGTCCGCCACGGAGCACCAAGTGTATTTCAGCTCCAGCCTGGACGCGGTTAACCAGGGGGCGGCGGAGGCGGATCGCGGCAAGCTCCCTCTCGAAGAGACGGCATTTGTGCCGGGGGCCTTGGAGGGCCTCACCACCTACTACTGGCGCGTGGACGAGGTCTTCTTTGACGAGATCACGGCCGGCAACGTCTGGAGCTTCACGACCTGCCAGCCGGTCGATGACTTCGGGAGTTACACCAATGACGTCGGCAGCAGGGTGTTCCAGACGTGGATCGATGGCCTGGGGTACAGTGAGCCTGCGCCGGGCAATCCGGGCAACGGGACCGGCGCCATCGTCGGTTACGACCCCGAACTGGGCAATATCATGGAGACCAAGATCGTTCACGGCGGCCTGCAGTCCATGCCCGTGGAGTACAACAACGTGAACTCGCCGTTCTATAGCGAGGCCGAGCGTCCGTTTACAGATGCCCAGGACTGGACCGCCGGTGCCGCCGATACGCTGGTTCTCTATGTGCGAGGCCGATTGGCCAACGGTCTGGCGCCCCTGTATGTCGCACTCGAAGACGCGGCCAAGCACGTCGCCGTCGTCGCTCATCCGGACTCCGCCGTCGTGACCGCAGTGAAGTGGGTCGAATGGAAGATCCCGTTCACCCAGCTCATCGCCGCCAACGTCGACCTGGCCCGCGTCAAGAAGCTATACATCGGCGTGGGTGATCGTGGGAATCCCCAGCCGGGCGCCACCGGCCGGATGTACATCGACGATATTTGCCTGACCCGCTCGCCATGAGTCCCGGCTGATCGCGCAGCATTGTCCCCGAAGCATCAGAGTGGAGGCCCCGGCACATCTCTGCCGGGGCTTCCCTATGTATGTCATTGCGAACGAAGTGAAGCAATCTCCCACGCTGGGAAAGGCAGACCACGCCAGTCTCTCACCATCCTTTAGCCGCCTCTTCCGCGTCGATGAGTTCCTCATCCCGCCGGTGATACCCGCACTCGTCGATGAGCTTCCGCGCCTCGGCCAGCGCCGCCGTGTCGCGAAGCAGCCGCCCCCGATGCAACAACACATCCGCCATGTGCAGCCGCATGGACCCGCGCTCCGCGATCTGCCATGCCTCGTCCAAATAGGCTCTTGCATCGCTGAGCTTGCCCTCCGCGGATAGCAGTGAGGCAAGCGAAATCAGGGCGGCAGGCAGTTCATCACGCCTGTTTGCCTTCCTCATCTCTTCCACGCCACGGCGCAGGTGGCTGGCGGCGATGGAGAGACACTCGGATTGCCCCTTCAATGCACGTTCCAGGTGGATCCGGCCCAACCTGATACAATGCAGCGCTGTCTCGCGCGGATGACCGCCCACACGAGCAAGCGATTCAAGCGCCTGCTCTGTCCACTTCTCTGCCTCGCGTAACTGGCCTCTAGTTATGAGCACGTCACAGATGCTTGCTGATTGTAGCGCGTACCTGGACGAGGCTCGCATGTTGGGTGCGATCCGTTTAGCCTTTCGGATGTGTTGCATCGCCTCAGCCGTTTCACCATGATGGTGAAGTACGCGAGCCAGAGTTATACGCGTGCTGACGCAGAAGTAATCATCCTTGGACTTGTCTGCAAACTCCACCCCTTCTCTAGCGGCGGCCAGTGCCCCCGACATGTTTCCACCCAGCAACAGTACGTTCACCAATGTGGTGCACGTATTAGCTGCCGCCTTCCAGTCACGAATGCGTTTCAGCATGCTCAAGGAGGCCCTCACCGGTTCCTCGGCTTCGCTGAGCCGTCCCAAGGTTCGTAACGCACTTCCCGCCTCGTTCAGTATGTAACCCTGATCACGAGGCGAGAAGACAGGTACTACATGAGACCAATGTCTTTCGAAGAAACTGCTGAGAACTGCTAAGTCGGCTCCCGCGAGACCGCAACGAAAACTGTATTGCTCATCCCCTCGTCGAAGGCGCTGCCTAAAGACCTTTCTGAGAGCGTCCTTGAAATACCCTGCCTCGGAGCCATGCTGAACAGCCGCGTAAAGCGGCTCCATCTCCTCGAACGTATCTGGGGACTTCTTCTCTGGCAAATCGCACAGATACTTATAGAGTCGTGAGTGGGAGGCACGCCAAGTGTCCGGGCTCTCTTCGCGCATTTGCCTCGCGAAGTACTCGCGCACGAGCGGATGGGCATCTAATGACACGCGAGAACCAACGGGCGACGGGCCGTTCCTCTGAATGGTAATGAGCCCGCACTCACGTAAATTCGAAAGCGTGAGATTCCAGTCCTCTTCGGTAAGATCGACCAGCCGTTCGGTCAGGCCTCTGATGGGCGGCTTTTTGCGGAGGGCTGCGATGCAACCGGCATCAGCCGGGCGGTCGAAGAGCCCCAGAACACGCAATATAGCCAGTTGCGTCTCGCCTTCTTCACGTGCGCCGGTAAGCCACTTCTCGTAGGCTGACAGCATGCGGAAGGCGTGTCCACCCTGAACCTTTGCATCCGCCTTCCGGAATGCAACTAGCTCTCGCTTTCGCACGTTACCCTGGTGCGCCTTCGCAAGATATGGGCCAAGCAATTGCAGCGTCAGAGCATGCCCGCCGATTTCGCGTGTTGCATCCTTCAATTCCTGGTCGCCCGGTCCTATGTCGGCATTACCTGCTTTCTTGACCCCCATGTTGAAAAGCAACTGCGCGCCTGCTTCTTCCGAGAGGCATTCCAACAGCCATTCGGGGGCCGTCGTGGCATGAAATGGCGCCAGGTCAGCGACCGATTCGCGCGTGGTCACCAGACACAGGCCCACGTTATGCTGGGCTAAGCCTTTGAGCAGGGCTTCCAGAGCCGGATCTTTGAGC
>JAFGJR010000095.1 GCA_016928975.1 Sedimentisphaerales bacterium | reverse complement strand
GTTGCCGTCGGTGATGGACACGTCAGAGGCCAGGAGATCGGTCGCGCCGGGACAAGAGAGTTCGGTGGCCAAGACGCCATTCTCTCCAACCAGCAGCCACTTGGCGCCGTTGTTTTGGCAGAGGATCACCTGGCCCGGTGCTCCGCCGAAAACCCAGGCAAAAACGCTGAAAGGTCCTGCGGCGGGATCCAGAATCAACGGGATCTCTATGCAGTCGTCGATACCGTTGAGTTGCAGGGCGCCGGCGATCATGCCACCCTCCGGCTGCCAGATCGGCTCACCATGAACGATGCCGTCACGTGCGCCGACACTGTCCGACGCAACCATGCCTTCCGTCTCATCCAGCTCATAGTGGGCGACGAGGGTTGGGTCGTCAAACGGCTCGCCGATGTATTGGGCCAAAACCTTCAGGTCCTCGACATCGACGATGCCGTCGCCCCAGGGCATCGGACCAATGTCACAGAGCGAGTCATCGGTTGCCCATCGGTCAGCCATGACCAGCACGTCCTTGCCGTCGACTTTGCCGTCGCCGTTGAAGTCGACAATAGGCTTAATAGAGACCTGCCAGAAGCGTTCTGTAAATCCTTCGCGAAGACCGGTCTCGAAGTACAAGGTCGAGCCATCGGGTGAGATTTCCGGATTGTTTACCCACCCATAGCCATTGACTTCCGGACCAAGCTCCAAAGCCGGGCCCCATTCATCTTCAGTGGTAGCCCGAACGGACATATAGATGCGCCAACCGGGTGAAGTTATGAAGAACAAGGCTAAACCATCGTTTGAGATACTTGGAACACGCTGATTGCGTGAGTCGTTTATATTCGAGCCAAGATTAACTGATTCACTCCATGGATCGTCGATTGTTTCCCGCGTCGTGACCCAGATATCGTAATCACCATACCCGCCTGACCAATTAGCCTCAGTGTACTTTGTGAGGCCGTCGGACGAGAAATCATCAGGATAAACACCTGTGTATGCTGTGGCAGGGCTCCATGGGTCGTCTTTAGAGGCACGCGTCGAACGCATTGGATAATCGCCACGCCAGAAATAGAGTTCCAGGCCGTCAGGTGAGATCGTCGGCCAGCCTTCTATATCACCAGTGTTGATATCGGGTCCCAGATTGACGGCCTCGCTCCAAGGGGCGTTTGGCGATTCTCGATCAACAACCCAGATATCGTAATCACCATACCCGCCGGGCCGAACGAGAGAAAAGTAGAGTTCCAGGCCATCATGCGAGAAGCTGCACCCCTGAGCGTGAAGGATGTTCCTGTTAATGGCATCCTCTGCTGGCATGGGATCACAGATCACGTAGTCCGCCCAGGTGGTCCCGCCGCCAAGTACCATCGCGGCCACAAATCCAACGAACACCAACCTCATTCTGCCACGGTTGAACCGTTTCATTTCACACCGTCCTTTCTTATGCCACGTCATCATTCTCGGGAACGCGTTGTTTCCGCATCGGATCGCCCTTCTCATCTCCTAAACCCCAGGAAATTCGCGCCGCTGCGCGCGTGGGAAAGATTTCTTCCCGTCGGGCCGGCCCGGCAGGAGAAACAGGCCCGGATTGCCGTTTCTCCGCGAGCCCCGACATGCTATAATCGGGGTGGCCCAGGAGCCGCGAGAACCCCCCAGTGTGCTTTGCGCCGGGTCGGGAGGTGCCGAAGATGGGATGTCATGATCGGACAGATATGGGCGGGACGCAGGGTGTCTTCCTGACTACCCACTGGTCGCTGATTGAGGACATGAAGGCCAGCCCCGATAGAGAGACCGCCCTGATCGGCCTGCTGCTCCAGAGCTATTGGAAGCCGGTCTACTGTTACCTGCGTCGCCGGGGGCGCGACAACGAGGAGGCCAAGGACCTGACGCAGGACTTCTTCCACGAGGTGGTCCTGAACCGGCATCTGGTAGGCCGCGTCGAGAAGGACAAGGGCCGGTTTCGCACCTTTCTCCTGCATGCCCTCAATCAGTATCTGGCCAATCGCGACCGCGACGCCCGGGCCCAGAAACGCATACCGAGAGAGAAACTCGTCTCGCTCGATGTGGCTGAGTTGCCCGGTCTCCCTGCGAGCTTGGCGGACGCGGCGGCCGAGGCTTCCTATGACTATGCGTGGCTCTCGGTCCTGCTGGAACGCGTGGTGGCAGACGTGAAGGAGGCCTGCCGGCAGCAGGGCCTGGAAACGCACTGGGCGCTCTTCCAAGAGCGCGTGGTGGAACCCATTTTGAATGACCGCGCGGCTCGCCCCCTGGCGGAGCTGTGCCAGACCTACGGCATCGAGGATACAAAGACGGCCTCCAACATGATTGTGACGGTCAAACGGCGCTTCCGCAGCGCGCTGCTGGAGCATATCCGCAACACCGTGGTCTCGGCGGAGCAGGTCGGCGAGGAAGTGGCGTATCTGCTGCAATTCCTCCCGGAAAACGCGCAGCGCCTCGAATAAACCGGGGTAGTCATTGGGTGGACGCCGCAGCCGGAGCAGCAGTCGCCCGCGCGCGTTGTTTCCGCGTTTTGCTGCGTAGCCGGACTGTGGGAGGCAAGTCAATGGCACAGTCGGATTCGATCTTTGGGGCAGAGCTTGACCGCCTCAGGCGGCTTCTGGCCATTGGCGAAGAGCAAGCGGACGATGGCCCGGAGAATCCTTCGTTGCGAGCAGCCTCACTGCAGGTGCTGACGGAGCGGCCCGGCATGCATGTCGGGCGCTACAAGCTGCTCGATATCCTGGGCGAAGGCGGTATGGGGATCGTCTACCTGGCCGAACAGACCGAGCCCATCAAGCGGCAGGTGGCGCTGAAGGTCATCAAGCCAGGGATGGATTCGAAACGCGTGATCGCGCGGTTCGAGGCAGAGCGGCAAGCCCTGGCCTTGCTGGATCACTCGAACATCGCTCACGTCCACGACGCCGGCACGACAGAGGCTGGCCGGCCCTATTTCGTCATGGAGTACGTCCAGGGCCGGCCCATCACTGAATACTGCGACCAGCACAGGCTGACGATTGAGCAGCGGCTGCGGCTGTTCCAGCAGGTTTGCAGCGCCGTGGAGCATGCCCACCAGAAGGGCATCATCCACCGCGATATCAAGCCGTCCAATATCTTGGTCTGCGGCGCGAGGACAAAGCGACCCCGAAGATCATCGACTTCGGCGTGGCTAAGGCCCTCAGCCAGCCCCTGGTCGAAGGGACCCTAACGACGGATGATAGCCGTCTGCTCGGTACGCCGGAATACATGAGCCCCGAACAGGTGGACATGGTGGGCCAAGATATCGACACCCGCTCGGACGTCTATTCCTTGGGTGTGCTGCTGTATGTTCTGCTTGCCGGGGTCCTGCCATTCGATTCCAAAGAACTTCGTGAAAGTGGGATCGAACACATCCGCAAGGTGATCCGCGAGACTGATCCCAAGACACCCAGTACGCGTCTGACACGACTGCGCAAGGATGCGAAAGAGGTTGCTGTGTGCCGTGGGACACACGTAGGAGCATTGGCCAAATGCCTACATAGGGAACTCGAATGGATTCCCCTCAAGGCGATGCGTAAGGAGCGCTCAGAACGCTATCGCTCCGCCGCTGAACTCGCGGACGATATTGAGAACTACCTGGCGCACAGGCCACTCGTCGCCGGACCACCCAGCAGGCTCTACCGAGCGAAGAAGTTCGTACGCCGATACCAAACCTCTGTCGTAGCCACGGCCGCCGTCGTTCTGGTGGCTGTCGTCGGAGCAATCGTGTCCGTGGTCTTTGCCATAGGCCAAACCAAGGCGCTCGATCGACAGGCCAGGGCCCTTGCCGAAAACAGCGCTATGGCAGAATTCCTGAGAACCAGCATCCTCGAGCCGTTTGCCGCCGAGAGTCTCAAGCCCGCGGACATTCGGGAGATCTTTGACACTGCGGCAGCGAAGTTAGACACTCAGTTTGCGGATTACCCTCTCCGTGAAGCGTCCATGCGGTTTGCCTTCGGCAGCACGTATATGTCTCAATTCGGCGACTATGATACGGCCTTAGTGCACCTGGAGCGTGCCCTTGAGATACAGAAACGGGAGCCCGATGGAAATCCGCATGTCACAATGAACTGGTTGGGCTTGACCTACATGCTTATGGGCAGACACCAAGAGGCCGAGGAGATATTCAGAGGCCTACTTGGCTCCCTGGAAGAATCCTATCAGCAACAAGGAAGAGAACCCGGCGATCTGTACTACGCCGCCAAGGCTCACCTCGGCAGTGTGTTGCGGGCCGTGGGCCGATACGACGAGGCGGAGCCCTATATGTGGGAAGCGGTCCTTCACCCGTGGTGGCCACCGGGGCATTGGAGGGAACGGTTGTACTGGGGAAAGATCGCGCTTCTACGCATCGATCAAGGTCGTTACGTCGAGGCTAGGCAAATCTATGCGGACCTCTTGCAGGCAGCTCAAGAGGCTCAAGCCGGCAGCTGTTGGGCCATCATAGCACAGCTTGGCCGACTAGATACTCTCCAAGGAAATCTCGGCGAAGCTCAACAGCAGCTCGAGCAGGCCTTGGTAGGTGCTCAGACGGAGCTCGGAGAGGAGCACGCGACCACGGTGCACATCAAGGTGTCCCTGGGTGTGCTGTGTACAAAGCGAGGCCTTCATCCGGAGGCGGAACGCCTGCTGAACGAAGCCTCGGGCAACATGCGCGACCGACTGGATGATGACCATCCGGAGCTGCTGGTAACGAAACGCCATCTCGGCGTGCTCCGTCGAGAACAAGGCCGATACCCCGAGGCCGAAGAGATCCTGAACGCCGTCATTGAAGGCCAGAGCGTCAAACTCGGCCCCGACCACCCCGCCTGTCTTGAGTCCATGCACGAACTAGCCGTTCTGTACCTGAGGCAAACGCGATACAGCGAGGCCGAATTGCTTCTGCTCGATGCATTCCGTGGACGTACGACCAGGCTTGGCCCGGAACACCCCCACACCGTTGCGTCGCTGCGCGAGCTAGTACGGCTCTACGAAACCTGGGGCAGACCGGAAGAGGCCGAAAAGTGGCGTGCGAAGAGACTTGATGACTGACGCGAGAATGGGCACTATGGTAGGCAGTCTCGCTGTGACAGGATACCCGGCATGGACATCAAGGACAGGCGGATTGCGATTCTCTCGCCCGTGGCGTGGCGCACGCCGCCGCGCGCCTACGGCGCCTGGGAGACGGTCGCGAGCAATATCGCCGAGGGACTGGTCGCGCGAGGCTTCAAGCATGTCACCCTCTTTGCCACGAAGGAGTCGATCACCAAGGCCAATCTCGTGGCGTTCATCGACAAAGGCTACGAGGAGGACAAGTCCCAGGTCCCACTCGTCTCGACCTGCCTGCACATCTCCAAGGCCCTCGCCCGCGCCGGCGAATTTGACCTGATCCACAACAACTTTGACTACCTGCCCTTGACCTATCTGCCTTTCATCAGGACGCCGATGCTAACGACCATCCACGGTTTCTCCGAGCCGGACATTCTGCGCGTCTATCGGGGCCACAAGGATACCTACTACGTTTCAATCAGCGATTCCGACCGAGATCCTGAACTACCCTATGTGGCTACGGTCTACAACGGGATCAACCTGTCCAACCTCACATTCCGCGACAGACCGGGAAAGAACCTCGTCTTCTACGGACGCATCCACCCCGACAAGGGCCTGCACCTGGCCATCGAGACCGCCCAGAAAGCCAAGATCCCGCTCATCGTCGCCGGCATTGTCCAGGACCAGGCCTATTTCGACGATTGTGCCAGAGACTTCGACGACAAGCTCATCAAGTACATCGGCCCCGTGGATCCCGTCCAGCGAGACGCCCTGCTTGGTGAGGCCTGTGCCGTCGTCCATCTGAACACGATCCCCGAGCGCTTCGGGCTGGTCATGGCCGAAGCCATGGCGGCCGGAGTCCCGGTAGTGGCGATGGACCTCGGTTCCTGCCGCGAAGTCATCAAGGACAAAGAGACGGGCTTTCTGGTCAATGACGTTGACGAGGCGGTCGTAGCGGTCCACAAGATCGATCGGATCGACCGCCGGAAATGCCGCCGGCGCGTGGAAGAGAATTTCACCATCGACTGCATGGCTTCGGGCTACGAGGAAGTCTATGAAGAGATCTTCCGCCGCGAGGCAGAGAAACACCGATAGCTGCCTGTAAGGACAAACATGTCATGGGAAAAAGACTCGTCACTCGATATGAAGGCAATCCGATTCTGACCAAGGACGACATCCCGTATCCCGTCGAGACGGTCCACAACGCAGGTGTCACCAAATTCGAGGGGCGCTACATCATGCTGTTCCGTTCGCATCTCGACACGGGGCGTTCGATCATCGGCCTGGCCGAGAGCGAGGACGGGTTTCATTTCACGCCTCACCCGAAGCCTTTTGTGACGCCGGGCAAGGAGTCACCCTTTTCGGAATACGAGGCCTTCGGCGTGGAAGACCCACGCATTACCCACTTGGAGAGGGCCTACCACATCACGTACAGCGCCTACTCCAAGCACGGCGTGCGGACCGGTCTGGCGAAGACGACCGACTTCGAGTCCATCGAGCGCATCTCGCTCATCACCCAAGCCGACTACCGCAACACGGTTCTCTTCCCCGAGAAGATCAACGGCCGCTACGTCCGGCTTGACCGACCGCACTCGGAGATCAGTCCGTGGTCGATCTGGATCAGCTACTCGCCTGACCTCGTCCACTGGGGCGACTCGCAGGTCGTGATGAAGCCGGTCACCTACCACTGGGACGAGATGAAGATCGGCCCCGGCGCGCCACCGATCAAGACCGACCGCGGTTGGCTGAGCATCTACCACGGTGTCTTCCCCACCATGGACGGCTGCGTCTACCGTCTGGGCGTGGCCCTGCACAAGCTCGACGACCCGGCCCAGATTCTGGGCGTCGGCGACCGCTGGATTCTCCAGCCTGAGGACCCCTGGGAAGTGGTCGGTTACGTCCACAACGTGGTCTTCACCTGCGGTGCGGTCCCTGAGGACGATGGCACCCTGAAGCTCTACTGGGGCGGCGCCGACAAGGTCGTATGCGCCGGCACCGCCGTCATCGACGAACTCGTGGACCTGTGCCTGACCGACTCCCGCCCGGCCTTGTAGGTCCCCGCCGGTGAAAAAAACAAGGTTTTCCGAAAAATCTCGTTGACGCGCTTGATACATAGCAGTACTATGCATGTATATCCTATGTACAAGAATGGAGGTATCGAACTTGGAAGTCTCAAAAGACTTAGTCGCGGCCTCGGCTACACCGCTGATCCTGTCTATCCTGGCGGAAGGTGACAGCTATGGCTACGCTATCATCAGGCGGGTCAAGAATCTATCAGGCGGGCAAATGGAATGGACCGATGGGATGCTCTACCCAGTCCTCCACCGGCTGGAGAAGCAGGGTCTCGTCGAATCCTATCTCCAGCCGAGCGAAGCCGGGCGCAAACGCAGGTACTACCGCCTCAAGAGGCAGGGTACGAGAATCCTCGCGGAGCACAAGAACCAATGGATGCTTGTACACAACACCCTTCAGCAACTTTGGGAGAAACGACCATGTCTGGCGTAGAGAAGTGGATCGAACAATGGCGGGGCGATCTGGCCGACACTGAAGCGCTCGGCAACCCCGACGTCCGTGAGTTGGAGAGCCACCTGCGAGAGGAGATGGAGCACCTCAAGGCCGTGCCGTTGTCCGACGAGGAGGCGTCTCTCGTCGCGCGCCATCGGCTGGGCGATACGGCGGCACTCAAGCGCGAGTTCTCGAAGGTCAATGTACACCGATCCTTCCTTCAGAGGCTCACTTGGGGAATCATGGGCGTGCTGCTCTACTTCGCTGCTCTTGCCCTTGCCAATGCAGTGTCCGTCTTGCCGGTCCGGCTTATGATCATGGGCGGCTTGCTGCGAAGTAATTCCCATTTCGTGAACTACCTGGGCACGCTCATGGCCGGGGTTCGACACACGGCGTTTCTCGGCACAATTCTGCTTGCCTTGTGGTTGCACGCGCGTCATCTGCAGCGCCGGGATTACCATCCCGGGCGCTGGACGGCGGCGCCAACCTATGCGGCCTCGGTTCTCGCCATCGGAACGGTGGTATTCGTCGCAGTCCGGATCGTAGCGACTCACGTGGTCTGGGGAGGAATCATGATCAAGCCTGACTACAGGTACGCGGAGGTTGAATTCCAGATCGCGGCACCCGTCCTGCTGGCCGCGTTCCTTATCGTGCTATCGCGGCGAAGCCGACGAGAGGCCCAAATCCAGCCGTAGACAACATCTCCACGCGTGCGGCAGGAGGCATCGTAGGTCAGATGTTGTCGTACTGGCTCAGTTGGTCCGACAAGGCACGCCCTGCAAGGCTGAGTACATGAACCAGTAGACGCTCGGACACAGCACCTTGAACTCCTATGGAAGAGAAGCCCATGTCTGACTTAGAGCAGAGAATAGAACAATGGCGAACTGAGCTGGCTCAGTCGCAGGCTGTCGAGGCTTCGGATATCGACGAACTGGAGAACCATCTCCGGGAGGAGAGCGGACGCCTTAGGGAGCTGGGGCTGTCCGAAGCGGAGGCCTTTCTGGTAGCGCGTCATCGGCTCGGCGATGTTGGTGGCCTGGCCCAGGAGTTCCGCAAGGTCAACGGGGACTGGCGGCCGTTGGAGCGCTTGTCCTGGATGGCACTGGGGGCGCTCGTCTATCTGCTGGGAGGCTACGTGGTGAGCGGCGTCTCCCAAGGCGGTGTCGTCGCAGCGGTGTGTCTTGGCGTGCGAGGATACAGTCTCGGTGTGTTGGGGCTGGCACTGAAGGTGGCTACCGCCGCCAGTCTTCTTGCCTTGCTCTGGGTGGCCTGTCGACGGTGGAGCCGGATGAAATCCGAGGCAAGATGGCCGGCTTTCTCAAGATGCAGACTGGGCCTTCTGTGCGGAGCGCTGGTGATGACTGACCTCGCTTTGATCGCAGGTCAGTTGCTCTTTCGTCTCGCGGCAACACGAACTCTCGGTGCGGCCGAATTCGGTCGCATGGCCATCGTGTCTGCCTACGCAGGACTGATTTGGACGTTCCTCGCTCCGATCCTCGCGGCCGTCTTGGTCATCGTGTTTCGGGCGCACGCTCTGCAACGTCGCGAAGCCTGTGCCGCCGGTCCATCAGAATGATGGTCTTGTCGTGGATCTCAGGCGGGAGGGCCTTCTCAAGCATCTTGCGGATCTCCCCCAACGGCGTGCGTTGGGTGGTGTGCGCGATGATGATGTGCTCGTTCTGCAGCCGCTCCACTAACGAGGCAAATTCGGTGACGTGCATGTGTCGGCCGGCATCGGCGCGGCCGGCGTGGTCCTCCTCATAGAACGTGCATTCGGCGATCAGGATCTTGCTCTTGACAATGTAGTCCAACTGCGCGAAATCGACATACTGCGTATCGCCCAAGTACGTGACGATAGGAATCTCCAGGGGGTTGTCGATCTGAACGCCCTGCTTTTTGAGTTCCACGATCTGCGGACCGCTTAGGCCGACGTATTCGGGCTTGAGCTTCTTGCGTTTCTCCAGCACCGTGAAGCCGAGCGAGCCGGGACTGTGCTTGGTCGGAAAGGCGCGGGCGAACAGGTTGGGCTTGATCTGGTATTCGTCGCCCGGCCGCACGCCGACCAGCTTGGCCGGGATGCGGTTGCCATCCAGGCGGCCCCACGAATTGATGATCTCCTGCATCGGCCTGACAAGATTGGCCGGAGCCAGGACCGTCCCCGGCGCCATGCCGCAGAAGTTCCGCTGCGACAGGTAATACGCAAACCCCGCCGCGTGGTCCATATGCCCATGCGTGAGCAGGACGTGGTTGATCGGAATGATCTGGTCGGGCGCCTTGCCGACATCGAAGCACACGTCAAGCTGCGGCAACGCGATGACCGTCTCCTCGCCGGCTACGGAATAGCCGAGGATCTCAAGGTCATCTATCTGAAGCTGTACCAAGTTGTGACTGGGCATTTGGATTGTCGATTTACGAATTACGATTTATGATTTGACCGTGCCAGCGGCACACAAAGCCAGATGATAGATTGTGAATCCTGATTCGTAAATCCAAATCGTGCCGGACAAGAGAGAACATCGAGGCCCGCATCCCGCCGACGCAGAGCTGTTCGCGCCCGAGCGGCTGGCCAGCTTGCGCCAGGCGGTGGCCGATTTCTCGCTCCTACTGACCAAGGGCTACGCCGACAAGAGCGCCCTGAAGCTGGTGGGCGACCGGTTCAGCCTGACGCAGCGACAACGTCTAGCGGTTATGCGCAGCGCCTGCTCCGACCAGCAACTGCAGTCGCGGCTGGAACGCCGCGTCGAGCTTGCCGACCTAGCTGGCGAGGAGATTGCCATCGACGGCTACAATCTGCTCATCACCATTGAAGCCGCCATGAGCGGCGGCCTGATCTTCCGAGGTTGCGACGGCTGCCTCCGCGACCTCGCCAGCATCCACGGGACCTATCGTAAGGTGGAAGAGACCGTCCCGGCTTTGAAGCTCATCGGGACTTTCCTGAAGAAGGCAGGCATCGCCAGCGCCTTATGGCTGCTGGACAGCCCTGTCTCCAACAGCGGCCGCCTCAAGACCCTCATCGCCACAGTCGCAAAGGAGAACGACTGGAACTGGGACATCCGTCTCTCGCTGAACCCCGACGCGGAACTGCGTCAAACCCACCTGATCGTCGCCACCAGCGACAGCATCGTTTTGGATGGCTGCAAGCAATGGGTCAATCTGGGGGCCGAGATAGTCGAGGTAGCCATACCCAATGCCCGGACAGTCACTGTAGGGAACTAGCCACGTTACTTGACAGGAGGCAGGCACATGAGGACAGTCGAAAGTCGCACGAGGTGGACCGTGCTCTGGTTCGCGCTACTGCTGCCCATCTCGAGTACCGCTCGCGTTGAGACCCGTGGGCCGTCTATTGTCTCGCGCATCACCACGCGGGACTTCCCCTCCGTGTTTCAGGCGTGGGGGCAGGCCGAGAACGTCGCCGACGTGAACCAGATCGAGGCCGTCGCGAAACATGACCTGATGTGGAGCTGCATCGGGCTGGGCGGGGGTTTGCAGTGGGACACAACACCCAGAGGCTTGGCCGAGCAATTCACAGCCTCGAGTATTGAGAGAGGCCGCGCGGTCCGGAAGCAGCTTCTCAAGCTAAATCCCCATATCATCCTGATCGCTGAGATTCGATACCGTGATGCGCCTCCAAGCTGGCTACCTGAGGGACATGAATGGTGGATGCACGCTGAGAACGGGCAAATCGCCCGAGGTTGGGATGAAGGCGGATACCTGCGCCTGGACTATAGGAACGCACAGTTTCGCAAGCACGTTGCCAAGCGCGCGAAGGCGGCCATCGAATCGGGCGTTGCCGATGGGATTATGCTCGACTGGTGGAATGATGATGACTATCGCCTGGCACTGGTCAAGGAAGTCCGAGCAGCTATCGGGGAGGTCGCCCTGATCATCGTCAACACCAACCACCGAAAGGCTCCAAGAAGCGCATCATATGTCAATGGTCTTTTCATGGAATGCCTCGCAAGCAGCACCCCGAGGGACTGGGAGACGATCCCTGAAACGCTCACGTGGGCGGAGAGCAGTCTACGCCCGCCACATGTCAACTGTGTTGAAGTCTGGTGCCAGAACTCCCGTCGGGACCTGCATCTGATGCGGGCCGTGACGACCTTGGTCCTGACCCACTCCAATGGCTACTGCCTGTTTTCCGATCCGAACCCGCTGCCCACGCCGGATCATCTACATGATTGGTATCCCTTCTGGTCCAAAGGTCTCGGCAAGCCTTTGGCAAACGCGGCCCCGAGAGACGACAACGCTGTGATGCGCGAGTTTGAGAAAGGAATCGCGGTCTACAATCCAATGGGCAATCGTGCCGTTGAGGTCGTCCTTGATGAGGCCCACACCAGCCGCGCAACAGCCAGGTCCAGCCGCATACACACCTTGGCCCCCTGCGATGGCGACATCTATTTACGCAGCCGCTGAGCGATTATTGAGCCAAGTAAGCCGTGTTATGCACACCGCTCCTACAGATTCCGTCACTCGGCCAGGACTTCGATGCCGTTGATCTCGGGGTTCTCGATATTGGGCTCGAAGTCGATCACCAACTGGCCGCCCTCAACCGGGATGCCTTTGAACTCCTTCACGAGTGGCTTGAGATCACCGCCGGCCTCCTTGAAAACATCGAAGTCCTTCAAGACCTCGCGGCCGCCGATGCTTACCGAGAAGACCCGCTCTCCCGCGCCCATGATCCCCTCATAGGTCTCAGCGAAATGCAGGCGGACCGTGTACTTGCCATTGGGGACGATGAATTTGTACGAGTCCATACTGTAGCGTTCCAGCTCGTAGACGCGCGGCGCGTCCGTGCCGGCCAGCGCGAGACTGCCACGGTCAACCGTCACGCCGTCGTCGGCGCCCCATGTCTTGCCCGAATCGAAATCTTGGTCCGCTACCCACAAGTGACCGGCCTTGTCCGTATAGGGCTCCGTAGCACCGCAGTTGATCCGAAACGCGATCTTCGGGGTGGGCGCCTCGGCCGGCTTTGGTGCCGCTGGGGCCTTTGCTGCCTCCATCATCTCGGCTGTCTTGGGAGCCTCCGTAGCTTGCGGCGTCTTTGTCTCGGAGGCAGCCGCCTCGCTGCATCCTCCCATCAGGAGCCCCATAGTGACGTATGTTGCCACAAACAGTCTTGCGATCATCTTGTTCACTCCTTGTGAAGGTTGATAATCCGCCCGGTCCTCACGCGCGGCCAGCACGCCACAGGCAGGCGGTTCGGCTCATAGCAAAGATCATAACGACGACCGTCGCGCCAAATCAAGCACCTCGCCCGCACGAAGGCACAAGATAGTAGCTCAGTCGAGGAGATTGCGGATCGTCTCCAGGCCGACTCGTCGGAGGGAATCAACCAGCAGATCGGCTACGGCCAGTTCCTCGGCCGGGGCGGAGTTGGTCACCGCGATGCACTTGGTGCCGGCCGCTTTGGCCGCCTGAACGCCGCTCGGAGCGTCCTCGAACACCACACAACGGCCGGGCTCGATCCCGATCTTGCCGGCCGCAAGGAGGAAGATCTGCGGATCGGGCTTCTTCTTCGTGACGTCGCTGCCACAGACGTAGGCCATCGGTTGATAAGGCACCTGCGTCGATTCCAGAATGGCCCGTGACAATTCGAGCGAGGCGGAAGTGGCAATGGCCAGTCGAAACTCCGGCTTGCTAAGGGCCGCGTGGATGAGCGCCAATACGCCCGGAAAGGCTGGCACGCCCTCCTCATACATAGCCCGAATCAAGTATTGCTCGCGTAACTGGGCGGCCTCAACCACCTGTTCGTCCGTCAGATCGATATGGTGAACGTCCGCAGCCGCACGTACGAAGACCTCGGCCCCCCTGCCGATCCCGGCGGCGAAATCCTCCGGCCGCACGCCTCGCACGCCGAACATGTCCTCAAAGACCCGGATCGTCACCTTCGCGTTGAGCGGCTCGGTGTCCGCGATCAACCCATCCACATCGAAGATCAGGCCGTACCGTTTGCTCATTTGCCCTTCCTGAAAACCGGTTTGAAAGGCCCCGATGATAACATCTGCGATTGTTTCCGCCACGTCAGCGGATAGCGGAGTGTAATGAGGATCCGGCTGCTGAACGTCCCCCACGCGACCTTCCCGCCCATCGTCCAGACCCCCTTTGCCGTCATTACGGATGCGCCCAGCTCTAACGTCGTGAATGACGCGCCTTGGAAACCGGGCCGAAGGCGCGGTTTTCAAGGTCGCTGTCGATTCATCTTGTTGGGCCTCTCCTAATCATCCGATGCGGCCAGTTCCTGGATCACTTGGCTCAGTTCAAGCACTTCGATATGCTCCGGACATTCTGTCCAGTTGTGTCTCCAGCACACGATGATGTCACACCCCTCCGGGGGGTGTCCATGATCCCGGAAGTTCCTGCTCTCGAACTCGAACTCAATCTTGACCCTCTGCCATTTGCCTTTGGCAATCTGACGTTTGGCTTCACAATCCGGGTATCCGGCTTGTACGGCCTCGACGTAGTACCCGAGTTCTCTGGCAACGATGCCGAACAAGAAGACAACGCCGCTCTCGTTCACGGGTTCGTGCCGGAGGCCACGGAAATCAATGGGATTTCCGTAGGTCGGGCGATTGTCTAACCGTGCATGAGTTTGCGACACTGGGGGCGACTCAGGGAGTTCAACAGGGACGACGGTCGGCGTCGCCTGCGGAGCAGGTGACGGCGCAGTTCGGCGGAGTTGAGGAGATGGCGAGGGTAGGAGGGCGAGGACGTCTGTCCATTCGGAATTGCTCTCTGCGAACTTGCGAAAGTGAGCAGGGATGCTCGACCACGGACCGAAGTGCTTCTCGAAAACACCGGGACTGTAGGTCCCATGCTGTCGGTACTGTGCGCGAGTGGGGATATGGCGCAACTCCCGAACAAGATTACCCCAGTCCTCGAGTAGGACTGGGTCATCGAGTTTGATGTTGCCGGTGTGCGCCTTGAGCCCGGCCGCGGTGACCGCAGCATTCCAACCGGGGAACCACTTGAGAACGTGGTATTCCGTAATTCCTGAATGCGCCTGAAACTCCGCGCGGGACGGCGGCTTGCCGAGGGTGGCAGCCGCCTCTCGAATCGCGGAGAGGATTTGCTCTTTGCTGTACGGTCCGTTATTCATGTTCGTTTCATCTCATGGCACAACGATGATTAGATGGTTTCTTTATAACACTTTTCGGTCGCGAAGTCGCGGCATAACACCCCGGCGATAAGACGGGCATAAGCCTTTTGATTAGAGACCATTAGATCGCCTATAACGCCTGGGATGGGGGGATATATGGTTTCTGTATAAGACGCCATCGTTTCTCCCCTCTTCCCTACAAATCGTCCACCGGGCTTTTCACACCCTTGCCTCCCCGGTTGAGAACGTGAGTGTAGATCATCGTCGTCTTCACGTCCTTGTGACCGAGAAGCTCCTGCACGGTTCTCATATCGTAGCCGCCTTCCAGAAGGTGCGTTGCGAAAGAATGCCGGAACGTGTGGCAGGTGGCCCTCTTGGCCAAGCCGGCCTTTCTCACCGCGCCGGCAACTGCCTTCTGGATGATGGACTCATGGACATGATGCCGCCCGTCTTCCCCAGACCTTGCGTTCTTCCAGCGGCTCTCCTGCGGAAAGACCCACTGCCAGCGCCAGTCGGCGGGGGCGTTGGGGTATTTGCGGTCGAGGGCGTCAGGCATCAGCACCCGCCCCCACCCTTCGGCCAAGTCCTGTTCGTGGATCACCTTGACCTGCTTGAGATGGTCCTGAAGCGGGGCCTTGAGCGATTCGGGCAGCATGGTGATCCGGTCTTTCGCGCCCTTGCCGTCGCGGACCAGGATCTCGTTGCGGGAGAAATCGATGTCCTGAACCCGAAGCCGCAGGCCTTCCATCAGGCGAAGGCCCGCGCCATACATCAAGGAAGCCATGAGCCATTTGTCACCTGCCAGGTTGGCCAGCACAGCTTTCACTTCCTCGCGGGTCATGACCACCGGCAGACGCGTGGGCCTGCGGGCGCGGATGACCTCGCCCAAGTTGCCAATTTCTCGCCCAATGACATGCCGATAGAGGAACAGCAGGGCCGAGAGCGCCTGGTTCTGCGTCGAGGCGCTGACCTTCTCCTTGACGGCCAGATGGGTCAGAAAGGCATTGATCTGGGGCTCGGCCATTTCGGCCGGATGGCGTACATTATGGAAGTAGATGAATCGCTTGACCCAGTGGCAGTACGTCTGCTCCGTCCGCCGGCTGTAGTGGCGGCTGCGCAAGGCCTCGCGCATGCGGTCGAGCAGCTTCGGTTGGCCTGAGTGTGTCGCGTCTGGCGTTGGCTGCGGAGCGACTTTCCGCATCGCCGGTGTATTCGTCCAATCTCCCGTCCTATGCACTGCCAACATCGAATTCTCCCCTGGACACAACGAAGACAATAGCAGGGCGTGCCTGCTATGTCAACAGGGACGGTGCGAAAATCCGTGCCTTACGTCCGCGTGAATAGACTAAAATAGCCAGGTCGCGTGTCTTAGTGGCGATTGTCGTTGGTTCCGGAACGAATGAGGCCGATTGTTGATGCTCCAAGAAAAGCTGCTGTTGTGGAAGCTCAGACGGGGCGACGCTGAGGCCGTGCGGCAGGTCTACGAGAAGCACAAGCATGATATGCTGGGTCTGGCTGTCGCGCTGTCCGGCGAGCGCGCGACTGGCGAAGACGTGGTGCACGACGTGTTCGTCTCGTTCGTGCGGTTCTGCCCGAAGCTGCAGCTGCGAACGAGCCTGCGCAGCTACCTGCTCAGTTCCGTCGCCAACCGGGCGCGTAATCTGAACCGCGCCAGGTCGCAGCGGGTTCTATCAACTGACGAGATCGGAGAAGAAACGTCGGATTTGGGCCGGCCGGACCGAATCGCCGTGCAGGCGGAGCAGGCAAGGCTTGTCGAGCAGGCCATGGCGCAGCTTCCTTACGATCAGCGTGAGGCCATCATTCTGCACCTGCAGGTGGCAATGACGTTCAAGGAGATTGCGGCCTCCCAAGACGTATCTATCAACACGGTCCAAAGCCGCTATCGGTATGGACTACAGAAGCTCCGTTCCTTGCTGGACGATACGGTGACGCCATGAAAGACACAGACAAGCTCGAAAATGCGATCCGCGACTTCTGCCAGACGCAACACGCGGCTACCCGCACCACGCCGCGATTCGACCGGAAGGTCCTGGACAGCGCCGTCTCCGCCCGGCAAGCAATACAGCAGAAACCGTCCGCTCGCGCGGGCTTTGGAGTAAGGAGAATCATGATGCACGCAAGAACAACCGGACTGGCCGCGGCACTAATCCTCGTGGCCGTCATCCTCGGCATATATGTATTTCATGATGGGGCCACGCCGGCCTACGCCGTCACGCAAACGCTCGACGCAATGAAGAAGATCGCGACCGTCTACATGAAGGGCGAGTTCTATCTGCAGGGCGAGTTTGAATGCTGGATGCGGTTCGACGGCAACCCCGACCGGCCCACCCACGTCTGGCTCGGTCGGGAAGGCCACAACCTCTGCAAGATCTGCTCGCCTGATGGTGTCTTCGGCCTGAACAAACGGACGAATCGGGTACACTTCGCCAAGCGCGACGAGCGAGGCAAGAGCTGGATTCCCAAGTTCCGCCGTCTCTTCGAAGATGCGACCAATAAGCCCGGGGCCGACAGCACCGTCGCGATCCACGACCAACTGGACGAGGCCACCGGGAAGACCGTCATTGCTATCGACATCACCATGCCCAAGCGCCAGCAGAGATTCCTGGTCGATCCCGAAACGAAGCTGCCGATCCGGTTCGAGACCTTGCGGGATGACAACCCGACCGAGATGATGCGGCAGACGCTGGCCGTCAGGCAACTGACAGAGATTCGTTACAACGAGGAGCCACCAGCAAGCATTTTCAACCTGCCGTCGGGCGCGCAGGTCGTCACCGAGGAGGTTGACTGTATGGTTGACCCGGATTCAGGACTCGTCGTGGACGAGATGACTCGCGAGGAAGCCTGCCTGGAGCTTACGCGACAGGCCTGCCAGGCGATGATCGATCTGGACGAAGCGAAGCTCAAGAGCTTGGCGTTGTTCTTTCGGATGTGGCCGCCCCAAATCTGGGAGCAAGTCAGGAAGATGAAGGCCGCCGGCGAATGGGTCCAAGGCTACGAGGTCACAGGCGAACCCTACCAGGAAGGCGACCGCTGGTACGTTCCTACCGAAGTGAAGCTGCCCGGCGGCAAAACCGAAACCCAGACCGTCATGATCAAGTTCTACGACTTCGACGGCGCCACCTACGCCTTCAGCATCGGCTCCAAGGAAAAAGGCGCCGTCGACTAGGCCCAGACACGAGACATTCTCCGGGCGGGCGAGCTTTCTCGCCCGCCCAAGTGTAGCACCTAACCACCCTACAATCCACTGCCGCGCTATTAACCAGCAGTGTCTTTAACCCTGGAGACTCTGGGCATTGCGTCGGGTCTTCCTACGGAAACCCTGGGTAAGACATACCTCGAGCCTCCTGGGCCATTGATCCGGCGTGCCGCCAATCGCGGAAGACCCTCGTCTCAGCGCACCGGTGTTGCTGAAGGAGCCTACTGGGGCGCGGCAGTTTTCCACACCTCCACTATCGCTGCCAGCTTTTCCTTGATCTCCGGGTCAAGTTGATCCTCCGGGACAAAATCGGCGAGTTCGTAAAACCGCTTCTTGTCCATGAGATTCGGCAGTCCCAGCTTCTTGAAGTAACTACGAAACAACGGAGTTAGAAAGTCATCGCTGACCTTCGTGTCAGAATCCCAAGGCCCGCCCTTACCAAGCGCATCCATTGCCTTGGTTATCTCGTCGATGGATTCTGAAATGACCTTTGTTCTCTTGTCGGCCTCGTGGAGCGTGAACAACTCACCTGGCGTTTCCCCGTGAGCGCTCTGCCGGGCGTAGGCAAGTAATGTCTCGGGAGAACACAAGTAGTTCTCAATCTCCCTTCGCCTCCAAGTAAGCACCTTAACGCCGGGAATAGAAGGGACTTCCTGATCAATCCTATCGAAAATAGCCACGCCGTGCAGATTTCTCACAGCCTCTTGAACACCATAGAAATGCCGACTCACCTCACTGGGCATGTTCCTCACATAACGCACGAAGGGGCGGTCTAATGCTGCTTGTGCCTCGCTGTGATGGAGCCTGCCGGCAAAGGCCCGAAGCAACGCCAAATCCGTTGAGCCTTCAAGATAGAGGACCCAACCTGTTTGTTCGGCCAAATAGTAGTCTTGGAATCCGATTTCCTTGAGAGACTTCAACACCTGACTGCCACGATCATCGATTCGATGGGGCTGTTGTCCGAGGAAAGCCACGACAACATCACGACCGGCTGCTTCAGTCAGAAGCACCTCTGAATGACTTGCTGCAATGATCTGATTCCCGTTCCCCCTCGCGACATCCGTGAGCAACTGGTAGATCTGCTGCTGCCGGAGAATCTCCAGATGAGCATCGGGCTCATCCAGGAGTAGCACTGCGCCCGGATTGTTGAACATGTAGGTCAAGAGCAGCAAAGTCTGCTGGAGACCGCGTCCAGAAGATGAGAGATCCAGGCATCTGCCGTTCTCATGATACGTCATCACGATCTCGCCGCGCTCGGTGATGTACTTCGGAGCATCTAGTGTCACGCCAAACAATGACTTGATGTGCTCCTGAAGTTCCTCCCACTTTTGAGCGTGCTCGGCGCAGATGATATACGAGAGGTTCCGAAGCACCTCGGCAGTCCTCCCCTCACCGATTCTGACATTGATCGCGCCGCCGTCCAGACGTGTCTCGTTGGCTGCCAAACCTGACATGGGTGGAAGAAAAGCGATCCGCGTCGCCTCTGCCTTGTCCGGAATTGGCATACGACCCATCTTCTTGCCATCCGAAGCCCGAAGGGGACGACAGTAGAAGGACTCGTCGTTCGCATAGTCGAACTCCAGGCCGCATCGCCACGAGACATCCTCGGTTACCCCATCAACAACGATGTCGATCCGGACATTCCTGGTGACCTGCTTGCGCTTAGAGGAGCCATCCTCTTGCCTCTCCTCCCTCCACTGCACATCTCTGACATGAAGGTCCCGCCACAAGTGGTCGGCTCCCGGAACGGGTACCGAGAAAAGAGCTCGGCGGTTAATCACTACTCCGGTGCGTTTCTCCGCTTTGCTCCCTTCTTTTTTGCGTCTCTCTGTCCACCTTCTCAATCCCACGTCCCAAAGCGCCAGCGCCTGCAGGGCTGACGTCTTACCAGAGTTGTTTGGGCCGATAAATACGACCGGATTGCCCAGCTCGATCTCGACCTTTGAAAACCGCTTGAAGTTCCTGATTATGATCTTCGTCAGCATCTCACCGTCCTGTTCCCACCCACCAGATACGCCATTCTACACAGTCCAGCCACGGTATTGCCCTCAATATATCACATGGGCAGCGATAGGCAAGGAGTGATACGTTCCACAGACCAGGCGGGGATCAACCGCTGAGTCTGACAAGCAATTCGGCCAGGATGTCAAGGCCGGAGGCTTCCGCGTCACGGGCTTGTTTCAAGACCTTGACCGCGGCCAAGGCATGGGCGTCTGCCTTGACGGGCTGGTCGTTGCACTGCTGAAACGGGAAGGCCTCGGAAACAACCTTGAGGCTCCGCGCAACCGTTTCGTACTGGGCAATCGCGCGGTCGAAGAGCGGGCCGAGATCGTCGCCGAGTCGCTCGCGGGCTTCCTGGAGGAATTCGACGGCGAATCTGCGCGACTCAGCCCAGACGGCAGCGTTGTAGCCCAGGCCAAAGCGCCCTGCCTTGCCCGCCTCCATCGTTTCGATCCAAGAATCATAGCCGGCCAGCCCGCCAGCGCCATCGGTCCACTTGCGGCGGTTGTGACCCACGTCCAGGGCATACGCCAGCGCGTCGCGCACGGTCCGTCGCGCGTCGGCCGGCTCGGTCGGTCGCACACCGGCCACCAGCACAACGCCAATCTCGGAAGTACCCAACCTCTGCCACGGGATCGGACCGGCGCCTCCGTCACAGCCCGGGCCGGAAACGTAGTAGCCGGTCTTGTCGTAACCATAGATAACGAAGTAGTCGGGATGGACCAGTTCCCACCCGTAGCATGGCGTCCCTTCGTCGATGCAGTTCCGCACGTAGTCCCAGGCTTTCTGCTGAATCCGCGCCAGAGTGTCATCCTTCTTCGGGCACCATTCATCAACGCTCTTGACGGCGTATCCGACGTTCCGGCCCAGCTCCAGAAACCGCTCCGTGTTCCAGTCCGTCGGCCCACTGGGGCACAGACCCTTGGCGATGTTGATGACAAACGCGTGCCCCGTCGCGCCGAAGAGCCACGCGTCCGAAATGTCAGCCCCCAGGAAGTTCAGGCATCCCTTGATACAACCCACATGTGAAGCCCAGCGCGGGACCCAACACAGATTGTCAAGCGTTTTGGCTTCGTTCAGATCGGCGTCTTTGGGCCTGACGATCCCGCGGGCCTGGTTGTGGTGCTCGAGATAGCTGCGGGCCGATAGGCGAAAGATGTCGTACACGCGAAACTCGTCACGCTTGACAAACACAAACGACACGGGACAGTGGCTCTCACGGATTTGCTGGTACATCCGCACAAGGGCATCGATCTCGCCCGGCTCAGGCAGAATGAAGAACTGCGCCTCTATCTGTCCATCGCCATTGGCCCACTGGACCAGGGAGTCGCTGACGGTCTGCACACACGCGTGACCGGCCGCCAACGAATCGAGCTGGTTGATGACCGGGTCCACAGGACCGTCCAGTAGCTCAGCCCATTCGGCCTGACCCGGCTCCGGAAACTCACGATCGCACGCGAACAGGTTATAGATATCTTCCCGCAGTTGCGGGCCGCACTCCTGTACCGTCTCGGTGCCGCAGATGCGATCGCAGTGCACCATGGCGCGCCGTGGCGCGATGGCGAAGGCATCCCAATTGCCCTCACCGTCGGTCCACTGATGGACGAAGACGGCCGTCAGCGCCGGCGAGTGTTCTCGCGTATAAACATACACGTCCAGTACTGCGTCGAGGTCGCGCGGGTCGGGGACAGCACAAAAGACGATCGTCAGCATGCCCTCTTGGTCGCGCCAATGGATGTACTTGCCTTCCACCTCCTGGACCATCTCGAACGCATCGGCACCGGCCTGGAGGACGCCGGCCAGCTTCTCAATGCCTTGAGGCAGGGCCGCACCGATGCGCTTCTTGTTGTCGTTCCAGAACGTCCCCAGATCCGGACAGCTCATCTTCATTCTCCTTCGAGTTCGGTCAAAGCCGCTCTTAGCTCCGCAATCGCGCGCCGCCCAGCCAATATAGCCGAACGGTTCACACCATGCAACGCAAGCATCCCAATAGCTTTCCAAGGCACTGAGCAGATGCCGGTTGATCGCCTCACCGAGAACGCCTCGTTCGCCGGCGCGCTTGAGATAGACGACCGCTGCGGTGGCCGTGCCAACCAATCATATAGCCAGAGGATGGGTCTCTGCCGGCCCGGCGTGCCGCGAAGGCTGCTAGAAGAGGCTTTCCGTGAGGCATCTGCTCAAGCCTGGATTGAGTCGGTATCATCCGGCACGTACTCAATGAGGTCGCCCGGGGTGCAGCGGAGCGCCGTGCAGAGGCTCTCCAGTGTTGAGAAGCGGATGGCGCGGGCCTTGTGCGTCTTGAGAACCGACAGGTTATTGACCGCCAGGCCGGTCGCTTCGGCGAGGTCCTTCAGCTTCATCCGTCGATCCACAAGCAGATAGTCAAGCCTTACGTTGATCATCTGGGCTCCTTTCAGACCAGCGTCTTCGATTCGCCGATGATCGGCAACACACGTCCCAGGAGATGCCCCAGCGCGACATAGAGAAGGACCTTAGCCAGCAGCGGGACCAGTGTCGGGCCGACAAAGAGCAGACCTGCCTCATCCGGGTCCCTTGCCCCCAGCATCTCCCAGCCTGCGAGCGAAACAAGCGACTGGCCCACCAGGGCCACGCCGCAGGCGTAGAGAACCCAATCGCCGTAGCGCAGAACCAAGCCGGGTCTTTCCTCCGCACCTAACATGTACCCGATGAACTGGGCGATCAAAAGGGCCAGGCACCCCGGAACCAGGAAGTTGAGAACGAAAGTGGACACCGCGTAACCCACATTCCTGGCAAAACCGGGCCACTGGCGGTCGCCGGCCGCGTCGACGGCCGCCAGCACCCAGAAAGCAAAGATCAGCACCCAGATCACACCGCCGCACAGAAGCACGTAGCCCAAGGTCCGGGCCGCCCGCTCATAGAACCCCAGCAACATCTTGTTCTCGTCTACAATGGCCTTCATGGTTGCAGCACCCCTTTCTTGAACGAACGGAACTAATCAACGAATATACATAGTATATACATGTTTATCGTTGAGTTGTCAACGATAAAAAGACCAATTCCGCGAAATTCTCTTCGGGGCGCCAAGGGGCAATTCGGTTTGGTGAGAGAACGGCGTCGGGTTTAGACTAAGCGTAGCGGCCGCGTCGCTTCCATATGTGGACAGCGGGTCGTTGAGATTTGGCGGTTTTGATTGATGATTGAAGATCGAGTACTGGTGTGGCGGTTCAATCGCGGCGATTCGGCGGCGTTGTGCCGAATCTACGAGAAATACCGCGCGGCGCTGCTGAAGGTGGCTGTGGCGCTGCTCAATGACCGCAACGGGGTGGAGGACGTGCTGCACGACGTGTTCGTGGATTTCGCGCAGACCACCGGGCGGTTTCAGCTCAGAGGCAGCCTCAAGGGATACCTGTCGATCTGCGTCGCCAACCGGGCCCGGGACATGAATCGTACGAGGCAGCGGCGCAGCGCAGCGTCTCTCGATGCGACTGATGCGTCTCCGGCGCGCGAGGCTGGCCCCGAAGATGAGGCCATAAGCCGGGAGCTCATCGCCAGGCTCGATGCCGCGATGGGCGGTCTGCCGGACGAGCAGCAGGAGATCATCGTCCTGCACCTGCAGGGCAGGCTGCCGTTCCGCGAAATTGCCGGGTTGAGAGCGATGTCCATCAACACCGCCATGAGCCGCTACCGGTACGGCCTGGAGAAGGTTCGTGCCGCGTTGAATGGCGAGCTGGAACCATGAGCAAAGACAAAGACACAGAACGATTGCTGCAAGCGTATCTGGAGCACCTGCCCGCGCCGCAAGACACTGAGGCTGACACAAAGTCGCTCGCAGATGCGTTGACAGCCATGCACAGAACGAAACAGCGAACGGCGCAACGGGGCCGTGCCACATGGAGAACAATCATGACGAGCAGAACAAGCAAGCTGGCCGCGGCGGCGGTCATCGTTGTAGCGGCCTTGTCGGTCACCGTTTTCGACGGGTTGACGAAACCGGCCTGGGCGTGGGAAGACGCCATTGAAGCCCTCAGGGACTTCCACTGCGTCTACCTGACCGGGGTTTTCCCAGGCGGCACGGCCGAGATCTGGATGCGGGCCAACGACACCAAGACGCAATCCACAGACGTTGTCGTCAGGGGCAGTCAGGGCGCCATCACGTGGACCAGAGACGGCTCGACTTATCACTATGAGCCCAGCCAAAACACGGTCTACTATGAGCACGCCCTTACCGTCGGCATGGCCCAGTGGCTCGGGCCGGAGTTGCTGGAGATGCTCAGCGCCGCCGAGAATGCCGAAGTGGTGCGCGGCAAAGACCCCGCCACCGGGCGCGACCGCGTGATGCTCATGTGCAGCCTGATCGACGTCCACGGGGCCCAGTCCTGGGTCATCGAGTTCGACGCCGCCAGCAAGCTACCGGTGGCCATGAAGCAGTGGGCGAACCTGGACCGAGCCGGACCTCCGAGCTTCGATGCCTTCAAGATTGTCTACTACGAGGACCTGCCGGCTGAGGTCTTCGACGTTCACATCCCGGGCGACGCGAAACACATCGAGAAGCCGCTGCAGATCCCGGACGACACCGTGGGCGCTCTGGGCAATCCTCAGGACGGGATCTCAGCCGAAGGCCTGACGCAGCAGGAGGCGGCCGAGAAGGTCGTACGAACGATGTACCAGGCAATCGTGGATCAAGACCTGGACAAGCTCAAGAGCCTCGCCCCCCTGTGTCGCAACTGGGGTGACAAATTCCTGCGAGAAATCGTCTTCAGGCCGAACAAGGACGACCGCATAGTGGAGATTCTGGAAATCGGTCAGATCAGCAAAACCGGACGCTCCGTGCTTGGTCCCATCGTGGCAGTACCAACCACCGTCAGACTGAAGAACGGCAAAAAAGCGGAGCAGCAGATGATCGTCCAATTCCGCCGGTTGGGAGACACCGCCTCCTGCGTCGTCCACGGCTCTTACGGCCTGCCCCGAGAGATCGAGTAGCCGCACCGCGCGTCCAAGCTGCACAGTTGACTTTCAGCGACCAGACGCTAAGATGGCAACTGCATACGCAGAAGAACGCTGCTAACCCTTGGAATGGGAGGTGCGCTGATGGCGTCAATCATCGTGACGTCGGGCAAACAGCAAGGAGAATTCTTGCCCCTCGGGCGGCGGACCAGCGTGATCGGCCGGGCAGAGAACCTGCCACTGCAACTGCTGGACGATCTGGTCTCGCGCAAGCACCTGCGCATCCGGTTCGATGAGGCCAAGGACCGGTACGAAGCTGAAGACATGGACAGCCGCCACGGCGTCTTCATCAATCACGGGCGGATTTCCCAGCCCACGCCGCTTGTCGAAGGAGATGAGATCGTCGTCGGCCAGACCACCCTGCTATTCACCAACGGAGATTTCTCCGACCGCGAAAGCGCCCTGTCCCACTACAAGAAGGTCGGCGAAAGGTCCCGTGTGACCCGCCTGGAGTAGCGGTGTAACGAGGGCTTCGGATACTTCAAGCGCGTGTACTCAGACAAAGACAGGTTCGCCGGCGGCACAATCTCAGTCGCCAAAGGCGACCCTCCTGCTATTCATCGGTTGGCAGTTTCGCTCGCCATTTCTCGGCCTCCTCGGGTTTGCTCCAAGCTTCGTACAATTCGATGAATCCCAGAATGCAGCCCCGAGTCTCTGGGTGCGTTTCACCGAGATAGCGTTGTGCTACCTTCATCGCTGCGGCAAGTTCCTGCTCTGCTGCCTCGTACCTTTTCTGCGCGACTCTCTGCCGGGCGGGACCGGTGAGGGTCCCCTCGCGGACTGCCTGCTGCGCCTTGAATCTCTTCAAGTGGTAACGCAGAAGGTCGACCCCAGCAGGGACGCCACTGCTGCCCAACTTCGCGCAGAGATCAATGGCGTTCTGCTCCTGCGCGGCGGCAGTCTCGAAATGGCCGGCCTCTGCATGAGCCGCCGCCAACGTATCCAGGTAGAGGGGATTGTTCCGTCCGGTCAACCCGCAGGCGATGGTGGCGTTCGCCTCCGCCTCGGGCCCATTTCGCACCGCAGGCGACGGGTACGTTGCCTGTATCCACGCCAGCGCGTTTCGCATGTCGGCTTCCGCCAGATCGCTGTGACCGGGTTTGCGCTGGAGTTCGCGGATCTCTTGCGCAGACCAGTTCTCAAGCTCTTCACCCTTCTCCTGCATGGCGTACAGGGTCAATATGTTCATCCGGGCCAGTGTCAAGAGAATGTGATCGTCTCCCAGCACGGGTCCTCCCTCTGTCATGATTCTCTCGAGCACCTCTTGGGCTTCCTGATAGCGGCGTTGAGACAAGTAAAGGCCGGCGAGCCATCGCGAGTAGAAGAGTTGCATCCCTTGTCCTTCCCCCAAGACAATCCGCAAACGTGCAATCCCGGGCTCCAGCAGAGGTTCAGCGTCTTCCAGATCGTTCCGCAGAGCATAGACCACTCCGAGCGTACACATGGCGTTCAGCGTATCCGGATGCTCCTCGCCCAGAACCCGGCGATTCATGGCTAATGCCTTCCGCGCAAGGTCCTCGGCCTCGTCGAACCAGCCGTTCGATGCTTTGAACAAGGCGAGCATGACCATGAACTGGCACGTCAGTCGGTGCCCTTCTCCCAACTGCTCCTTCGCGATCTCCCAGCCTTTGCCGAATGCGGGCTCCGCCTCCTCGAACTTCCCTTCGACCATGACGTGCAGGAAGGCAAGACCGTACCCTGCTTCCAGGCCAAGCGGGCTATTCCCACCAAACAGGCGGTGGCTCGATTCCCGTGCCTCGTTCAGCAGTGTCTCCGCCTTCTCCGGCAACTCCGGCCTGCATATCTCCGTGTAGAGCCGGCCCAGCCAGACACTGGTCTCCACCGTGTCGAGATGGTCGGCTCCCAGGATGCGTCGCTGGAACTCTAGAGCACGGGTCAGCAAGGGTTCGGCCTCTGGGTACCGAGCTCTCATCCAGTACAACCGTCCAAGCTGGGCCATCGAGGTCAACGTGAGGGGATCGTTGTCGCCCAACTCCCTGCGACGAATGTCGTAGGCGCGTTTCACATGGGGTTCAGCTTGCCGGCAGTCGCCCAATTCAATGTAGGTCTTGCCCAGCGTCAGGCGGATGGCGGCTTCGACTAGAGGTCTGTCGGCAAATCTGCCCTCCAGCCGGTTCGACGCCGCGTCGAGAATCGAGCGGACGGTCACCTCCTGACTCATGGCCTGCTGGAGAGCTACCGAGCCGAGAAGGTCCTGATCCACGAAATCCACGACTGCCTGGGCCGTGCGGGCTTGCCGATCCGCTTTGACGGCGAAGACCATGATCCCCGCCATACCTGCCAGGAATACGAGGAACACCGCCGCCAGACCGGTGGTCAGCGCCCGATGCCGGCGCACGTACTTACACACGCGGTAGAGAGTGCTGGGCGGTCCGGCCGTCACCGGCTCGTCATTCAGATGCCGCCGGATGTCGGCAGCGAGTTCGCCCGCCGAGCCATAGCGGCGGGCCCTGTCCTTCTCCATCGCCTTGAGCGTAATCCAATCCAGGTCGCCGCGAAGCCTGCGATGCAGCGCGCCGGCGTCGCTGCGACGCCGATCGGCAATTCGCGTGCCGTCCTCTTCCGTCAGGTGACTGACACGTGTACTCGGAGCCTTGGGATCCTGCTCGCGGATGACCTGCCGCAAATGGTCCGCGCCTCCCTCGCGCAAGGTGCTGCTCTCGAACGGCAACATTCCCGTCAGGAGCTCATAGAGGACGACGCCAAGTGAGTAAATGTCCGAACGCGTGTCGATATCCTGACTGGTCATCTCGGCCTGCTCGGGACTCATGTATTCGAGCGTGCCGACCAGTTGACCCCGCTCGGTGCACAGGGTCCGATCAGTCAGGGGCTGGCCGATCGCCTTGGCGATGCCAAAGTCGATCACCTTGGCGAGCGCCCGTTGTTCCTCGAAGGAAACGAGGATATTCGACGGTTTGATGTCGCGGTGGATGATTCCCTTCTGGTGGGCGTGCTGAACGGCTTCACAGACCGCGAGGAAAAGTGCCAGCCGTTCCTTGATCGTCAGCCTGTATCGGTCGCAGTGCTCGGTGATCGGCACGCCTTTGACGTATTCCATCGCGAAGTAAGGCCGCCCCGCGTCGGTCGCGCCCGCGTTTAGGACGTGAGCGATGTTGGGGTGGTCGAGCAGCGCCAGGGCCTGGCGCTCCGCCTCAAAGCGGGCGATCACCTGCTTGGTGTCCATGCCCGGCTTGATGACCTTCAGCGCCACCCGGCGCTTGACCGGCCGCTGCTGTTCGGCCAGGTACACGATCCCGTAGCCGCCTTCGCCCAGAATGCGCAGCAGCTTGTACGGACCGATCTGCGCCCCGGGCCCAATGGCAGAACCGCCATAACCGACCGTCGGAAGCCCTTCAGGCTCCACACGCTGTCCGCCAGCGCTCTTTTCACCGTCGCACATGTGTTCTCCCAGGCACCACAAAGACCGGCCGGATTATACCCACTCATCCACCACCGACAACATCGTTTTCTCGTCTACAGTCTGCCGGCGAAAGGTCCCGTCAGACGCGCCTCTGGCCAGTGGCACTGCAAGTATCCTGTTGCGACCTGCGCGCCGGCTCCTCGATCTGCGACTCGCCATGCCCAGATTCTCGTTCGCCCCATTCGCGGATATGCCGGCGCAGACGGTGGCTGAGGCAGGGTAGGTATCGTTGGTTTGAAGCCTGGTGATGCGGAGTGATGCCGCGGCCCTGGGGGAGATGCGGCCCGCACGCAGGCGATTCTGCCGATGATGATCGGAGGCCGCGGGTCTCCCCGACCCGCGGCCTATCGATGCTTACGGGCAACGCCCCCCTCCGAAGGACCCTGGATCGCCCCCTTCCAGAGTCGACTGTAGCTGCCCTCGGCGAATCTATGTGGTGCGCATTTATCTATCCGGCTCGGATTTGGCCTCGTCGATCTTTTCGCGCATCATCTGCGCTGCTCGCACGGCTGCCTCCTTGCTGAAGTCTATGGCCTTGTGCAAACCGGAATTGACAGATTTGGCGAATTCATCCGACTTCATCAAAGTCGGCCCGGCAGACTTCCCTGCCGCGCGCTCCGGTGCGGGTGCGAGACAGTAGATAGCCGTCGCGAAGCCAGCAAAATACACGATCAGCATGAAGACGAATTTCGTTCTCCAGCCCATGTTCTGGGTGTTCCCCCCTTCCGTCCCAGGATTTGACCGGCCAGCTCCAGCCGTTTCTTCACACGCCTCACATAAATAATTGAGACTAAGATTCCGATGTGCAAATGGGAAATCCGTAGGATGAGCAGCGTGAGACGGAGGGCCGGACCCGCGGGATTATCGCCACCCCAGACTACAGACCGGCGTCGAGGACACCTTTCAGGACTCCGCAGACAATAGCCACCTCGTCCTGCGTCAGGCGGGTGTGGAACGGCAAGGCAACCGTGCGTTCGCTAATGGACTCGGCAACGGGGAAGTCCCCCTTCTTGTAGCCGAAACGCTCTACCATGAAGGGCTGCAAGTGCACCGGAGGGAAGTAGTCACCTACCTGGATACCCTGCTGCTTCATCTGCACCAGCAGGCGGCTACGCTGCTCGATACCGAACCGCTCCGCCAGCAGGACGACGAACACGAACCAGCTCACGTCACAACCGGCCGCTGCGGCCGGCACGACGAGCCGGTCTTCGTCGGCTAGCACTTCCTGATACCACGCGGCCACCTGACGGCGTCCGGCCTTGATCTCGCCGATCCGCGAAAGCTGGACCAGGCCAAGCGCGCAGTTGATGTCACTGAGTCGGAAGTTGTATCCCAGCCGTTCGTGCGCCAGCCAGCCGCCCTCTCGGCCACGACCCTGGTTGCGAAGGGAAACGCACAGGTCGGCGAGGGTGTTCTCGTCGGTAACGATCATGCCCCCTTCGCCCGTGGTAATCTGTTTGTTCGGATAGAAGCCGAAAACGCTCAGCGTGCCGAAAGTCCCGGCCTTCCTGCTGTGCAGCGCCGAACCCAAAGCCTCGCAGCTATCCTCCACGACAGCCAGCCGATGCCGCTCGGCTACCCGGCAGACCTCATCAAACCCGGCGGGATTCGCGAATATCTCCACGGGAAGAATCGCTTTCGTCCGGTCTGTGATAGCAGCCTCGATTCGTCCCGCATCAATGTTCAGACTGACCGGGTCAATGTCGACGAAGACAGGCTTGGCCCCAGTCATCATGATCGACGTCGCAGAGGCAATGAATGTGAAGGGAGTGGTGATCACTTCATCGCCCTCACCGATCCCGAGGGCCAGGAGACTCAGGAACAACCCGCTCGTGCCGCTGTTCACCGCTACGGCTCGCTCTCGACCCAGGTAGCGGGCGAACGCCTCCTCGAACTCGTTCAGCTTGGGCCCTAACGAGAGGTTGGGGCTGCGAAGCACCTCCACCACGCTCTGAATCTCCTTTTCGGTGATGTCGGGCCGTGACAAATGAATCCGCATCGCGGTCTCCTCATATTTCTCAAGGGCCAGGTCCAAGGGGCCATTCTAAGCGGCCAACCACACAAATGAAAAAGATTTCCCGGTGCCCTGGAAGTCTCAAGACAAGGTGTAATCGTCCTGCGAGACCCGCCGAACGCGGCTATCGAATTATGGGACTCGCTACTGCCCAAACCATCGACGACAGGCTCTGATTGGGGAATTCTCGCGGCTTCGCTAAATGCCGCCGGCTCGCGGGCCGAAGAAGAAAAGGGCACAGGTTCACAGATACAGGAATCCAGCGATGGCAAAAGGCAAGAACGTGCTGACGACCGGAGACGTGGCTCGCATCTGCAACGTCGCCCCACGAACGGTTTCCAAATGGTTTGACTCCGGGCAGCTCAAGGGGTACCGCATCCCCGGCAGCAAGGATCGACGCATCCCGCTCAACGAGCTGGTCCGCTTCATGAAGGCCAACAACATGCCGACGGAGAGCGTGTCGGCAGGCAAGATCAGGGTCCTGGTTGTCGATCACGAATCCAACGGCCACGCCCCGCTAATCGATGGCCTTATAGGCAAGGGCCATTACGAAGTTCAGACCGCCTGCACCAGCTTCGACGCCGGTGCGGTCATCCAGAGGTTCTCGCCGCACGTGGTGCTCGTCAATCTGTTGGCCAACGGAATCGATGCACACGGCATCTGCAAGAGTATCCGTGCGAACGAGGAATTCGAAACCACGAAGGTAATCGCTCTGGGCAACCACCTGAGTGCGCACGAAACGATGGCGCTGATGCAGAAGGGCTTCGACGGTTATGTCGCGAATCCCTCCGATACGAACGAGGTGGTGCGGAAGATCGAAGAAGCCACGGCGATCATCTATTGACCGAGACCGACGTGCTTCCAGCGAGCGACTTTTCGTTCATCCAGAAGCGATAACGAACGCCACCGTGTTAGAAGGGATCACCTGCCTTGATCTTTCAACATATGGGCCTGGAGCCGGATCAAGGTCTTGGCACTGACCGTTCGTGCCGAGAAATCACCAAAGATCACGCCGTATCGGTCCTCCGACTGCTTCCAGTGCATCAGAATGGAGTACGGATCATTGATCTTCGCGCTGTCGCCATAGTAGACGACTTCCTTTCCTTCGGCCAGGAGATTGTCGCGGTAGATCGACAGCCCTTCCAATATCCCGCTTCGATTGGCCTCGCTGCCGCCCAAAGCATACTTGAGCAAGAACTTGCCGTTCTCGTAGACTCCGCCAGTCATGCCTTCGTGACCGCCAAAGAAGCTGCCGGCCAGGAATACGACCAGCAGAATCACGGCCGCCGCCGCGAGCCGACTGATACGCAGGTCAACGATAATGCTGATCGTGTCCAGCCCATGCACGCTCAACCTGTGCGGAATATGGCCTTTGATCGCCTGCCCCAACTCTGGTCGAGGCTTCTCGATCCCGCGCTCGCGGAGGGCATTCAGCAACTCTTCAATTCTCTTCTCACCAATCATCGCGCTGTTCCCTCGTAGGCCCTCAGGTCGGGCTTCTCTATGGCGTTCTAGTCGTCGGCCAGATCTCTCCTCAAAGTTTCAAGGGCCCTGTTGAGGCGGCTCTTGAGCGTTCCTTGACGCACATGCGCCGCCTCAGCGGCTTCGGCAATGGTCAGTTGCTCCATATAATGCAGAACAATGGCCTGCCGCAGTTTCCAAGGCAGTTCCGCTACCGCCCGGCGCAGACGAACGAATAACTCCTTCTCGCCAGCTTGTTCCGACCCGTCGATTCCGCCGTCCGTCGCCTCGGTCGTCTCGGATCCGATGGGTCCTTCTCGCTTGTGCCTTCGCCGGTGAAGGCGCGAGACATTCCCAGCGATGCGAAACAGCCAGCCGTTCAGGGCCCTGCCATCCCGTAGCTGGCCGATATGGCGCCATGCCTGCAGGAACGTGTCCTGTGTCAGATCCTCACTAATCTGCCGGTCGTGGCCCATCGCCCGCATGAACAGGTAGATGCGCTCGTAGCACTTGTCAACCAGCTCTTCCGCCGCCGCGTGCTCACCATGCCGCAGACGCCGTACCAAGAAGACCTGGTCCTCAACAGGCGTTCGACACCTTTGCGTGGCAACGACCTTCACGTTTTGAGGATGCGCCAAGTCCCCGTCCTGTTCTGCTGCCTGTGCGTTTTTCTGCATGATCCCCCGTCAGTAAGTCTCATCCTAAGTGTACCGCAACAGCGATTCTCGCCCAACATGGACGCTGCGACAACCCGCTGAGACGCCTCTGTCCCGGCGGGCGCCCCACCCGAAACAGAATTGCCCGACCACCTGAAAGTGCTATACTCGGCCGCAAAAAGCCCGATGAAATCCAAGGACAACCCCAATGAGACTATACCTCATCCAGCACGGCAAGGCAATGTCCAAGGGTGAGGACCCAAAACGACCCCTGACAGACGAGGGCAGGCACGAAGCTGGCAAGGTAGCCCGCTTCATCGCCCCTTTGAACTTGGAAATTGGCGAATTGTGGCACAGTGGCAAACCTCGCGCCGAACAAACGGCGGCGATCTATGCCAACGTGGTGGCTGCCGATACCGGGCCGACCGCCCGTGAAGGGCTGGCACCGGATGCCGCCGCTGCCCTGCTGCGCGACGAGCTGGCGGCCGCCTCGGACAACGTTATGATCGTGGGGCACATGCCGTTTCTCGCCAAGCTGGCCGCGTTGCTCTTGACCGGTCACGAATCGCCCTCGGTCGCCACCTTCAGGAACGCAGGCATCGTCTGCCTCGGCCGCACAGAGGACAGCCGCTGGCAACTCGAATGGGCCGTAACACCCGACATGCTGCCCGAGTAAGCCGACTATGGCGAACCTGACCCCTTTCAGCAACAATGTCAGGCGACTGTGGGCGAGGGTGAGTCCCTGCGTGCTCTGCCCCCGCCAATGCAGGGCCAACCGTACCAACGGTCAACTCGGCTTCTGTGGAATTGCCGACTCACCTGTGGTCAGCTCTGCCGGTCCGCACTTTGGCGAGGAGAGCGTGCTGGTCGGCTCAGGCGGCTCGGGCACTGTCTTCTTCGCCGGGTGCAACCTCGGCTGTGTCTTCTGCCAGAACTATGACATCAGCCACCACCGCGCGGGGCGGCGCATCAGCACCGAGCAGCTTGTCAACACGATGCTGCAGTTGCAGGATACGGGCTGCGTCAACGTCAACTTCGTCACGCCCACGCATCTGGCGGCGCCGATCGCCACTGCCATCGAACTAGCCCGCCATGAAGGCCTGGCCGTGCCCACCGTCTACAACACCGGCGGGTACGATTCGGTGGAGACGCTGCGCCTGCTCGAAGGTCTGGTCGATATCTACATGCCCGACATGAAATATGCCGACGCGGGAGTGGCCCGGGAGTTTTCCGCGGCCCCGGATTATCCTCAGGTCAGCTTCGCGGCTGTCAAGGAGATGCATCGCCAAGTCGGTGACCTGCAGGTCGAGAATGGTCTGGCCACGCGCGGATTGCTCGTCCGTCACTTGGTCTTACCTAACGATCTTGCCGGCAGCACCAGGATAATCGACTTTCTTGCGGATGAAATCAGCCCGGACACTACTGTCAACATCATGGGACAATACCGCCCCTGTTACGAGGCTCACGCCCATCCCCAGATCAGCCGCCATCCTACTCGCGAGGAGATCGCCACCGTCCGTCAATACGCCCTTGACAGGGGATTGATCGTCCTCGACTAAGCGTATCGCAAGATGGCACCTCTCACAGACCCAACAGGCTCTTGAGTGTCCTGGCATTGTTGATGGCGTGGCCTTCGACGTCGTTGTTGAAGTAGGCATAGACGGCGCAGGCGTTCTCCGTCTGCTTCCTGAGCCAGTCGGCCCATTCCGCCAGCATCGCGTCAGCGTAGTCGCCCGCGTAGCGGCCGGAAGTGCCGTGAAAACGGACGTAGACCATCTCCCCTGTGACGACACGCGGCGGAGCGCTGCCAGCCAAGTCATGAATGCACAGCGTAACGCCCCACTTATTCAGAAGATCGAAGGTGTCCGGCTCGTACCAGCTTTTGTGGCGAAACTCGAAGACGGCGTGGTCGCGCCTTGGCAGACATTTGATGAAAGCACTGAGCCTCTCAAGGTCCTTGTGCAAGCTCGGCGGTAATTGGTAAAGGATCGGGCCCAGCCGGCGCTTAAGCAGATCGACCAGATCGAAGAACCGCTGAATCGATTCGGCCGGGTCGCTGAGCTTCTTGACGTGTGTGATGTAGCGGCTGGCCTTCACGGCGTAGACAAAGCCGACCGGGGCCTTGTCGTGCCAGTTGGTCATCGTCTTGGCCCTGGGTAGGTGGTAGAAGGTACTGTTGATCTCGACCGTGTCGAAGTGCCGCGCGTAGTACTCCAGCCACTCGTCCTTGCGGAGATCGTCCGGATAGAATCGCCCCCGCCAGTGGTCGTAGTGCCAGCCGGACGTACCGACGCGAATCTCTCCCATCGGAAGACCCTTTGGATTTGCAGTCTGCTATTTGCGGTTCACTATCTGTTCCGTGTAATGCATCCGGGCAATAGATCGTAAGTGGTAAATCGCCAATCGTAAATCCCTATGGCCATTGGCCCGCAACAATTCGGAAAATGGCTGGTGGGCGTCGGAGCCGCCATCGTGGTGCTCGGCCTGCTGATCAGCCACTTCCGCCGGTAGCGGCCCTTTCAACGCGGGCTTTGCATCCGCTGCTGCCCCGGTATAATCGTGACCATGAGAAACGCACAACTCAGCGCAGCTTTCGAGCAGATGGCCGATATCATGGAGATTCTCGGCGAGGACCCTTTCCGCATCAACAGCTATCGCAAGGTCGCCCGCATCGTCGCGGAGCTGCCTACTGATGTCGGTATCCTGCTTGATACCGGCCAATTGGCCAAGACACCGGGCATCGGCAAATCGAGCCTGGCCAAGATCAAGGAATCCGTTGAAACGGGGACGATCACCGCCCACGAGGAGCTTCTGCAAAGGCTCCCACCTTCGTTGCCCGGATTACTCCGGATTCCGGGCATGGGCCCCAAGGGCGTCAAGGCCGTCTACGAGAACCTGGGCGTCAAGAGCATGGCCGAGCTAAAGCGAGCCCTGGCGGACGGTTCGGTGGCGACGCTGCCAGGCTTTGGTGAGAAGAAAGCCGCCGGGATTCTGAAGGGCATCGAGTTTCTGGAGAAGTCTACCGGGCGTATCCGGCTGGATCAGGCGATGGAGGCGGCTGAAACGGTCATCGCCCATTTGGGGCAGCTTCCCGGCATCGACCGGATCGAACCGGCCGGCTCGCTGCGGCGTCGGGCCGAGACCATCGGCGATGTAGACATTCTGGTCACGACAGGCAAGAGTAGAAAGAAGTCCGGGCGGACGCCCGAGCAGATCATCGAGTTCTTCACCGGTGCGGCATTCGTCGAGCGTGCTCTCGCCGCCGGCCAGACCAAAGCATCGGCCATCGTGCGGACGGAGACGACATCTGTTCAGGTGGACGTGCGCGTCGTCCCGGCCGAGTGTTTCGGAGCGGCGCTTCAGTACTTCACCGGCTCCAAACAGCACAACGTCCGCTTGCGCGAGCTTGCCGTCAAAGCCAAGCTCAAGCTCAACGAATACGGGCTGTTCAAAGGTGACAAGATGGTTGCGGGCGGGACGGAGGAGGACATCTACGCGAAGCTCGGCTTGGATTTCACAGCCCCCCTGCTGCGGGAAGACCGGGGCGAGGTCGAAGCGGCCGCCAAGCATGCGCTGCCGCAACTGGTCCGGCCGGAGGACATCCGGGGTGATTTTCACATGCACACGCTTGCCTCCGACGGGAGGTGCAGCGTCGAGGAGATGGCCGAGGCCGCCAAGGCACTAGGCTATAAGTTCATCTGTATCACCGATCATTCCGAATCGTCGGTCATCGCCAGTGGCCAGACCCCCAAGCAACTTGCCCGCCAGATCGAGCAGATCCACGCCCTCAGCGCCAGGCTCAAGGGAATCACCCTGTTCGCGGGGGCCGAGGTGGACATCCTCGCCGACGGCTCGCTCGATTTCGACGACAAGCTCCTCGCCGACCTGGACTACGTCGTCGCCTCGATCCACTCAGGGCTGGGCAGTCCGCGGGAAAAGGTCACCCGCCGCACCCTCAAAGCGATGGACAATCCCTACGTCACGTGCATCGGCCACCCCACGGGACGGCTGCTCGGCGAGCGCGAGGCCATGGACATCGACATCGCGGCGGTAGTCGAGCACGCGGCCCAGACGCATACGGCCCTGGAAGTCAATGCCAACCCCTATCGGCTCGACCTCAAGGACGTGCACTGCCGCATGGCTATCGAGAAAGGCGTCAAGCTCGCCGTCGGAACAGATGCCCACAGCGCCACTGGCCTGAACTTGATGCCTTTCGGCGTGGAGACCGCCGCGCGGGGCTGGGCTACCAAGGACGACGTTCTCAACACCTTGTCCCCGGCCAAGCTCAGGGCCTGGCTCAAGGTCAAACGCCCGAAGTAGGCCTTTCTTCGTTTCTCTGCTATCGGAAACGATCGGGTTTTATCCGACACCAATCCGTGGTCCGGAGCCATTCATCGCCCATGAGCGCCAGATCGGCGTAGTCCACGCGACTATCTCGCGTCAAGTCAGCCGGCAGCCTGGCGGCGCGCGATCTGAGAGCCTGACCAACGTAAGGTAAATCGGGCAGACTCACGATCCCGTCGTTGTTGATGTCGGATCGCAAGGCCCAGTCGTGCGGCGCCATCGACGCTTCGCGTGTGCCGCCGTAGGCGCCCATATTGATGCGAACGTTCCGACCCCACTCGCCAGCCGTGTCGTTGGGGACCGTAACTGGCTCGGCGCCGAGCGCATCGGCGGGGTTGCCGGCGTCGATGCAGCGACTCGTGCGGCTGTCCCAGACCCAGTGCGTGCCATGCGTCATGATTGGGGTCCAACGCCAGCCGGTGCTCTGGAGGTGGTAGTCGCCGGTGATCCAGCGGCTGGTCAGAGAGTAGGAGGGGTTGCTGTCCCACGAGCCGGGCGAGACGAAACACGGATCGACCACGATGTTGCCAACGCTCGAAGTCAGGCCCTGGATCGTCTGGGTGCCGCCTTGAATGTCGCTGTACGTCACCTTCACGGTGGACTCGTTGCTCTTGATCTGTGCCGACTGGCTGTTCCAGAGTATGGAGTTCGTGATGGTCACGTCGCCTGCCGTACATGCGATGGTTGATCCCGAAGTAGGCGACTGATAGGGATTCGTGTTGTGCGCGATCGTGCAGTTGTCCAACGTCACATGGCTTTGTTCGGCATAGATGGCGGTCGCGTCGCCACCGGAGCCATATTGCGCCAAGTTGCCGGCGATGACACACTGGCGCAGGACCGGCGACGAAGAGCGGCACAGAAGCCCGCCGCCTGTGCTTGGGGCGATATTGCCGCTGATTACGCATTGAGTGATCTTGGGCGACGCGTTCAGGAGCATGATACCGCCGGCCTGTTGATAGTCCATGCAAAAGCAATTGGTGATAGAGCAATTCGCAATCGTAGGGCTGGAGCCCGAGCACAGCAAGCCGGTGCTGCTGCGGTTGGTGATCGTGAGCCCCGAGAGAACGCAGCCCGGCGTCTCGCCACGCTCGATGGCCACCGTACCGGCGATGACAGTTCCCGCAACGACATCCGGGTCTTGCGCATCGATACCTGCGAGCACGATCAGACGGCCTGCGGTGGTGACGTTCTCCTCATACAGTCCGGGACCCACGTAGACCGCGTCGCTGTTGCCCGACAGATCGATAGCTGCCTGGATGCTCCGCTTGGCGGTCTCCCAGGATGAGCCGTCGCCGCTGTCGTCAGGCCGGTCGGCACTGACATAGAACGACGCCGCAGGTATCGTAGGATCGCTGGAATAGGCCTCGTACTCGGTGAGGTTCGTGTGGGCGTCACCGTCGGTGTCCCAGTCCGGCGACGCGATTCTCTTGTCATTGAAGTACTCGGTCTCCCACCAATCCGGCAGCCCATCGCTGTCGGCGTCGTTGTACTGATCGAGCCCGATGTCCACGCCGCCACGGCCGGACCGGAGTTCGCCGTCGATATCATAGTGGCTGAACATGCCGGCGAGCGCCGCACCGGCGCGGATGCAGGGTGATCCCAAACGTATGTGCCCGTCGGGCGTCAGCAGCGGAGGCGCGTCGATGTTGCCTTGACCGTCATAGCCGCCCTGGATGTCGCAGTAGCGTGCGGTAATCGTATCGTAGCCGCTGAATTGCATCGGATAGTTGGCCCACACGATCGAGTTGCCCAAGGTCACCTGGGCGGAGCTGCCGGAGTAGATCCCGGACGGCTCCGGATACATGTCCTCAGGGCCTCCGTTGCTGCTGATCGTGCAGTTGAGGATCCTGGCCTGTGTGCCGCTCTCGATGTAGACACCGCCGTTCGGGCTGTTGCCGTTGACGAGGCAATTGGCTATTTCGATGTCGCCGGAGCCGGCCCAAATGCCCCGCTGGTTGAACGCGATGACATTCCCGTCCAGAAGCGTGCCCTCGGAATCAGCAACGTAGATCCCCTCACCGTTGCCCACGGCGCGGCTGACTGAGACCGTACTCCCCGAGCAAGACAAGAGCCAGACACCAGCCCACTCGTTGTTGACAGTCGCAACGTTTTCGATGAGTGAATCGTCAGTATAGGCGAGGACTATGCCCATGCGGTTCCCCTCGAAGGTCAGATCGCGAATCGTGACGTGCGAGCAGCCGACTGCGACCACGCACCCGGCGTTGCTCGATTGGTCGATAGCCACGTGGCTCAAGCCGACGATGTAGTAGATCGGCTTTCCGTTCACGCGATTCGACGTCGCGATGTCCTGGTTCCAGTCGCTCTCGGTGTCCGCAAAGCAACCGAAGTTGCACTCATTGTCGGTCATCTTGTTCCCACGCATCAGGCTGTTGCCGGAACGGTCGAGATTGATGCCATACCCGCAGTTCGAGACGGTATTGTTCATCAGCGTATTGTTGCTCGATTCCTGCAGGACGATGCCGCCGTCGATGTTGTCGCTGACAGTGCAGTCCTCGACCCGCGAGCGGTCGGTGCCGACAAAGAGGACGCCATAGCCGTTGTGACTGAAGGTCTGGCCGGAGACTGCCACGTTCGAACAATCGACCGCGATGACACAGCCGGCGGTCTCGCCGGGTCCGATCGTGACATTGGACTGATCAACGAGGTAGTAGACAGACTTGCCGTTGACCGTGTTGGTCGTGTCGATGTCGTTGACGTAGTCGGCGGCGCTGTCCCCGACCACACGGAAGTTGCAGGCGTTGTCGTGCAGGTTGGTGCCCCTGAGTGTGTTGGTCAGGCTGTAGTTGATGTACAGACCCGCCGTCGTGCAATTCATGACTTCGTTGTTCGACAGCACATTTCCGAAGGAACCGTAATCCAACTGAATGCCTACGCCGGCACCTGAGACCAGGTTGCCGCTGACCGTATTGTCCGGTCCGCCGACGTAGATGCCAATGGTACCGCCGGTGGTCTCGAAACCCTCCACCGTAGAGTCACTCGTTTCCAGTGAGACCACCCTACTCGACACAGCCGAGATGACGGGCCGGCCGATCCCGATGAGATTGACAGGCTGACGAATGAACACGGACTCGTGGTAAGTCCCGGCCTGGACCTCGACGGTTTCGCCTTCCATCGCGGCGTCCATCGCTTCTTGAATGGTCCCGTATTGCATCGGCACGTACAGCGTGCCTTTGACCCGAAGCGTGACCAGGACGGTGCGAGAAGCACCGTCCGCTTGTGTGTCGCGGACCGTCAGGAACGCCTGATGGACACCTTGAGGCACGCCTTCGAGATGGGCGCTGAGGGTGACCTCAGATGCCTGGCCGGCGCTGCTGCCGGAGGTCGACGCGACACTCAGCCACGGGCTGTCGCAGTCGATTCGCCAGTTCAGGGTGCCACCGCCGGCATTCAGAATCGCAAGCGTTGCCGGCTCGGGATCCGTTCCATCCAGTTCGCCGACGAACTCGATGGCAGCGGTGGAAAGCGCGATCGAAGGCCGGCTGGGATTATACTCAAAGGCGCCGATATCGACGGCAGCCCGGCCGTCGGCGTTCCCATCGAGGGGACGCGGGTTGCCGTCAGGATCGGTCTGCGCCAGCAACTCGCCGAGGTCACTCGCGCCGGCGTCGACGCAGGCTGAGCCCAGCGTCAGGCGAACGTCCCCGTCGAAGGCAAAACGCGGATCGCCTGAGACATTGTTTTCGTAGAGGTCGAAGGCCGCGTTGATCTGAGCGCCGCCGTTTAGCGTCGTGCCATACATATAATCGTAGTAATCGCCCGGCTCGTTGGCATAGAACAGGCAGTACCGCACCACCGAAGTCGGTGCCCAATAGCAGTAGATCGCGTGCGACGTGTGATGGGAAAAGACACAATGGGTCAGCGTGACACTCATACTACTCGTGCTGCAATAGAGACCTCCGCCGCGATTGTCGGAGGTATTAGCGTTGAACGTGCAGTTGGCAAACACCGGGTTGCCCTGCGAGCTGAAATAGACCGCGCCTCCGTAGTTCGCCGCGTAGTTGCCGTTGAAGACGCAGTTGGTCACGCTCGGTGAGGAGCGATAGCAGTGGATGGCGCCTGCCCGGTAGGTCGACGTGTTCCGCTCGAACGTGCAATTGGTGATTTGCATGTCCGAATAGTAGTCGTAGAGGCCGGCTCCGCTGTAGGAGGAGTTCTCCGCGATGGTGCAGCCGATGAGCGCGGCGTTGGACCGACTGCACGTGATGCCGCCGCCCTGCGAGTCGCTGCGATTCGAGGAGATGATGCAATTCTCGATCAAGGGCGCTGTCTGACTCTCGCAACAGATACCGCCTCCCGAGTACGTGGCGTAATTAGCTCGGACAATGCAGTTGCGAATCGTCGGGGAAGCGCCGTTCGTGCAATACATGCCGGCGCCGTACGAGTTGCGTCCCCTCATGACGGTGAAACCGTCGATTACCGTGCCCTGTCCCTCCGACTGGCGGATGTAGAAGGCGCGGTCTTTGTTCTCGCAGTCGATAATGCACCGCTCGGGTCCGGCGGCGCTGGTCAGCACGACCGCCTTGCCGGCAAAGTCGATGTTTCGGTTGCCCGGACCTCGGTAGAGACCGTCAGCGACGATGATGGTGTCACCGGAGACGGCGGCCGCCACTGCAGAAGCAATATCATTGAAATCGGCCGGGCCGTCGTCATCGACGGTCAATGTCGCGGCGCGCAAAGGCGCAGCGAGGGCTAGAATGGAAATAATGACGGCAGATGCTCTCATCGCAATGTCCTCCTAATCCTTCGTGCAGGCATACCTCCACCAGCGCCTCCAGTCTACCGTCTCGAGCGCTCCGATTCAAGGAGAAAGACGGCGGAATTGACTCACGACGCCGCCACCGCGGCGCTACGGCGTTGGCGACGTTGGAGGATGCTGGGGGTAATCGACCGCGAACTTGGCGCG
>JAFGJR010000094.1 GCA_016928975.1 Sedimentisphaerales bacterium | reverse complement strand
TCGGCGCCCGCTTTCTTGAGGGCCGCAGGCCACAGGGGGAAAGAACAGGCAATCGCCGTGCCGTAGAGCCTTCCTCCGCTTCTCAGGTTCTGCGCGAATTCGCTGCCGGTCATCTGCCTACCTCGCTTTGTTTCTTCAAGAGCCAGATCTCCGCGATGCGAGATTGCTGACGCCAGCTGAACTCGGATTCCTCCGGACAATCCCAAGTCACTACAACCTGCCCGCTTCGAACCGCCTCCCGCGGCACGGGGAACTCCTTGATCTCGCCGATTCCGCGGCCGTAGAGCGTCGGTTTCACTCGCTGCTGATTGATGCGAGTGAAGGCGTCGCCGTAGCCGGTCATGCGGAGCACATACTCCGCGTCCGGGTCCACCCGCTCGTACCGCACGGCGATCGGCCAGTCCATGCTCACCTGCCAGGACAGGCGTCTGCGACTGAATCCGTCATCCCACCACCAATGGCCCGGATTGGGGTTGCGGTCCATCAGAGGGTCCGTGTTCCATCCCTCGCCGTGCACCACGTGTGGGGATTTCCCCACGTGTCCGACGATATCATAGAAACTGCCGGGCCCCGGATTCTCCCATGTGCGAATCTCCTCCAGCCGTCTTAGCTTCTCCTCATCCGAGCCCAGGACATGGACCTTCTCAAACTCGTCTTCCAGCCACCAGCGGTTGTTCAGGGGATAGTCGATGTAGTCCAGGATCGCCCCTCGCTCAGCGCCGCTGGCCTGGTACATCTTGACGCTGGTCTGCAAACCGATGGTATTGAACAGAGCGTCGCACAACTCCACCACGCGACGACGTAATTCTGGAGCAGCCGGTTCGGTCGTGGCACGATCCAGAATGCGCCGAGCCTCGTCCATCGCCTTCTCGGGACCAATCGCACGGGCCCTGGCGAGCGCGGCATTCGCCTGCTCTTCAAGCTGCGTCTCATACAGGAGCCGTCGTCGCACGTGGGCATCGTACACGCTGCGAAGCAGGCAGAGCTGCCACCGCCAGTTGTCCTTCAATTCCGGCGCCTTGGCCTCCAGAGTCTGCCAGTAGGCGAGCGTGCATTCCACGGCCCCATTCTCCGACAAGGCGCCCTCCCAATTCCGTTCCAGAGCCAGGACGCCGTCGGCCACTGCCTCCGCCAGATCGGGCCGCAAGAACACTCGCGCATAGTCTTTCAGGATGTCTCGCAGATTCACGCGAGGGTCCCAGTCGCGTGCGCTCCAGACGACCTTGTTCACATCATCGTGAATCCCGTCCGAGTAGCTGATGAAGCCATCTGTATAGGGGGCCAGCCAGTTCTGCACGTACGCGTAGTAGACCGGCCGGGGATTCGGACACTCACGACCGAGGGTCAGGCTGAACGCGGGGTCCCACCACGGGACGGGATACTGACAACGCACCGTGTGCGTGATGTCTGGATAGTCTCGCAGCTTGTATCCCTGCTGGAGGCGGCGCCTCGTTTCGGGAATCGGCGGGCTCGACGGTCCTGCTACCAGTCCCCCCAGCCAATTCGGCTTCTGCTCATCGATATACCGGGACACGTAGTCGATCTTCGTACCGTCGAAACCCTGAAGGGAAAGCCACACCCTGGCTTGAGGATGTCGAGCCATCAGCCGCTCGCCGATCTCCTGGAGAAAGGGAAACAGCAGTTCCGGCGGGTTCTCGCCGGGGTCGCCGCCAGGCACAAACACGGCGTCCAGCCGAGGACATGCGCGATAGAAGGACGCATGTCTCTCGATCTCTGCGCCACGTCGTGCCTGATCGTGAAGATCGAACACCACCGGCGTCCAAACCCAATAGTCAAGATCATAGCGGTCGCAGATTCTGCTCAGAGCCACATTCATCTCGTCCCGCGGAACGGTCATGTGTGAACTCGGCTGGTCATCCTGGAAGGGGATGTTCTCAATGCAGTTGCAGCCGAACAGGATCAGATCGCGGATATACTGCTCGTAGACGGACACACTCCAGGCGTCGTAGGAGTTGGCGCGAGCACGGTAGCCCAGTTGATGCCCGCGAATGGCATATGCCGGCGAGGCGGCGATGTCGGTTGTCTCGTCCAGAGACACGCGGCGTGGCCCCCAGTTCAGCAGCCTCAACAGGCGGCCTGTCCCGAAGAGCACGCCCCTGGCGTCGGCACCGATCACCCAAACGGCGGACACGCCCTCCTCGTTGCGAGTCAGACAGATCCGGTATCCCTCGTTCCTATTCTCCGGCAAGTCAGAGCCGTCGCGGCGCGGAATCGCCAGGCCGGCCAGCTCACTCTCCGCTGCTGTAGCCAGGGCGATGACTGGTTTACGCCCGGGAAGCTGGCTCGATCTCTCCCACGTCAGACCCGTGCGCTTCTGTACTTCCCGTTGCAGCATGTCAGCGGCCGTGGTTTTCGTCTTGAGCCGCGGCGCCCGAACGGTCAGAATCACCGCGTCCCGCAAGTCAAGGTCGCGGGCTTGAGCGCCCGCAACGAAGGCGAGTGCAAAGACGCATGACAACCGGAATCGAGTGGATAGCATCATTCCTGAATCCCATGACCGCGTTGTCTGTGGGGGTCGAACAGTGTACATCCTACTATCGTCCCTGCGCCATGTCACCTGGATTCGCCAGCACCGCGAAGCACCAGTAGAAGGAGTAGCTCGTGGCGAAGTCGCAGAGATCGCCGCTCAACTGTGACTATGATAGGTGCCGTCCCGGCGGCGACGCTCGGCTTTCTCACTGATCACCGTCCCCTCGCGGACGTCCAGGCCGATCCGTTCGATCAGCGTCTTGATATAGCCCAGATGCGGGCAAGGCGGGCCGTGATAGTTGTCCTTGCACATGCACGAGGACAACTGCACAAGGACCTGTTCTTTGTTGATGTCCTCCGTCTTGGCGACGGTCCGGAGGAACTGGGTAAGCTTGCGGTGGGTCGCCCGGCCGCAGCATCCGCCGCAGGTGATGCTCAGATACCGATACGCCTTGTCCCTCGGGTATTCAGCGAACCCGCCGGCCCGTTCATGCAGGGCCTTCTCGCAGAGATACCCCGGGCACCGCTGCTTGACGATCTCGCATTGCAGAATGACAACGTATTGCTTCTTGCCCAAGTCCACTATCGTTCGTATTCCCTTCGCCCCCCTGCTTGCGCCGTCACACCCCGTCCTCACGAGCCTGTCAGCGCACTCTTGCCGCTGCTCGTGCCGAACGCCATGATCGGTGCACCCGGAAACGCCACGGAGGAATCCGAGTGGCCCAGAACGATGCCGTCGTCTAGCGCCAGGATCGTGTCCTGCAGCTTGCCAAACGCATTGTAGATCTCGGCCACCACTTGGCCCTTCTTGACCATGTCGTGCGGATTTGCCATGAATCGTGTAATGCCGCTGGTGGGACTCACCGGCTCGCTGGAGAGCGTCAGAATCTTTCCTCGGAGGCTGTCGGGTACATCGAACACGGTCGGCCCATCCGGATTGTAGAGCATTCCCAGCCATGCAAGGATGTTGACCACCGCCCTGACGCCACAGTCCACGTCCTGCTCGTTGACCACGTAGGACTCGCCCAGCTCAAGCGTCAGCGCTGGGACATCGTGTTCGAGAAGACTGTAGGAGATGCTCCCCGTCAGGGCCTCCGGTTCCTCAATCATCAAGAGTCCTGTTTCCTTCGCCACCGCCCTGGCCATGTCGTACGCCTTCTGGTGAGCTTTCCCTGGGTGCTTGTCGATGACCGCGTAGGGCATGGATTTCATCCAGTCGTTGTGCAGGTCCAGAACGAGGCCGGGCTTGGTCTCCTGTATGGCCGTGAAGACTCGGTCCGCGATGCGCTCCGCCAGCGAGCCGGTCTTATCACCCGGGAAGGAGCGGTTCAGGTCCTCCCGGCTCATCGTGATGTTCCGCGAGCCGGCCTCGAAACCGATAGGGTTCACCAGCGGAAAGGCGTAGAGCGACCCTTTCAGCAGGTGCTGCCGACGAACAATCCGAAAGACCTCCTGAATGGTGACGACGCCGGTGACCTCGTCGCCGTGGATGCCGCCCGCCAGCCAGACCACCGGGCCGGGCACGCTGCTCTCGACGGCCATGAAGGGCAGCCGCCGACGCGATAGATCGGAACCCGTCAGAATCTTCAGGAACGAATATCTGATCTTCTGTGGCACCCGATTCGGTCTGTCATCCTGCACGGCGAGACCCTTCACACACACTGTAGTCGATACGCCCGCAGAATACAGCCCCCCACCCCCAACGTCAACGGCCTATCGGTCTTGCTGCCACCCTACAGCCAGAACCGCTTCCCCTTTATGGGTCTTGCCCTCTGATTTCT
>JAFGJR010000093.1 GCA_016928975.1 Sedimentisphaerales bacterium | reverse complement strand
TCTCATCCTTGAAGTAGTCCCGAATGTCCACCGCCAGCCCGGAATCGACGCCAGCCTCCGCGCTTTGTTCGCTGATCGTCTTGATGCCCTTGACCACCGAGAACATGTAGTCCCTGTATCGCTGGGCGTCCCCCTCCTTGCGTCTCCGTAGCTTCTTCAGCGCGACCCGGATGTTGTCCAGCATCAGATCATTGACGGTCAGGACATAGGAAGGGGCCTGCTCCGCGTCCTGAAACTCGGCCATTTCGATCATGCCCGCCAGGACGCCCTCCTCGGTCGCCTCCTTGCTGGCATCCTCGCTCGTGGTCTCCATCTCCTTCTGGATTCTCGTCAACAGCTCGTCCACATTCCTCACGGCGCGTTTGAGACGGCGCTCGCTGACGCTGTCGGCGATCCGGCCCGGGCTGACCACTTTCAGAAAGACAATGGCCGCCACCACCACACCGATACCAAGAGAGACCTTTCCCGCCTGTCGCAAGGCCTCGTTCAGGCGATCGATCTGCGCCTGGCTCTGCCGATTGATCCGCGCAAAGCCGTCTTCGTCGGTCTCCTGCGTCGAGGCCACGGCGGCCAAACCCAGAATTATGCCGCACGCCAATAGCCGCGTCCGCTTCATGGCCGGCTCGCCTTTCTCAGGATCTCATTGGCCAGACGCTCACGCAGCTTGAGCAGTCGGTAGGGGTCCTGGCTCCATGTACCCCAGGTCGGAACCGCCGCGCGGACAATCTCGTCAACAACCGCTCCTCCCCCGAGACCGGCGAGCAGCGCGAAGTACTCGTAGTCCTCCATCCCATCGCGCAGGCTCTTGAGCCGGATCGAGGCGATGGGCCCTTCGATCCCGGCGTCCTCACCCGGATAGAACAGGGAGCCCTCCCCGTTGAAGTTCACGCGAAAGCCCGGCTCGTCCCAGGGGTTGCGTTGCGGAGCGGTCCAGCAGACGGTCGTCCAGTACAGCAGGCCCGTCACGCCGTAACGCCGGTTCAGCCACGGCGCGATCCGATAGCTCAGGACGGGGAAATCGATCTGCCAGTACGGCGGATCGTCATTCTTGACCTCGTCATACTCCGGATCATACGGGGGCGCTCTCTGGCACAAGGCGGTGTAGCTCCACACTGCGTCGCCCTGCCTCCGGACTCGCTGGATATTCGACTCTTCGAGGAAGGCAAACAGGGGACACCAGATATCGACCGCGTCATCGATCGATCCCCAGTCAGGGTCCTGCGAATACGGCTGCTCCACCACCAATCGCCGAAGACCGGGCGTGGCGTCGTGGACCAGTGCGCCCAACTGCCGGACCCGCTCATAAGCCACTTTGTCATTCGGCTCGTCGAGCATATACAGGTATGCACGCTCGGCCCAGCCCCTTTTCCTGAGATAGGCGAACCAGGATCGATAGTACCGAATCGCCTTCTCACGATTGGCCTTCAAGACATCGGAGAACGGCGCTCGCGGGACCTCGACATTGGTGACGTGGTGCTTCTCTACGAATTCCGTGATCCGTGTATCCGTCTCTTCGTCGAACTGGGCGGTACCGTCCTCGGCGATTCTGGGATGCAGACGCCTTGGCAGCGGCGGATTGACGCGGTGGGCCGCCATCATCTCCATGTACCGGTCTTCCAGCAGGCGATACTTCTCGGAACTCTCCTCCAGCTTGTGATAGCGAGCCATATAGGAGAAATGGCCGAAGTGATTCTCGTGCGTTGGGCCGTCCGGCAGGAGGAAGTCCCAGACGGTCACTCGCACAGGAATCGTGACGGGTGGGGCGTTTCTGGCTCGCACCGAGAGCGTGCCGCTGTAGACCCCGGGAGCCGCTTCTTTCGGAATCTCCACGTCCACCCACAATGGCTGATGCCGGTCCTGCCAGAGATCGAAGTTCGTTGCACCGAATCTTCCCCCCTCTCGTTGCTCGCCGCGCCAGCGCGGCTGGCGCAGCTCCTCGTTCGTGTACGGATCCACGAAGGGAATCAGTGGATCGGCGATCAAGCCGGGCGGCACTGTCGCATGCGGAGAGGAATAACGAACGGGGATGAAAACTTCCCTGTACAAGCGGACGTTCTTCGCCGGCAAGGTCTCGCCCGTTTCTCTTTTCAGCAGCGACATTTCAGGCCGGACATACTGGAGGTTCCCGCCGACGGCCGTGACCACAACCTGGAAGGACTCGAACTCACCGCGGGCGCCGGATATCTCCGCAGCACTAGTCCCGTCGACTGCGCCTTGCTGGCCCGCACGCACCGTGGAAGGCAAGGCCGTCAGTTGTATTGTCGCCCCCCCCACCACTTGTGCCGAAACGAGCACGAAAAAGGCCGCCGTCCACAATCTCATATCGATGTACCTCCCGTTACGCTCGTCAGCGCCCCGACTCGACCGAGCGACTGTGGGAATTCAACGACGCGTATGGTACTATGTGCCTCCGCTGCCTGCAAAGAGATATTCGAGGCGGCGTCTTTGATGAAGGGCTTTGACAGCATGACAACGACAAACGTCTCCAGGCGTGGATTCCTCAAACGAACGATAGGCTGGGGCTGTGCCTTCGGGTTCAGTCCATTGGCGTTGGCGGGCGACGACCGACCGGCTAAGAAGCCGAACGTGCTGATCATCATCGCCGACGATATGGGCTATTCCGACGCAGGTTGCTACGGCGGAGAAGTCGAGACGCCCAATCTCGACCGTCTGGCGGCCGGTGGTATCCGCTTCACACAGTGTTACTCGACCGGCCGATGCTGGCCCTCGCGAACGGCACTGCTGACCGGCTATTATCCGCAACAGGTCCGCATGGACCCCCCTCACGGGCGACTGCCCACGTGGACCCGCGTAGTGCCGCACTACCTGAAGGAGCTTGGATATCGCTGCTATCACAGCGGCAAGTGGCACCTGATGGGGGCGCCCAAGCCCGTCGCAGACGGCGGCTTCGACCACTCCTACGTCCTGCACGACCACAACCGGTACTTCGCGCCAAGGAACCACCAGTTGGACGACCAGCCGCTGGGACCCATCGAGCCGGGATCGGACTTCTATGTCACGACGGCCATTGCCGATCACGCGATTGATTTTCTGAAGGGCCATGCGGCCGATCATCGAGACGAGCCGTTCTACTGCTACCTGGCCTTCACGTCGCCACACTTCCCGTTGCACGCATTGCAGGAGGACATTGCCCGATACAGAGACCGGTATCACGCCGGGTGGGACCTCATCCGCGAGCGACGATGGAGGCGAATGCGCCAGACCGGCCTGGTCAACTGTGACCTGCCGCCGCTGGAGCCGGACGTGATTCCGAACTGGAACCTGGCCGAAGACAAGCTGCGAGAGCAGATTGGGCCGGGTGAGGTGGATCGAGCAATCCCGTGGAAGGACCTGACCGACGAGCAGCGGGAATTCCAGGCGACAAAGATGGCGATTCATGCCGCCATGATCGACCGGATGGACCGTGAGATCGGGCGAGTGCTCGAGCAGGTCAAGACGATGGGCGCCGGCGAGAATACCGTTGTCTTCTTCGTCTCCGACAACGGCGCTAGCGCCGAGCAGATCATCCGTGGCGACAATCACGATCCAACCGCCCCGCCCGGGTCGAGACGATCGTACTTATGTCTTGGGCCGGGGTGGTCCAGCGCAGCGAATACGCCGTTTCGTCTGCACAAGTCCTGGGTGCATGAGGGTGGCATCTCATCGCCTTTGATCGTTCACTGGCCCGCCGGGGTCGCCGCGCGCGGGGAGTTGCGCCACAATCCATGCCATTTCATCGACATCTTGCCGACCGTCCTGAGCCTGGCAGGAGTGGGTAATCTCTCACGGCAATGGAACGGCGAGACTGCCCCACCGCTGCCGGGCACGAGCCTTGCGCCTGTATTCGCGAAGGATGGGACCGTCACGCACGAGTTCCTCTACTTCCACCACCTGGACCATCGCGCGATCCGCGTCGGCAACTGGAAGCTCGTGGCGAAAGGCAAGGACGGCCCGTGGGAGCTCTACGATCTGAAAACAGACCGGTGTGAATCGAAGAATCTGGCGGACCGTTTTCCGGATCGAGTCGCCCAGATGTCGGCTCTGTGGCAGAAGTGCGAGGACCATTTCCGACGGCAGGCAGGTGACGTCCAGGTCACGTCCTAACCGACCTCGAGCCAGGGAGCCTGACTCGACGGGCACCGCGTCCGTCGTTGGACGATACAAAGCGACTCAGGTCGTTGGAGGCTCTCTCGTTCGTGCCGCGTGCTGCACCCTGCAAAATCTGAGTTTCTGATTGACAGGTAGGAGCCTTCTGGTAGACTCCCGGTTTGACTTGGGTTTGAGGTCTTGGCTGGAGTGCCTGAACATGGTTGTTCGTCGCATCTGCTGGACGTGTGTCTGCTCCCCGCAGGTGACGGTCGCGGCCAGCAATTTCGGGTCTACCCATCTGAACCGCCGACGGCGAGAGGAACAAGCCAATCGCCAGATTGAGGTGTGGTTCGGCAGCACAGCCACCGGTCTCGACGGGACCCGGTAGGCGACACTCTTGGCTTTTGTTTCTGAGGGAAATCCTGTGGTCGAACCTCCTGTCTTGGAGATCGAAGCGCTGCACAAGCAGTATCCCGGCGCTCCAGAGGCCGCCTTGAAAGGCGTGAGTCTCCGCGTACAGCGAGGGGAGTTCTTCGGGCTCCTGGGGCCCAACGGAGCTGGCAAGACGACCTTGATCAACATCGTGTGCGGCCTTCTGGCTCCCACGTCCGGCGAGGTGCAACTCCAGGGCTGCAACACGTCGGATGGGACCCGGCGGCTGGGGCTTGTGCCGCAGGATCTGGCCCTCTACCCTACGCTCACGGCCCGGGAGAACCTGTTCTTCTTCGGGCGAATGCAGGGCCTGGGCCGGGAACTGGGCACCCGCGCCGACGCGTGGCTGGAACGCGTGGGTCTGATGCCCTGCGCCCGCCGTCGCGTCGCCACCTTCTCCGGCGGCATGAAACGCCGGCTCAATCTGATCGTCGGCCTGTTGCATGAGCCCGCCCTGCTCGTCCTGGATGAGCCCACGGTCGGCATCGATCCCCAGTCGCGCCTGCTCATCCACGAGAACCTGTTGCGGCTCAACACGGAGGGCGTGACGATTCTGTACACTACCCACTACCTCCAGGAGGCAGAGACTCTCTGCTCCCGCTTGGCAGTGATGGACTGCGGGCGCGTCATCGCTGAAGGAGCACCCACCGCACTCGTCAAGGATCATTCGGGCTGCTCCAACCTTGAGGATGTGTTCATCAAATTAACCGGACGACAATTGAGGGACGACTGACGTGCCAACGATGACCGAGCAAGAGCCGCGCGCGATCACGGACTTCCAGCACCGCCAAGCCTCGCACTGCGAGAGCGGGTCCACGGCCAATCTGTGCCACTTCCAGGGGATCGATATCAGTGAACCGATGGCCTTCGGCATCGGCGCCGGTTTGTACTTCGCCTATCTCTTCTTTCTCCGCGCCGCCCATGTTCGGATCACCTCGTTTCGCCGGTCGCCAGGAACGGTGATACGCAACACCTTTCGCCGCCTGGGCATCCGCTACTGCCGACGCTCCTTCTGGTCCCGCGCTCGAGCGCAGCGCCTGCTGGACCAGGTCCTGGAACAGGGCCAGCCGGTGATCTGCCAGGCGAGCCTCTATTGGCTACCCTACTTCCCTCTCAGCATGCGGCTGCATTTCAACGCCCACCACATCGTGGTGTACGGCCGCGACGACGGGCACTACGTGGTCAGTGAGCCGATGTTGGAGGAGCCGAAGACCCTCACCCGGGACGATCTAGAGCGTGCCCGCTTCGCGCGCGGCGGGATGAATCCGAACGGGCGTATGTACTGGCTGCGCGACAAGCCCGAGCCGAGGTCCGTGGACCTCGCCCGGCCGATCCTGCAAGGCATTCAGGACGTGTGCTACCAAATGCTCGTCCCGCCGGTCCCCATCCTGGGCGTTCGGGGCATCCGCTTCCTCGCGCGGGATGTGATGCGGTGGAAGCAGAAGCTGCCCGAGGCGGACGTCCGCGAGAACCTCAGCCAAATCATCTACATGCAGGAACTGGTGGGTTCGGGCGGCGCAGGATATCGGGCGATGTATGCCGCCTTTCTCAGCGAGGCCGCCAGGGTGATGCAATCCGAGGAGCTGGCGGAGGCCACCGAGAGGATGACCGCGATCGTCGAGCGCTGGCAGGATTTCGGCGTGCTGGCCACGCGTTTCGTCCGGGGCCGCCCGAACCCCGGTGACGAGTACGCGTCGATGGCGGAGGCCCTCCGCGATCTGGCCGCCCAGGAAGAGGCGCTGTACCGTAAGCTCCGGGAGTACGCCAAACGAAGAGAGGCCGTGCTCTAACACCATGGAGATCAGGTCATGAAGGCAAACGAAGTCCCCCAGGAACCCGGGCTTGACTTCCGGGAGAAACTCCTCTGGGTCCAGGACGAGCAGGGGCAGTATGTGACCATGCGCAGTGTGGGTTGGCACGTCCCCAACACCAGCTTCGCCATGTACTGGGCCTATGTGGGACGGACGCTCAACGAAGCACGCGAGGGCATCCAGCGCGGCGAGCGCAGCCCCCTGTACTATTGGATGCGGGTCCACCAACTGGAAGTGGGCACACTGGCCGACTATGTCGGCATGTGCAAGTGGCGAGTGAAGCGGCATCTAAAGCCGCGGGTCTTTGCCAGACTCAAGCCCAACGTGCTGGCCCGCTATGCCCAGGCCCTGAAGACGCCCGTCGAGCAGTTGCAGCGCGTCCCGGAGAAAGACCCCGAGCATCTGCCGATCCCCAAGCTTGGAGAGGTGCAGCCGGTGTGAAGGAGTTGCTCACCATCGTCGTCGAGAACATGCTGGTTTTGTGCCGCGACCCGCGGGTCTGACGCTGTGCGCGGACCGCTATGTCGCCTATTGAGGGATGACTGACGTGCCAACCACGACTGAAAAAGGTAATCGTGTAACCATCAACTACCCGCACCGCCAGGCTGCTCACTGCGAGAGCGGGGCCACCGCCAGCTTGTGCTGCTACCAGGGAATCGGCGACATGACCGAACCCCTGGCCTTCGGCATCGGCGGCGGCGTGTTCTTCGGCTACTTCCCGTTTCTCCGCGCCGCTCACATCCGGGTCACCACTTATCGCAGGACCCCGGGCGGGATCCTGTGCAACGCGTTCCGGCGCCTGGGCATTCGATACTACCGCAAGAAGAAGTTCTGGTCCAGAGCGAAAGCAGCACGCGCCGTGGACGAGCTGCTGGACCAAGGCAAGCCGGTGATGTGCCAGACGAGCCTCTACTGGCTGCCGTACTTTCCGCCCGGGATGCGGATCCACTTCAACGCGCACCATATCGTGATATTCGGCCGCGAGAACGGGCGCTATATGGTCAGCGACCCCATAGTGGAAGAGGTGGTCACGCTGACGCGCGATGAACTGACCCGCGCGCGGTTTGCCCGCGGCGGTATGAATCCCAACGGCCGTATCTACTGGCCCCGGGACGATCCGCAGCCCAGGTCCATGGACCTCTCGCGTCCGATCCTGCAAGGCATTCAGGACGTATGCTACCACATGCTGGTTCCGCCGGTCCCCTTGCTGGGCGTCCGTGGCATCCGGTTCCTGGCTCGGGACGTGATGCGCTGGAAGCGGAAACTGCCCGATGATGTGGTCCGGGAGAACCTCAGCCAGATCGTCTACATGCAGGAGCTGGTCGGCTCGGGCGGCGCCGGGTACCGCGCCATGTACGCCGCCTTTCTCACGGAGGCCGCCGATGTGATGAAGTCCGAGGAATTGGCGGAGGCCGGGCGGACGATGACCACGATCGCCGATCAATGGCGCGACTTCGCGGTCCTGGCCACCCGCTTCGTCCGGGGTCGGCCCAACCCGGGCGACACCTACTCGTCCATGGCCGACGCCCTCAATGCTCTGGCCTCACAGGAAGAGACCCTCTACCGGAGCCTCCGGGAGTACGCCAAACGAACAGAGGCCTCGCTGTGAACGTGGAGATCAGGTTATGAAGATCAAAGACGTCCCCCAGGATCCCGGACTCGACTACCAGGACAAGCTGATCTGGGCGGTCGACGAGAACGGGAAGTTCGTGGGTGTGAAAAGCCTCGGTTGGTACGTCCCGGAAACCAGCTTCCGAATGTACTGGGCCTACGTCGGGCAAACGCTGAAGGAGGCGCGGGAGCGCATCCAGCGCGGCGAGCGCAGCCCTTTGTATTACTGGATGCGGGTCCACCAGCTCTCGGAGCGCACGCTCGCCGACTATGCCGGCATGTGGAAGTGGCGAGTGAAACGCCATCTCAAGCCCCGGGTCTTCGCCAAGCTCAGCCCGAAGGTCCTGGCCCGCTACGCGGACGCCTTGCAGACCCCGGTCGAGCAACTGGTGCGCGTCCCGGAGAAGGACCCCGAGAGTTTGATCCAAATAGAGCCGGACCAGGTGTAGCCTAAATGAGGAAGTTTCTGACCATTGTTGGCAAAGATGTTCGACTTCTGCTCCGCGACCCGGTGGGCCTGGCGATGATCTTTGCCATGCCCGCGGTGCTGCTGCTGATCTTCACCCTCGTGCAGGACGGCGCCTTCCGCAAGGTGTCGCGCTTCAGTGCGTCGCTGTGTATTGTGAACGAGGACGATGGGAAACTGGCGAGCAAAATCGTCGAGGGTCTGAGCGAGGTGGAGGGGCTGACCCTGGCGTCGTCGCCCTCCGGATCGAAACTGGATCGGGCTGGCGCCCTGGCGCTGCTCGAAGGCGACAAGGCTCAGGCCTGCCTGGTCATTCCGGCGGGCTTCTCCTCCCTCGCCGAACTCCGCGCCCGCCATTGGGCTCGTCCCGATGACACCAACGATCCCGGCCCCGCTGCGGAAATCGGGCTCTATGTCGATCCCAGCCTGCCTTCCCTATACCGTGATATTCTGGCTCTGTCCATGGAGCGTCTGGCACTCCGGGCGGAACTCGCCCTGGCCCTGAACATCTGGAGCGGCACGCTGGTCGAGACCCTGGCGGACGGCCTGGACCCGAAGTTCGCGGATGAATTGCTCGCCGAGCCGGAGAAGGTCATGCCGCCCGAGCTGACGATCGGCTCCTTCCTGCGAGTCCCCGACGCCGTGGCGGGCGAGGCGCTGGTCTCCAAAGGGAACTCGACCCTCAAGGACTCGGACCCCTACCGCGAGATCCTGCCCAACATGGTCCAGCAGAACGTGCCGGGCTACACGCTGTTCGCGATGCTCTTCATCGTCATTCCGGCGTCCAACGCTTTGTTGCGCGAGCGCCGCGAGGGCACGCTGCTGCGGCTGCGAACCATGCCGGTACATCCGTTGCTCCTGGTCGCCGGCCGGCTGGTGACCTTCCTGTCCGTGTCGGTGCTTCAGTTCCTGATCATGCTCGCGGCCGGCTGCTGGGTGCTGCCGCTGTTGGGCGGCACCGCCTTCACCTTCTCCGCCCAGTGGCCGCCCCTGATCGCGCTGACCCTGTGCGCCGGTTTCATGGCGGTCGGCCTGGCCCTGGCTATCGCCAGCACCGCCCGGTCCGCCGACCAGGCGGGGGTTGTGGGCAGCACGTCCGCCGTCGTCTTAGGCGCCGTCGGCGGGGTCTTTGTGCCGGTCCAGATCATGCCGCCGGTGATGCGACACCTCTCCGGCTACACGCCCGTCAACTGGGCCATGACCGCCTATCAGGACCTCTTCCTGCACGACAGCACGCTGGCGGACATCTGGGGACGAATGGCCCTGCTGTTCGTGTTTGGAGCCGCAGGCCTGCTCTGGGCCTGGGTCCGTCTCTTTCCCAGACGCTGACGCCACATGTCTGTGGCCCAGAGGCACAATCGATCATGAAGACAAGCTCGTGGATCACGCTGACCCTCGTGGCGTTGGTGGTCTTGCCCGCCGGTGCGAACCTGGAACCCTTGTTGAGCATCGAGCCGGGTCCTGCAAATCCGCGCAACTCCGAGGGGGACCTCATCGAGCTCAAGGACGGGGGGCTGTGCCTGATCTACAGCCGCTTCACCGGCGGCAGCGGGGACGATGCGGCGGCGGACCTGGCCGTGCGGATTTCACAGGACGAGGGCAGAACCTGGAGCCAGGACAAGATTGTCGTCCCGCGAAAAGACGGGCTCAACGTCATGTCCGTGTCGCTTCGCCGTCTGCCCGGCGGGTGCATCGCGATCAGCGAGGACGAAGGCAAGACCTGGAGCAGGTCAACAGCTATTGAAGACAATCCTGACGGCTGGTACTGCTACACAGCCATCACATTTGTGAAGGACCGCGTGCCGCTGGCCTACTGTGCCGGCGACAGGACGATCGGCGGCTTGAATCGACTCAAGGTCGCTGCATTTGCGCGGGACCGGCTGGCCTCTGGTGATACACCCGATCTGCCGTGCGCCTGGGAGTTCGACACCGAGCAGGACCTGAAGGTCTGGCGGCCGAACGCCCACTTGGCGGACGTGACGACGGCCAACGGCGTCGTGAGAGCAAGGGCGGTGGACTCGGACCCGTTTCTTCTCTGCCGGGATGTCACCATCAACGCCACCCCGCACCAGTACATTGTCAGCCGGGTGAGAGCCAGTCGAGCAGGTGTCGCGGAGCTGTTCTGGTCGGGCCAGCTCCAAGGCCAGTACGGTGGGCTCACGGAGGCCAGGAAGCTGCGATTCTCCGTTCAAGGCGAATCTCGCTGGCAGGAGATCGTGCTGTTTCCCTTCTGGCATACAGAAGGAACGATCCGCCAGCTCCGTCTGGACCTGTACGAGGGCGCGGACTTCGAGATCGACTGGATTCGCGTCGGCCAGTGGGGTCGCGGAGTCGTCGAGAGCAGCGCCGGCTCATGGACCTTCGACGGCGACCTGAGCAAGTGGCAGGTTCACCCGGCGGCAGCGGAGCTTTTTGCCCCACCAATGGAGCTCGACGCGAGCGACAAGAAATGGATCGGCGTGGAGCTCGCGAGCGACCGAGAGGCGATGGCCGGCATTCTGTGGGCCAACAAAGACGTTCCAGGTCTGCAAAGCGAGGAGTTCCCGATCCGAGGCGACGGAGAGTCACACGTCTACAACCTTCGAATGCACGACACTCGCACCTGGAATGGCAGGATCTGTGCATTCGGCATCCGGTTGCCACAAGCAGCCAAGACTCAACTTGAGCGAATCCAGATCAGCGATGAGCCTGTGGGGCCGGGCGAGCTTGAAGTCGGTTACCTCGGCTTTGAGAACGGCGTGAATCGCGCAGGCAGGCCCTGCAAGGTGCTTGCACAGATCATCGGCAACGGCCCCGCTCGGAGCCTTCCCGAGGTCAGCTTGCAGACATTCGGTGGACCGAGAGTCATTTCGAAACCGAAGGAGCCGGGACATTCCGCGATGGAGCATGGGCAGACTGTGAGCTTCGTCTGGGAAGTCGTGGCCGACAGTCCCGGCAACTATCCGGTCGAGCTCTTCTTCGACGGTAAGCCGGTCCGCAATTCGGGAGCGAGGTTGGAGTTCACAGAAGCGCCTGCGATTCCCCGGGCCGACTATGTTCCTGTCCCTAAGCCGGTGAAGACGGATATCGAGGTGTGTGCCTTCTACTTCCCCGGCTGGGAATCCGACGCCAAGTGGGACTGCATCCGCAAGATCGCGCCCATTCGAAAGCCTCTGCTCGGTTACTATGATGAGTCGAACCCCGAATGCGTCGACTGGCAAATCAAATGGGCCGTCGAGAATGGCATCTCGTGCTTCCTCGTGGATTGGTACTGGGTCCAGGGACGCCAGCAGCTCACGCACTGGTTCGACGCGTACCGCAAGGCGAAGTACCGGGACATGCTGAAAGTGGCCATCATGTGGGCCAATCACAATCCGCCCGGCACGCACTCCACCGATGACTGGCTCAAGGTCGCCGCTCACTGGATCGACGCGTACTTCTCCTTGCCGGGCTACTACCACATCAACGGCAAACCTGCTGTCTTCCTCTGGGACCCGAAGGGTCTGCGCACGGACCTCGGCGGCTCCGAAGCGGTGCGAAAGGCCATCGAGAAGTCACAGGAGATGGCCAAAGCGGCGGGTTTCAACGGGATCACGCTGATCGCCCTCGGCTACGACTTCTCCCAGGGTCACATCCACACCTTGAAGGAGGAGGGGTACTCCGGCGTCACGACCTATCACGAGTGGGGATCGACCATCGACGGACAGGTGAGCCAGAAGCTCTTTCGTTTTGAAGACGTCGTGCGGGACAGCCCCGACGCCTGGAAACGGAGAAATGAGGCCGCCGACGGCCTCATCTACTATCCCCTGGTGGATACCGGCTGGGACAGTCGGCCGTGGCATGGACACAAGGCTATGATGGTGCGGGGCCGCACGATAGGGTTGTTCGTTGAACTCCTGTGCCGAGCCAGATCCTTCTGCGAAGAGAACAACAAAAGGATGGTCATTCTCGGCCCGGTCAATGAATGGGGAGAAGGCAGCTACATCGAGCCTTGCACGGAATTTGGCTTTGGGATGCTGGAGGCCGTGCGAGACATCTTCGCCACAGGGCCTTCCAGTGAATGGCCGGTCAATATCGCCCCCTCGGATGTTGGCCTCCGCCCCTACGATTTCCCGCCGCAACGAGAGATGAACGAACGATAGGGACCACCTCTCAGCGGTACCAGTCGATCCACGAGATCGTGCATTCAGCTCGCAATAGCTCGATAGCATCCGGCAAGAACGTGACGCATACTTCGTCACCGCGAATCTCAAATGTGAAGTAGGTATCCGCATTCACCGGCATGACCTCCCACTCGTCGCGGCATGCAACCTTTCGCAAGCACGTCAGGCCGGTATCGGGATTGAACGGCTCGCCACTCCATCTCACATCCGGACTGACGAGTACGAAGTCCTCCAGCATCGGCGCCATCCCCGGTGAGGTCTGAATCGCCAGGACAAGCTCACAAGGCAACGCATCCGTCTTCGCCCGGATAGTCACGGAGGCAATGTCACCGGCAACGTGATAGCCGGGCAGGTTCGGGTCGTAGCCTTCACGGCCTTGCGACCACGATGCCTTCTCGCCCAGAGTCAATTCGAATGCCTCTTCGCTGAGGTCGAAGTCCTCGACGCATCGGCAGGGGTTCCAGCCCGCGATTCGGGCCATGAGATGCCAGAAGGCCGACGCGACGCGGACCCGGCTGGTCGGATTCAGGTGCCCGGCGTGAATCTCCTTCGTGTAGTTGGCGCTGATGATCTCGTTGCCGCCGGCGTTCAGCAGCTTCGTGCCGTCGGCCTCGTGACATTCGATATCCGCGATGTCGAAGAGAATCTTGCCCTGTGTGGCACAGTGGGCGCGGATCTGCGCGTTGAACCAGTCCGTCCCGGCCTGGCCGTCTCTCGTGAGGGGGATCGTCCACCAGACGAACGTCTTGCACGGATAGTCCGCCTCCAGCTTCTCCATCCGGCTGCGGAAATACTCCCAGTCCGGATGGCTGTCGCCGAGGGCGTCAATGTAACAGAATTTCATCATGAAGACATCGAAGTCGTCGAGCCGCGCGGCTGTTTGCGTCACGAGATCGTCGATCTTCTCCCGCCAGTTGCCCATGCGAGCCTCGAAGACCCAGCGGCTCCGATCGTACTTGCCGGCAGGAAAACAGGAGCAGGCAGAATTGGTCGGATGGGCGCCCGCCAGGCAATCCAGGCCCCAGATGATCCCCTGCCCCACCGAGGCATGCCTCACCAGAACCCGTAGCGAAGAGGCTGCTGAGACGTAGTCGCCCGGTATGGCAGAGACATCCACGCAATTGTGATCGACAAGGATCGCTCCCGTCGCGGCCCCGCAGGCCGAGGCCGCAAACAGCGGCATCAAGATCAGGACCGCCAGCCAGAGGCTGTTCGCAACTCGTTGCATGCCATCCTCCATCGCGCAAGGACATCGACAGAGCCATCATAACAGATGCGTCGACCGAATTCCACAGAACATCACTCATCAATGCGATTTCGCTGATGCGCCGGGGGTTGTCCATCCGAAGAAGACCTACGTGGAGTCAGACAGGAATGACCCTTTGTCTCTGAGGAATTCGGGGAATGCTCGAAGCTGTAAAGGGCTTTACTGATGAAAAAGCGGAAGATGCTCACTACGGTTGCTGTCGCTCTCGGGGGTGCCGTTGTCGGCTCGTTCGCTACGCTTCTCGGCATACGGTTCTGGCTGGGAGCATTCTACACAGGAGAGATGACCCTGGTCGGGCAGTCACCCTATCACGTATCCGTTCCCGCCAGACCGGACGCCCGCGGTAGACTATACATGCTCAGCTACGATGAGAAGTACCTGCTCGTGCTGACGTCCAAGTCGTCGGAGCACCCTGAGCCATATTATCTCGATCCTGGGAGCAGGAAGATCGGGCTGCCCAGTTTTGGTCCGTACAGGCGTATCCCATTCCTCGGGTGCGCTCTGGTGAATGCACACGTGTACTATGGTTTTCCCCTCGAGGGGGCGTTGATAGCCGACTGGAATGTGGCGAGCGATCGGAGGGAAGTGCACATACGAATCACAGGATTCAAGCAGGAAGAGCTTTGGGACTCGGATACGACTATGAAGGAGCACATGCCCATCGCCTACGGCAACGAGATTGTCCTGACCCGAACCTGGGAATGACAGACCCGGCGGGGCTCAGTTTGCCAAGCCGAAGAGGCTCAGGCTCAGATTGTTGAGGAGACCCCAGCCGAGGAAGAGGACGAGCAGCCCGGCGGCGCAAATTGTCAACAAGACAGCCGTGAAACCAGGCACGCGAACGGGGATCAGGTTGCTTCGATTGAAGTACATGGCACGCGCGATGCGCATGTAGTAGAAGAGGCTGAAAAGCGTGTTTGCCGGCACCGCGGCCACGACCCACGCGAATCGATGTTGCCAAAGAGGAGGAATCAGAATCTACTTGACGGCGAAACCTGCCAGTGGCGGGAGGCCCACCAGAGAGAACAGGAAGAGCATCATGGCGACCGCGTGCCTGGGATTGCGGGTCCCCAAGCACGTGAAGCTCTCGATGCGATCCGCGCCCATCTGCCACTCAATGAGCCCTGCCACGCTGAAGGCTCCGCGGTTCACCGTACGAACCCTGTGCGGTCTGTTGTCCGCGCGGAGAAGCCACGGGAACATAGGGGAGTTACCAGTCCTCATGCACAGCCTGCCGTCTCGTCCCGCAATCGCGGATCGCAAATGGCAAGTCAGAAGTCATGGGCCGATTTCGAAGGGTATGGCCGGCAGGGTGACCGACGGAACGCGGGGACGGTTTGCCTTTGCTTTCTGGTTGCCCGAGGCAGGAGCCCTGGCGGCAAACGCGTCGATGATCAGATTTCCTTTCAGCCCCACTTTGACCTTCGCGGCGTCGCTATGCAACAACAGATCAACGCCCCGGCGGGAGGGCTCGACCTTCTCCACGGTGATTCCCTCCGGCGCTTCGTTCAATTCGAGTCGCGCCCTGCCCGCCAGCACATTTGGCGGCGCTGCCAATTGGACTCGCGCGGTCCCGCCCACGGGAATTCTGACGGGGGTCTCGCCCAGGATTCTCACGGGCACTCGGGCCACGCCGCGCCCGGAGACGAACACTCTGAGCTGCCTGGCGGGAACCAAATGGCGATAGAAGAACGCCTGCATCATATCCTCCGCAGGCACGACCCGGCGGACCACCTGGCGCCCGTCAATCGCGGCACGGCCTTCCAGCAACAGGTTCAACGGCTCTCGCGTCGGCGATGGCGCAACCGTCAGCGTGACGCGTATCTTCTCTTGACCGGCAGGCACCCAGCCGCCGCCGAGCGTAACGCCGGCCGGCGCATCCTTCAAAAGCAGCGCGATGTCCCCCGCGAAGCCGTCTTTGCGGAGGGCGTAGACAGTCAAGGGAATTGTGGCCCCGCCGCGAACGTTGACGCTGGACGGGACGATCCGCAGCTCGAAGTCCGGCTGTGGCGCACCGATACGCAACCGGTAGGCATACTCCGCTCCTCCCTTGTTCTGTGCGTCGGCCAGATGCACGTAGTACGTCCCGTCGGCAGGCAATGTGACATGGAGATAGGAATCCGCATGGTGCGTGGTCAAGCCTGCCCCCTTGTCTTCGTGATCATCGTTGGCCGCAAGCTGCCGGCCGGAGGCATCGGTCAGCCGGAGAACCGAATCCAGCGGCGAGTTCAGCCGACGAGCGTACACTTGGGCGACGACCTCGCTGCCGGCGCGTCCCTCAACGCGGAACACGTCGCTGTCGCCGCTCCTGTCAACGCGACCGTTCACGATCATCGGCATCGTGATCGGCTGGGCGTTCTGCGGCTGGTTGTTCCACTCCCGCTCCAGGCACTCCGGCAATGTGTCCACGGCGAACGGAACGAGATTGGAGACCTGACCGTCCTTGCGGACCGAGAGCTGGTGGTTTCCAACCTCAGTGTCTCCGAAGCTCGCCGTCAACTTGTCCACAGGGAGATTCCAGCCCTTTAGCGCGACGCTCGTCTCGGTCCCTGTCGGACCGCCAAGCGGGAAGATGCTCGTGATGAACGGCAGCTCGCCCGCCGTGACGCGATAGACGAAATCCTCGCGTCCGCGATAGATGGAGTCCTTCACTTCGATCACGTATTCGCCGTCTCTGGGGATCTCATAGTGGAGGACCGGGTCAGGATTGAACCGGTAGTCGTCGTCGTACGCCACCTCGTTCCCCTGGCTGTCGTAGAGCGCCAGAGTGGCCTGGAACCAGCCCGGAACGGCGTCGGGCAGGTACGGAATCAGCTCCCGCGCGCGGGCAGCGATGACCAGGCGCTGCCCCTGGGTCGCTGCAAACCGGAAGCGGTCCGCGCCACCGGGCAGCATCTGACCGTTCATGACGGCCGGCAGCGTGATCGTCATCTCTGCTCGCGCCAGCGCCTTCGCCGCGCGGGGATTCTCCACCTCGAGCTCGGCGATCTCTCTCGCCTCCTTCTCGCTGAATTCCGGCAGCTCGCCGACATAGAACAGGATCGGGTTCGTCAAGCCTGTGGCGGTGGTCAGGCGCAGCTCGTGCTGGCCGCACTCGGCATCCGGCGCCACTGTGACGGTGAGCTTGACCCGTTCGGAGATCGCGGGGTTGGCCTGCCGGTTCGGAGCGTTGAGGAGCTTCTTCCGGATTTCCACAACCATCTTCTCGTCCTCAGCCGTCCATTCCGACGGCTCGTTCGGCTCCGTGGAAGGTTGCGTGCTGTCCTGTCCTGCGCGTTTCTCCCTCGTTGCGGCAGGTGGCGCTGGCCTCCTGCCTTTGGTCGCCGCCGATCTCTTGTCCTGGAGTACCTTCAGCTTCTCTCTCAGGTCGTTGAACTCCCGCTGCGTCAGCGGCTTGGCGTGCTCGACCACCACGGCCTGAACGCCTGCGCCGGAGAAACACGCGAGGGCGGCGCCGTTGAGGTACTGCCCGCCGACCACGATCTGAGCCGTCGTGCCGCGCTGGCCGCCAGCCGGATAGACGTATCCGATCCGCGGACTGTTCTGCGCCTGCGCTGCTGTCGCAATCATCAGAAGAATCGCTGTGCTTTGTACGGCGCGCCGCTGCATAGACTGCCCCACGACCTACATGATCTCTTTCAACCGCCCACCTGTGCTGACGCCGGCGGCGGAAGGCAACACGCTGACTTTCAAGCCCTGCGGATGAGGCAGCTTTGCCTCGCCGTCGATGCCAAGCAAGCCATACATGCTCGCGATCAGGTCCACCGGATACACCGGCCGCTCTTTTACCTCTTCGCCTTTGTCGTCCGAGGCGCCGACGACGCGGCCGCCTTTGAATCCGCCGCCGGCGACCACGGCGGAGAAGACCTTACCGTAGTGGTTGCGTCCGCCGCTCCAGGGCGGCTCCCACAAAATCTTCGGCGTTCGGCCGAACTCGCCGCTCCACCAGACGATCGTGCTATCCAGCAGGCCGCGGTCCGACAGATCCTGGAGCAGGGTTGCCATGCCCTTGTCCATCTCCGGCAGTTTGCGGCGCATGGCCTGAAAGTGCTGCTTGTGCGTGTCCCAGCCCTTGGAGTTGATGGTGACATAGGGGACGCCCCGCTCGACAAGGCGCCGCGCCATGAGGCAGGACTGTCCAAACGTGTTGCGGCCGTATTGCTCCCGCAGGTCATCCTTCTCCTGCGAAAGGTCGAACACCTTGGCCCCGTCACCAAGGATCAGGTCATAGGCCTGCTTTTCACATTGCTGGGAGGCCGCCAATTGCGCGTCGTCTTTCATGGCGCGCCCGAGCGTGTTCAGATCGTGAAGAAGTCCGCGTCGATTCTCCTGACGCTTCTCGGAGATGCCTTGCGCGACAACGCCCTCCACGACGAACGGATTCCTCGCCGGGTCGCCGCCGGTGGCAAAGGGCTTGTAGCGGGACCCAAGGAATCCCGCCTCGGAGAACCGGCCTTGCAGCTCGGTGAGCACGATGTAGGGCGGAATCAGCCCGCTGTATCCGGCGTCGTACCCCTTGAACAGCGAGACGACGGCGCCGACGCAGGGATAGACCTCCTTACCGCCGGGGGCGCGACCGGTCTGGACCATGTACGCCGCAGTCTCGTGGGAGTTGATGCCGTGAGTCATGCTGCGGATGATCGAGTAGTTGTGCGCCTGCTTGGCCAACAGGGGAAGCAGCTCGCCGATGATGATCCCGTCCACGTTCGTGGGGATCGGCTTGTTCAGCGGGCCGCAGTAGTCGTTGCCCGCACTAGGTTTGGGATCGAACGTGTCCAGGTGCGCCGGGCCGCCCCACATCCAGATTTGAATGACGGCCTTGGCCTTCGCCGTCACAGGGGCGGGTTTCGGACTTGCTCGTGCCCCTGACCGCGCACTACAAACAAGAACGGCGGCCCCGCAGAGACCGCGACGCATGACATCACGCCTGGAGATTGGTGTGCTCATATTTGCCATCCGCATCAATGCCGATAGAGGAATTCCTCGCTGTTGATCAGTGCCCAGGCCAGGTCGATGGCAACCTCGCGCGGCCTCGCGCCGCCGGTCTGACCGTACGCCGCGACGATCTTGCGCTCCTCGCCCGTGGGGAAACGCGAGAGAATCGTCAAGTACAGTTCATCGACAACCTGCTGCGGCTTGCGTCTCGATTGCATCAACGATTGCAGTCTTGGGCCCTGCTCGATCTTGCGCTGGATGTGACTCGAATTGAGCATGTGCAGCCGCTGGTCGGCGGTCGCGCGATTGCTCCGCTCGGATTCCAGTCCGGTATCGCGCGGGGGCCGTCCAAACATCTCGAGAAACGAGCTGGTGATGCTCCCGTCCGCCAGTGAGATGGATCGCTGGTCTTCCGGAATGAACGTGAACGGCTCCGGGATGGCGCTGGAGTACTTCTCGGTCGTGCCGGTGATCTGGTTGAGCGCGTCGATGAGCACCTCCGCTTCCAGCCGTCGCAGCGGGTAACTCGCGAAATTCGCCGTGCCCTCGGGCTTGTCGCTTCTGGGGATGGAGCAGAGCTGATAGGTCCGCGAGTTCAGGATCAGGCGATAGATATGCTTGAGATCGAACCGGGCCGCAACCAATTCCTTCTCCAGGAAGGCCAGCAGCTCGGGACTGCTCGGCGGATTGTCCGGACGGATGTCGTCCGGCTCGTGGACAATGCCGCGTCCCAGCAACCACGACCAGATGCGATTCACGATGTTGCGAGCGAACCAGGGATTGCCAGGAGCCGTTAACCAGCCAGCAAAGGCCTCCCGAGGATCACGTCCCGCCGATAGCGTGACTCTGGTCCCATCCGGCAAGACCCCCGTCGTGTCCGATTTCGGGTTCTTCTCGTTAGGATCGAAGTAGACGATCTCCTCCTTCCATTCGCCGGTGGACTTGTAGCCGAGGTGCGAGAAGAAGACCGCCATGTCCGACCACTGCTGATTCGACAGACCGTCCGGACGTATGCCCATGAACGTCAGCGCCACGGCCTGCGCCAGTGCCTGCGGCTCCTTGCTCTGGACCGCCCGGCAGAAGTTCACTTGCGGCACGCGGAAGTTGCTGCCGCTGGCCGTCAGCATTTCCCGCACGAACCGGTCATACGGCGTGTTCTCCTTGATGCAGGTCCGGATCCAGCGATGGTACCCTTGCACGGCATTGGGCCACAGGTTAATCGGGAACTCCGATTTCACCCGCAGCAGGTCGCCCCACTTCATCGCCCAGTAGTCGGCGAACTCTTCTCGCTCCAGCAGGTGATCGACCAGGACGCTGCGCTTGTTGGGGTCTCGATCCGCCAGGAAGGCCCTCGCCTCCTGGGCGGTGGGTAACGTGCCAACCACGTCCAGGTAAGCACGGCGGACAAATACAGCGTCTGAGCACAGGCTGGCCGGCGGAATGCCCAGTTGCTCCAACCGCCCGAAGACCAGCTCATCGATCGGGCCGCGCCGTGCCAAAACGCTTGAACTCTCATAGCACGAGGGTTCGACGCCGCTGGAAGCCAGAACCGTCAGGATCAACGCTATCTTCACCATACCTCACGGAAGCCCGGAACAGGCCGAAAGAGGACCACCGATTGTCCTCCAGTGCGTATATAGGACGTTCCCCAGGCCCCGCAAATTGCAGGAGAACCGCCTGGGATTTACGATTTGCGAATTACGATTCATGACTTAGGAGGACCGTGGCCAATCGCAGATCGCAATTACGCGAGAGCACTGCTCACTCGCCGCATCGTGTCGTCCACCTCATTAGGCTTCATCATCCCGATCGTGACTGCATCCACCAACTGATTCTGGAACACGTACTTCAGGGAGGCATCCTTCTGCTCGGGCTTGGCGAGCGCGCCCGCGCCGAAGAGCTTCATACCCAGAACCACTTTGCCGTTGGCGCGGGCCTGCTTGAGGACGGGCGCCACTTCCTCAGGCGGCAGGTCCATCTCGGCCCCTTTGCCCACGTTGTTGATGCGGGCGAGAATGACGTCCACCCAGGGATGAGCAGCGGCGATCTTCAGGGCTTCGTGGTCGTGGCAGGAAACCCCGACCGCCCGCACAACCCCCTTCTGCTTCAACTCGGATAGCTCGTCCCGGATGCGCTCGAACTGCTTCGGCCACTCTGCGTCCATCATGCAGTGAATCAGGCAGATGTCGAGGATGTCGGTGTTCAGCTCCTTGCGGAAGCGATCCACCTCCTCTTTGGCCCCGCCGGAAGGCAGGTTCCAATACTCCTTTCGCGGCCAAATCTTGCTCGACAGGATGTACTTGTCCCGCGGCACACCCTTGAGAGCCGTACCAAGGTAAGGTTGCGACCCGTAGAGGTCGGCCGTGTCGAAGAACGCAACCCCCTGGTCCACCCCGCGACGAATCAGCTCCGTGAACGCCTTGATGCCCATCCGGCTGTGCTCAGAGGCGCGGCCTCCGCCGTTCCAGCCGGTGCCCTGGGCGAGCCGGGTGGCCTTGATGCCGGTCGAGCCCAACGTCACGAGGTCGGTCGCCCGCAGCTTGCCAGCCTTCCTGCGCCCTTGCGCCTCGGCGGACAGGCTGGACCCAGCCACGACGACGCCTGCACCGGCGAGAGCAGTAGCGAGGAACCGGCGGCGACTGCAAGAGGATTCGGAATTCGAAATCTGAAATTCAGAATTGCCCGGAGAGGGCTTCCGTTCGTACATGACGGTTCCTTTCAAAAGCGTTGTCAATTGATCGTTACCGATCCCCTTCCCCCAGCCGCCGAATCAGAATGTTGCGGAACTGGATCAGGCTGGAGGCGGGGCCGTGCCGGCCGGTCTTGGGATCGATGCCGCCGTGATGTTGCAGACCGATGGGACCGCGCTCGGGCAGGCCGGGCACCTGGGCATCCTCGATGACGAGCTGGCTATTGAGCATCACCGTGACGCGGTCGCCGACCAGGGTGATATCCATCGAATTCCACTGCCCGACCGGGCGGTCTGCCGGGACCTTCGGCACAGCCGCCGCTCGCTGCTGGGGCGTCAGGCTCCTATCGTTGCGAACCGACCACATCTCCCCCGAGCCGATGGGCCAGCACCACAAGTTGACCTGCCCCCGGCCCGAGCCGCGAAGCAGAATGCCCGAATCCGCGTTCGGAGTCGGTGTCTCGATCACCTTGCCGCCAGCGTCGGTCTTGTACGAGCCATCGGGCAGAATGGTAGGCATCGGGTACAGGCCAGACGTCCCCTTGAACCGCCATTCCACGTGGAGGGCGAAATCGCCAAACGACTCTTGCGTCCAGAGGTTCTTGTCCCCTCTGGCTTCGGACTGGGCGTCGTAATCGATGACGCCGTCGATGACCTTCCAGTGCCCGTTGTCGCCCTCGGGTACCTTCCAGCCGGTCAGGTCCTTGCTGTTGAAAAGGACCTGATACGCGGGCCATTCGCGCCAGGTGGGATACGTCTCTTCCGGCGCGAGCTTGTGGAGTCGGGGCAGCGTAGGTGGATAGCCGCGATTATAGAAGATGTACAGGCCGCCTTTGCCGGCGATGACGATGTCATTGCGGCCGTCCTTGTCCATGTCGGCAATGCAGAGCTTCATGCCAGCACTGACCACGTAATTGGGGGGTGGATTGACCCCTCGTTCTTCCGGATAATACGGCAGGTGATTGTACGAGAGGATGTGCCGCTCGAATTGCCCGCCTTTGATATCGTACCAGAACGTGTAGAGAGGATCGAACGCGCCGATGTCCCGGCCATGATGAGCGAAGAGCCGCTTGCCGGTCACAAGGTCAGGCATACCATCGCCATTCAGATCGCCCATCGCGAAGGTGTGGAACTGGCTGTAGTCGGTCTCTACCCAGTGCGTGGTGAAGCTTCGTTTGCCCGTTTCATCTACCTTCTGTTGGAGCCAGGCCATGCCGTAGTTGTGCGAGGCGCCGATGATGATGTCATTGCGGCCGTCCTGGTCTACGTCGTAGATGACGATCGGATGCGACGCCGGCCCGCCGAGCCCCTTGTCGGCCTTGAACTCATAGTCCGCATGGAACGTCCACGGCGTGTCGCTTGCGCGTCGCGGCTGCTCGTACCAGCCGATCTGCGTCACGATGTCCACGCGACCGTCGCCGTTGATGTCACCCAGGCCGTTGCCATGCATGTCGCCCTGGGTCCCGACGACGTGTTCCACAAACCATGGAGCCTTGTTGATATGCTCCAGCCACGTCACACCCTGGCCTTTGACCAAAGCCCAGTGATTGCACAGGATATCGTCGTCGCCGTCACTGTCGATATCGCCATGAATCACGCCTTCCATGTTGATGGCCTGATGGATGCGCGTGGATTTCCAGACGACGCCCTTTCTGCCCGGGTTCTCGTACCAGAACGCGCCTTTGAGGAACATCCATCCGGAACTGACGATGTCCGTCCGACCATCGAAGTTGACGTCCATAGCGGACTCACTGTTGTCATCGGTCTCCGGGCCGTTGGTCTCGGCGCCGTCGCGAAAGTCCGCGTGCTTGGTCCAGTCGGGCGCCTCGTACCAGTTGCGACCGCAAGCAATATCCAGGTCCCCATCGCCGTCGAAGTCCAGCACCGACGCGCACTCGCAGAACGGCCCGAACCAGTAGCTGTGCCGCCCCGGATCGTGAATGGGCCCATCGATCTTCGTCGGGATGAAGATCGTCTTCGCCGCCTGCACAGGCAGGACCATGGCAAGCATCGTCACGACCGACACACACCCACGATTCAGCATAGCAACGCCCTTTCACTCCACAAAGCTCTAACAGAATGACACCTGCCATGTCACCCCCGCGAAGGCGGGGGTCCAGGACCGTTCGGCGCGTGGCTGGATTCCCGCTTTCGCGGGAATGACATATCGCCAGCCCTGCCGCAGTTTCATTCTGTTACAGGCTCTACATCTTTGACCTGATTCGCATTTGGGCAGTAACGCCTTACGGCGTCACTACGAACAGCTACGCATGGTACTTCGCCAGCAACTTGCGCAAGTTCTCGATGTCCATCTTGACCCGCTGCATCACGTTATCGCGACTCTCGTCCTCGATGATGTACCACTCGGTGCCGCCGGCGCCTTCGCAGATGCGGAACATCTTGGGCCAGTCCACCTCGCCTTCACCCACCACCGGATCGGGCTGACCTTTGCGGAAGTCCTTGACGTGGACGGTCGTCAGCCGGCCTGGGAACTTCTCCATGTACACAGCGGGGTCGGCGCCGGCCCGAGCGATGTGTCCGATATCGACTTGCAGGATCACGTCCTTGCTACTGTTGCTCGCGAAGACCTCCCAGGGGATGAAGCCGTTCTTGCCGTCGAACTCCCCGGCGTGGTTATGGTAGCCGACCCGCATGCCCTGCTCCTTCGCCTTGGCGGCCAGCTCCGTCAACTGCTTGGCGAACTCGATACACGATTCCTGGGAACCTGTTCGCATCCCGCTGGGAGCGATCAGGTATTTGTTGCCGATGGTCTTGTTGAACTCGACTGTCTTGGCGGACTGCTCGCCCATCATCTCTTTCACGCCCGTGTGCGTGCCGCAGCACTTGAGATTGTGCTGGTCAAGGACCTTGCGAATCTTCTCGGCGGGCCAGCCGTAATAGCCCGCGAACTCGACCCCTTCATACCCCATTTCCGCCACCTGCGCCAGCACGGCGGCCAGATCCTTCTGCGCCTCGCCCCGCACAGAGTACACCTGTAACCCAATCGGAACCTTCTTCGCAGCAGCAGCGGCCGATGCCGTCGCCTGTCCCAATCCTGCCGCCCCAACTGCCGCCACCACCCCGGCCCCCACTCGCAGCAACCCACGCCGTGTCAGTTCATTGGATTGACCCATGAGTACCTCCTTTGAGTTCACAAAGAACCGTGTCTTCATCGTGCCGCCCACCATGCTACCGACCACCGCAACAGGCTTCAACCTTCTTTTGGACCGGCGACACCGTGTGTTATTCCGCCGAGCTACTGTAGTCACGGCCTCGGCACTGTGGTATGATTCGGGCCGGTCTGGTTTGTTGTAGGTCCGCGTAGGGCGAGCGCCGCCGCTCGCCTTATTGGGGTCGTGCGGGGACGCACGACCTACGAAGAAAGGAGCTTCGCCATGAGCAGCATGTCCTTGAACATCCGAATCCGCCTGAGCGTCATGATGTTCCTGCAGTACATGATGTTCGCCGTCTGGTGGGTGCAACTGGCGGCGTATCTGACCAACCTGGGGATCGAGGGCAATTCCAAATCCTGGATTCTCAGTGTCATGCCGCTGGGCTGCCTGATCGCGCCGATCCTGTGCATGATCGCGGACCGCCACTTCGCCAGCCAGAAGGTCTTGATGGTGCTAAACCTCGGCTGCGCGGTCCTGTTCCTGCTGGGAGCCCTTCAGACCAATCCGACGGCCCTGTTCGTCATTCTACTGCTGGCGATGTTGTGCTACATGCCCACCTGGGGTCTGACCAACGCCATCGCAATGGCGAACGCCCCCTCGGAGAAGTTCCCGCAGATTCGCGTGTTCGGCTCCATCGGCTGGGTGGCGTCCGCCGTATTCAGCCTGATCGCGGTGAAGTGGCTCGGAACCAAGCCCATCGACGGCACGGCCATTCCCCTCTATTGTGGCGCAGGCACAGCTCTGGTGGCGGCCCTGCTCAATATGACCCTGCCCAATACGCCCCCGCCGGCCAAGGGCAAGCCGGCCTCGATTGTTGATGTCCTCGGCCTGCGGGCGCTGGGCCTTCTGAAGGACCGCAACTTCGCTCTGTTCATCCTGATCTCCATGCTCGTGATGCTCCCATTCACGATGTACTTCTCGCTTGGTTCGCAGTTCTTCACCAGCCAGGGCTTCGAGCAGGTGACCGCGACGATGAACCTCGGACAGTTCGTGGAGATGTTCGTCATGCTCCTTGTGCCGATGGCACTGGCACGGTACGGGGCCAAGTGGGCCATGCTCGTCGGTATCGGCGCGCTGCTCGTGCGCTACGCGGCGTTCCTTGGTGGCGGCGTCCTCGGCCTGCCGTCGCTGTATTACGTGGCCATTCTCGTGCACGGCGTGATCTATGGTTTCTTCTTTGTCGGCGGTCAGGTCTACGTCGACAAGAAGGCCCCACCGGAGATCCGGGCGCAGGCCCAGGGGCTGATCGTGCTGATCTGCTTCGGGGTGGGCATGCTCGCCGGAACCTTCTTCAACGTGCGACTGATCGATGCCTACACGGTCGAGAAAGTGACGAACTGGGACGCCGTCTGGGTCATCATCACGGCCATGACCGCCGTGCTGTTGGCCGCGTTCTGGCTGCTGTTCCGAGACGACGTGCTCAAACGGGCCGCACCGGCTGCAGAGACAGGAGGAATAGGTGGAGCCGAAGCAGCGAAAGCATAGGTGTGCCAACCAACATCTCCAATGAACTCCGGCACAGCACGAGACTGTCATAGCGGTTCCGGCGTTGAGCCGATGGGGAGCAAGCCCCAGCGGCTGGTGTCCCTCGATGCCTATCGCGGCGCGATCATGCTGATGATGGCGTCGAGCGGACTGGGCCTAGCCCAGATCGCGCGGCAGTTCCCCGACAGCGGCCTGTGGCAGTTCGTAGGTCGCCAGACCGAACACGCCCAGTGGGCCGGGGTTACACTTTGGGACATCATCCAGCCGGCATTCATGTTCATGGTGGGTGTCGCTCTGCCGTGGTCGGTGGCGAACCGCCGTGCGGCCGGCCAGAGCTTCGCCCGGATGTTCGGCCACGCCCTGTGGCGGGCGCTCGTGCTCGTGCTGCTGGCGGTGTTTCTCACGTCCGCATGGAGCACGCAAACGGAATGGGTCTTCAACAACGTGCTCGCGCAAATTGGCCTGGGTTGCCCAATCGTGTTTCTTCTGGCATTCACCAAGCCACGGACCCAGGCGCTGACCGCCTGTGGAATCCTGATGGCCTATTGGCTGGCGTTTGCGCTGTATCCGTTGCCGCCGGCGGACTTCAACTGGCAAAGCGTCGGCGTGCCCCCGGACTGGCCGCACCTGACGGGCTTTGCCGCACATTTGGAGAAGAACGCCAACTGCGCCGCGGCGTTCGACCGCTGGTTTCTGAACCTCTTTCCGCACGAGAAGCCTTTTGTCTTCGGCAGTGGCGGCTACCAGACCCTGAACTTTGTGCCCTCGATGGCGACGATGGTTTTCGGCCTGCTCGCGGGTCAGTTGCTGCGAGCCTGCCTGCCCATCACCAGGAAGCTGAGATACCTCCTGCTCTTTGGAATCGCCGGCATCATCGTGGGTCAGGTGATCGCGTTGGCGGGCCTGTGCCCGATCGTGAAGCGTATCTGGACACCCTCGTGGGCAATCCACAGCGCCGGCTGGGCCGTCCTGCTCCTGGCCGGCTTTGTCGCGATCATTGAGTGGCAAGGATGGAAACGGTGGGCCTTTCCCTTCGTGGTCGCCGGACTGAACCCGATCACGCTCTACTGCATGTGGCAGCTTATGACCTCGTTCATTCGTGACAACATCCGGCGGCATCTCGGCCAGCAGATCTTCGAGAGCCTCGGCACCGTCTACGCGCCGATCCTGGAGCGAGCCGCGGTCCTGCTGGTCCTGTGGCTGGTTCTGCTGTGGATGTACCGCCGGAAGATCTTTCTACGGATATAGACTTGTCAGGAAGGAGCCACGAGATGGAGAAGCTGGGCATCGGAATCATCGGCTGCGGAGCGGTGGCGGAGGAGTACGTCAAGGCCTTTGAGGCGGACCACCGGTCTCAGGTCCGGGCCCTGGTCAGTCGCCATCGGGCCAACGCCGAACGGTACCGCGACCGGTACAACCTCCAATGTGCAATCGAAACGGATGCGGCGGCGATGGTCCACATGCAGAACATCGATGCCGTCGTGGTTTGCACGCCCCACGACACGCACACGGGGTATGTCATCGCGGCAGCGGAGGCCGGCAAGCATGTGATCGTTGAGAAGCCCGTTGCGCTGACCATGGAAGACGTACAGAAGCAGAGGCAGGCCGTGCAGAAGAACAACGTCAAGACGCTCGTGAGCTTCGTCCTGCACTGGAATCCGCTGCTCATGACCATTGATAGACTGATCAGCCAAGGTGTATTGGGGAATATCTTCATGGTCGAAGTGGACTATATGCATCGGATCTGGATGACGCCCCAGCAGAAATGGCTGGGCAGCAGAAAGCAGAGCGGCACCGCCATCCTCACCGGCGGTTGTCATGCGGTGGACGCGCTCCGATGGTTTGCCCGCAGCGAGGCCGAGGAAGTGTCCGCCTACCAGGTGAAGACGGAAAACCCCATCGAGTATCCCGGCACAATCTCCGTGAACGTCAAGTTTCGCAACGGCAAGATCGGCCGGACGACCACGACCTTCGACGCGAAGATGCCGTACCGATTCAACATCGGCGTGTACGGCACCGAGGGCTCCATCCGCAATAACGACGTGTTCGCACCGAAACTGTTCCCGGGGCAGAGCAGCTTCCTGAAGGTCCCCTGCATTCTGCCCGATAGCGGCGACGTCTCCCATCATCCGTTCCGTAGTGAGGCATCCCATTTCCTCGATTGCATCGTCGGTGACAAGCGGCCTTTCCCGGACCTGGAGGATGCGGCGAGGACACACGCCATCTGTTTCGCCGCCGATCGTTCGGCCGAATCCGGCAGGCCCGTGAAGCTCAGCGAATGGGACATGCCGTGAGGCACGTATGATCGGCATCACGGGGACACTGTCCAAGGCGTGGATGCACCGGGCATTAGGCGTCGTGTTTAATCGGGACTACTACTTCGACCCCGTCAGGCGTCACGAGGTCGATTGCCTGTGCAACGAGTATGCCGCCGAGATGTTCCCCGGGATGGGACTCTTCTACTCGGAATCCAATCTCGGGCGGCTTCAATATTGGGACAAAGGACAGGTTCAGATCGGGGGCATCCAGCCGAACATGATTCTCGCGATGCTCCTCGGCGCCGATTTCGTCCCGGCGGATGACCGGGACGCGGACATCACTCCGGGGTGCCTCGCAGGCACGGACCCCCACGAGCTGCCTGCGCCCGAGACATTGCTGCGCCGCGATTTCATCCGGTTGTTCGACGATCAGATCTCGCAGATGCGGCGCGAGGGCCGGCTTCGCCCGATCCCGCCGTTCTTCTGGGACGCCTCCGGCCGGGCGACCATTCACGGCGTCCTGACTTCCGCACAGAAGCTCTACGGCGAGGGCATCTTCCTGGACCTGATGACCGAGCCCCGCAAATGCTTGAAGATCGTGGGCTGGATCGCCGAGACCTACATCGTGCTCTGCCGACACTTCGCGCAGGCCGCCGATCTTCCTATTACGGACATCCACGTGGGCGAATGCTCCGGCTGCATGATCAACCCTGCGATGATGGATCAGTTCGTGGTACCGGCGACATCAAGAATTGCACGCGAACTGGGACCCGTGCGGTTCCATTCCTGTGGACCGAGCACTCATCTGTTGAAAACCATCGCGGGAATCGACCGCCTGGGATCGCTCGACCTCGGCGGCGAGACCTCGATCCGCAGGGCACGCGAGATCTTCGGCCAGGAGATGTCGATCAGCATCGCCCCTTTGCCTCGCGATATGTCAGTGGAGAGCACCACACCGATATTGAACTGGGCCGGACGAGTCCTCGAAGAGAATGCCGGCGGTAATCTCACATTCGTCTATCACCTGGAACCGGGGTACAATCTGGAAGCGATCCGCGCCCTGACGGAGTTTCTGGGGCGGTAAGGTGGGGATGGCCCGCCCTGCCATTCACCCTTCACGAATCGTCATCGCCACCCTGTCATACGTCTGGCGTCTGCCGGTCTCAAGGGCCTGAAAGCACAGGATACTCGCGACGGAATGCGCGTACCCCGCCTCAATCGGGGCGTTCGTCTGCGTGCGAGACTTGATGCAGTCGAGCCAGTTGCGCATATGATCTTCCGTCAGGTCCCCCTGCGAGATGGGCGCCACCGTAACCGGCTCCTTGAGGGCATCGGCGCCGCCGCCGTCTCCACGGGCAGTCCAGGTCTTGATGTCGAATGTGCCTCGAGTCCCGTAGAAGATCACCTCCCCGAATGTCCGGCTGTTGCCCAGGCGTGTGGAGTAATTCAGCATGAACTCCTTTGGGTAGGTCAGAATGCAGTCCACCGTATCGGCATGCTCGCGCCCGTCCTTCCAGACATACACGCCGCCGAGCGCGACGGCCGAGAGGGGAAGCGGGTCATCCATGAACCAGGTCGCGACATCCATTCGGTGAACGCCCAGTAGAGCCGGCGTGCCCAGAGTGAAGTCCTTGTATAGATGCCAGCGACGGAAGCGTTCCGCAGAGAACGGCTGGGGCGAAAGATGCATCAGGAAGCCCTCCCAATCTACGTCCTCCCGGCGGACGTCGCTGTGGCTTCGAGCCCATCGCGGGCCGGCGTCGTGGTAGGAGGCCTCCACCTCACTGATCTTGCCGAGGACGCCGGACTGGACCAGCTCGGCCGCCTTCTTGTGCCGCAGGTCGCTGCGGAATTGTGTCCCCACCTGCACGACGGCCTTGTTCTCTCGAGCCAGTCTCACTGCCTCGCGGGCGTACGCCAACTGCGTGGCCATCGGCTTCTCCACGTACACATCCTTCTTCGCCTTGAGGGCATCCACCAGGATGGGCGCGTGGGCGAAATCGGCGGTGGCAATGATCACGGCGTCGATGTCCGACCGCGAGACGACGTCCCCATGCCGCGAGCACGTGTCCGGAACAGAGGTCTGTCGCTTGGCCAGCTCCGCGAGGGTCCTCCGGAGATCGACCTTCCATACATCGCACAGGACCCTGATCTCGAGGTCATGCTCCTTCTTCAGTCCCAGGACGGCCTGCATCAGGGCGTTGCCCCGACCTCCGCAGCCGATCAGACCGATGGAGATACGATCGTTCGCTCCGAAAGCGGTTCCAGGGATCAGAGTCGGCACGGCGAAGCTCGCCGCGCCGACGGCCGCGTTCCGGACGAATTCCCGGCGACTACAATCACTGTTCCTCATGTCATGTCCTTCCTTTTATGCTCTGAACGATCCACCTCCGGGCGGGTCAGAAATCCGCCCCTACCGATCATCAGAGGCGGCGATCATTTTCAAGCAGACCGGCATCGATACCCGGCACGTCTGCCCTGTGGGTGTCAGCACGCCGGTGTCCTGATTGATGCGAAAGCTGACGATCGTGTCACTGTCCTGGTTGGCCGCCAGCAGAAACGTACCCGAAGGGTCGATCGCGAAGTTGCGGGGAGTCTTGCCCTGGGTCGGCTCGTAGCCGATCAGGCGAAGTCTGCCGGTCGCATCGTCGATGGCGTAGCTGACGATGCTGTCGTGCCCCCGGTTGGAGCCGTAGAGGAACCGGCCTGATGGGTGCACGTGAATGTCAGCGCACGTGTTCTTGCCTTGGAAACCCTCCGGCAGCGTGCCGATCCTCTGGAGCGGCTTCAGTGTCCCGTGGTCGGCGTCATAAGCAAACGACTCTATCGTTGAGCTGAGCTCCTCAATGACGTAGACGTACTTGCCATTTGTATGAAAAGCGATGTGTCGCGGCCCCGACCCGGGCTCGCACCGCGCGAACGGCGGGTCGTTGGGCAGCAGTTTGCCATGCTCGGCGTCGAGGCGGTATGCCATGACCTTGTCGATCCCGAGGTCCGCCGCCAGGGCGTAGCGACTTGCGGCATCCAACACGATACAGTGCGCGTGGGGGCCTTTCTGCCGCGCGGGGTTGACGCTGGAGCCCTCGTGCTGCACAACACTGGTCGGCGGCGACAGGCGTCCATCGTCAGCGATGGGCAACAGCGCCACGTGTCCACTGCCGTAGTTCGCCACCAAGACAAACCGGCCCTCCCCGTCAACGGTGACATAACAGGGCCCCTGCCCTCCCGACGGCTGCTCGTTCAAGATCGTCAACTCGCCGGTTGCCGGATCGCGAGACAGGGCGGCGACAGCCCCACGGTTGGACTCGCACACGGCGTACACGCAGCGTCCCTTGGGGTCAACGGCCAGATACGACGGATTCTGAAGGCCGGTTGCCTTGCCGATGCCCGTCAGGCCCCCCGTGGAGGAATCCAGACGATAGACATAGACTCCCTCACTGCCCTTGCCGGTGTATGTCCCCACATAGACCAGCGTATCCGCAGAGCAAGCCGCCCACAGCGGCCCCGCCGCCAAACAACTCAAACACATCGCCACAGCTGCACGCTTCATATCGCAGGTCCTCACAAGATGGTCGTTGGTCCTATCGCCCGTCGGTGGCCGCTTGGAGCGCCACGATGGCGTTCGCCAATTCCAATCGAAGGGCATTCAACCAGCCAAATGCGCTCACCTTCTCCGGGTCCAACCGGGCAAACCCGTCCTCGGGGAAGCGCAGGCCGGCTTTGCCTTCGTACCGTGTCCAGTCGTCCACGATGCCGTCTGCAATGGTCTTGAGCAGGTCACGAGCATTCTTGACCTCAGGCCGCGATGGGTCTGCTTTGGCGAGGAGCGATTCCAGCTTGCACAGGTACTTCAGGTCGTCGATCCCCTCGCGGCAGCGCTCGTAATCCAGCGTCGGATATACGGCATCGCCCTGCGTCCGCACGAGCGAGCCACGCTCGTTGCGCAGGTTGTAGTACCACTCGACCTTGCCCCTGACCCCATACTTGCTCATCTTCCAGAAGAAGAAGCCGAATGGGAATCGTCCGCTGCCGGCGTTGACGAACCAGGGAATCGCGCCGGTCTTGTCCTGCAATTCCTCAAGGAAGGCCCTGTTCAAGAGGCGGCGGCCCTGGTTGTGGTGGTCGGCGCCGTCCCAGCCGTTGTTGAATGTCGCCACGTTCAGATATGGCGCCATCGCCATCACCTCCCGGTAGCCGTTCATGTCACTGGTCGTGGCGATCTCGGGCAATTCCTCCCAGACGAATCGCGCCAGTCGGCCGGCAATCCCGACCCCTTCCATGCCCTTATTGGTCAGCTCGTCCCCGATGGAGAACAGCGTGGGCACCTCGTGCTTGCGGACCTCCTCGTACATGAGCCGCATCACCTTGATGTACTTCTGCTGCCACCGCCGATTCGTCTCGTCGCCATAGCCGGCCAAGTCCGTCAGTTGCAGGTCCATCGGCGGCGCCCAGTAGAATGTGCCGGGGAAGCCCGCCTTCTTGTACGCCTCCAGCAGTGCGCCCAACTCACTGGTGTCACTGTCGTGGACAGGCTGGTGCCAATTGTATAGCGGCGCCACGCAGGTCATGCCGTGCTCACGCATATCGGCAAGATGAACCGCCAGAATCCTGCCGTCCTTGTCGTCATCGGGCTTCGAGTAGTTCAGCCCCAGTGCGAACGGCGGGTCCGCCAGCCTGATCGGCAGCACGTCCAAGGTGATACGGATCCGGCCTGTCAGATGACCGTTCCTACTCATACTCAACTCTCCCCCGTAGGAGCCGGCCCGTGCATCGTCAGGCACTCTGACGGTGCACCAGAAGGACTTCGCGATGTGGGCCGGCATATCCCAGGGATGGTCCACCGGCACCAGGATGTCACGTCCGCCGCCGTGGAAGCTCTCCACGGATTGGACCGTGACATTCGCCGCAGGGATGACCGCCCCGGCGGGTCCTTTCAGCTCGCCAGCGGTGATGAACACCTGCGACAACGCCTCCACCGGCTGCAACAAGAAGCTGAATGGCTCGTACTCGCCGATTGAAGCAAAGAGCCTCGCTTCGCGGGGGTCCGCGCCGGAGCTTGCGCCACGAGGTTTCTGCCCGGCCGCCGGGTTCTCGCCATAGTCGGTGACGAACAGTTCGACTTGCGCCGGGAGCGCTGCCGGGGCCGTTAGAACGCAGAGAACCAGGACAATTCTACTCATCGAGCGCACCTCCGATGGGCACCAGTTCGACATCGTCCAGCCAGATCGTGCCTGCGCCAATGGAGTAGAAATACACTTGATAGGTGTTCCTGCCCTCGGCTGGTTCACCAGTGACGGTGTGCTGATTCCATGCGTCGCCGATTCTCTCGCGCAGTGTCCCGTTGGCGCCGGCTTCGAAGTTCACGAAGAGCATGTTATCGCCCTGTCCCCTCGCCCAGAACGTCAGCGTGTATCCGGTGGCGCCGGGGACCGCGGGCAGCGGCGGTGTGCTGATTCCGATGCGGCCGGTGGCTCCAGTGCACGCGATCCGAGCGGAGAATTGGCCGCTGTGAACAAACTCGGCCCTGTCCTCCCATCGGTTCTCATAATCGCCGCCCCAGCTCCAGCCGCCCCACCAGAGCCATCGCGAGCGATTCCTGTCGGAGTTGCGGTTGACCTTCTCGAAGCCGCCGTTCTGAATGAAGTTCAAGGGCGGGTCGGCCGCGGATAGTGACTGCGAGACATAGGAACCCGCCAGGCGAGCCCTCAGCATGACGATCTTCCTCTGACAGGCGACCTCGCTGAGCAGTCCGTAGGCGCGCTGCTTCTCAACAGCCTCAATCGCCGCGCAGATCCGGCTCTGAGGCCACAGCCTCTCTGTAAGGCTCGACATGTCATCCCCCTTCGGGTTGGCCGTGAACGCCGCCCCGGAGGCCAGCACAACCAGGAGCGCCATGCTTGCGGTGCGATTGCTTCTCATACCGTCTGCTCCCGAAAGAACCACGTGGCGATTCACGACGTACGAACGGAGCTGTAACCCGGCCCGACGGTGAGCCACTAATTATGAATAATGCAGGACCGAGCGACAATCAATCCTCAATCGTCCGACACCACAGGACTATGATGTCCGGGACGAAAGGAGTATATTGAGGTAATGCGTTGCAGCCACGTTATAGGGGTGGTGCTGGTTGTCTTGGGCTTCGGGGGAGTCCGGCCCGCCGCGGGCCAGGATTTGAGATTTGACATACAGAAAGCGCGACAGCTCTTCAAGACGGGCGAGTACGCCGAGTGCCTCGAATCCGCGCAGAAAGCCATCAAGGATGGGGCCTATTCGATCCGTTGGCAGATTCTCCAGATCGAATGTCTGCTGGCGCTGGGCCGCTATGACGAAGCCGCCGCATGTGCGGATGCCGTACTGAGGGAGTCGCGTCCGGACATCAACCTGCTATGGGTTGCACACGCAGCGTATCAGCAGAGCAACCAGGCCGAGAAGGCCAGGATGATGCTCGCTACGGCCTATCGAATCGCCAGTTGGCGCCGCTCGGAGTACCTCACCAGCGAGGAGATGGTGGCTCTCGGCCGGTGTCTGTCGCTGCTCGGGGCCGAGCCGCGAGTCATTCTGAGAGACTTCTACAACAAGGTGATCGAGACCGATGCCAACTGCTGCGACGCGTACCTCGCCGCAGGTGCGTTGGCCGCCGCCAAGCAGGACTATGAGCTGGCCGCCGACCGCTATCGTCAGGCGCTGAAGCGGTTCGGCGATAACCCGGACGTGCACTGTGGATTAGCCAATGCGTTCTACTACAGCGACCGCAAGGCGATGATCGCATCGCTGGACGCCGCCCTTCATGTGAACCCCAAGCACGCTCCCGCCCTGATCCTGCTGGCGGAGCACCAGATCGACTGCGAGGACCGTGAGGCAGCGAGCAGGTCGCTGGATCGCGTGCTCGCGGTCAATCCCTGGCATCCGGAGGCATGGGCGTACAAGGCTGCGCTCGCCCATCTCGCCCACGATCCCAACGCTGTGACTACACGCCGTGCCAAAGCCTTGAAGTTCTGGCCCACGAATCCGCGGGTGGACTACCTGATCGGCAGAAAGCTGTCTCAGGACTATCGCTTCGCCGAGGGGGCCGCGTGCCAGCGTCAGGCGGTCGCGTTTGACCCGAACTACCTGCCGGCCAAAATTCAGTTGGCCCAGGACTTGCTGCGGCTCGGCGATGAGCAACAGGGCTGGATGCTGGCCGATCAAGTGAACGCGAAGGACCCCTATAACGTCGAAGCCTACAATCTCGTCAATCTCCGCGAGGCGATGTCTCAGTTCAAGACCCTGTCGGCGGACGGCCTGCTCGTGAGAATGGACAAGCACGAGGCAGCGGTCTACGGCGATGAAGTCGTCAAGTTGTTGCTACGTGCCCGAGCCAGCTTGTGCGACAAGTACGCCCTTAAGCTGGCCGATCCCGTCACGGTGGAGCTGTTCCCCAATCAGCAGGACTTCGCAGTCCGAACGTTCGGGATGCCCGGCGGGGACAGCTTCCTGGGCGTGTGCTTCGGCAAGGTCATCACGGCCAACAGTCCAAAGGCTGCCCGGCCCTCCAACTGGCAATCGATGCTCTGGCACGAGTTCTGCCATGTGGTGACCCTGAATCTCACCTGCAACAAGATGCCTCGCTGGCTCAGCGAGGGGATCTCCGTGTACGAGGAGACCCAGGCCGACCCGACCTGGGGCCAGCAGATGAATCCCCAGTATCGCAAGATGATCCTCGATGGCGAGCTGACGCCGCTCGGCAGTCTCAGTGCCGCGTTCATGAGTCCGCCAACGCCGATACACCTGCAGTTCGCGTACTATGAATCCGCTCTGGCCGTCGAGTTCCTCGTCGAGCGATTCGGCTTCGCATCGCTCAAAGCGATCCTCGCCGATCTGGCGGAAGGACATGAGATCAATGCGACCATCGCCAAACACGCCGGGCCGATCAAAGAGGTTGAGAAACGCTTCGAAGCCTTCGCCAGGAAGCGTGCGGAGAGTCTGGCCCCGGGGGTAGATTGGCAACAACCGACCCGGCAGCAGGTCGATCCCGCCGACCGTGAGGCGGTAGCGAAATGGCTGGCGGATCATCCCAACAGCTTTTGGGCACTGACCTTGCACGCCGACAACCTTCTGGCCGATCGGAAGTGGCAGGACGCCAAGGAGCCTCTCAGGAAGCTGCTCTCTCTCTACCCCGCAAACACCGGTCAGGGCAATCCCTATCGCCTCCTGGCGCAGGTGCACCGTAAGCTCGCGGAAACCGAGCAGGAAGCTCAGGCGCTCAGCCAATGGGCGACGCTTTCCCCTGATGCCGCGGAGGCCTACGACCGGCTGATGGAGATCGCAATGGAGCAGAAGAACTGGACGCAGGTAGTCGCAAATGGCGCCAGATACCTGGCGGTCTACCCGTTGCTGGGAACGACATACCAGCGTCTGGGCCGTGCCTGTCAGGAGCTTGGGCTGCCGGAGCGAGCCGTTGATGCCTACGAGCGTCTGCTCCTTCTGGACCCTGCAGACCCGGTCGATGTGAACTACCGCCTGGCACAACTGCTCCAGAGGCGAGATCCCACACTCGCCAAGAGACACATCCTCGACGCTCTCGCAGATGCTCCGCGTTTTCGTCAAGGTCACAAACTGCTGCTCGAGATTCTCAGCGTCCCTGCGTTCACCCCGGAGAAGCAGCCATGACAAGATCTCGCCGGCTTATCATTCTCTTGGGGGTGCTTGTTGCTGCCGCAGGGGCGACAATGGCGCAGCGGTACTACGATCGTGGCAACGTCCCGGATTGGGAGGTGGACAAGGAGTTCGCTCACGACGTCTTCACGTTTGTCCGTATCCGCTACTCATCCGGCTATGGTGACTATGGATATGGCGGCGGGTACGGTCGCGGCCGCGGACGGGGACGAGGTTTCTACGGCCGAGGCGGCGGTGGATGGGCGACCGATTATCCGGACAGCGATTTGAACTTCTCCTATCGCCTGCACCAGTTGACCTCGCTGGAAGTCAACCCGGACGGCCTGGTGCTCGAGCTGACGGACCCGGAGTTGGTCAACTACCCGTTCATCTACATGCTGGAGCCCGGCCGGCTGGTCTTCAGCGAGCCCGAGGTCGAGGCCCTGCGAGCCTACCTGCTCAACGGCGGCTTTCTCATGGTCGACGACTTCTGGGGCGAGGCGGAGTGGTACAACTTCTATCGCGAGATCAAGCGCGTGTTCCCCGACCGCGAGCCGGTCGAGTTGCCGCTGGACCACCCGGTCTTTCACGCCGTGTTCGACTTGAAGGAAAAACCGCAGATCCCCAGCATCGACGTGGCCCTGTGGGGCCGCGACTATGGCATCACCTGGGAGCGAGAGGACGCTCGCGAGGTTCACTACAAGGCCATCTACGACGACAAGGGCCGGATGATGGTCATCATCTGCCATAACACCGACCTCGGCGACGGCTGGGAACGCGAAGGCGAAAACGAGTGGTACTTTCACGAGTTCTCGGAGAAGAAAGCGTATCCGCTGGGAATCAATATCGTGTTCTACGCAATGACGCACTGACAAGTAGGAAATGGTAGATGGAGAATTCTGAGGCGTACGAATCCGAACAAAGAGCAGTCGAGCAGATCAAGGCGGCGAGAGAGCGCATCGGGGCGGAGCTCTCCAAAGCCATCGTCGGCCAGCAGGACGTGATCGAGCACCTGCTGATCGCCGTGCTCTGCGGCGGGCACTGTCTGGTCACTGGCGCGCCGGGCCTGGCCAAGACGCTGCTGGTCAAGTCGCTGGCGCAACTGTTCGATTTGAGGTTCCAGCGCATCCAGTTCACGCCGGACCTGATGCCCGCGGACATCACCGGCACTGAAATCCTCCAGCAGACGGACGGTGAGCGGCGAATGGCCTTCGTCAAAGGGCCGATCTTCGCCAACATGATCCTCGCCGATGAGATCAACCGCACGCCGCCCAAGACGCAGGCGGCCATGCTCGAAGCGATGCAAGAGCACCACGTGACGGCCGCCGGGGTCTGCTATAAGCTCGACGAGCCGTTCTTCGTCTTCGCCACGCAGAACCCCATCGAGATGGAAGGCACGTATCCACTCCCGGAGGCCCAGCTCGACCGATTCATGTTCAACGTGTTCATCCACTACCTGCCCGAGGACGATGAGGTGGCGGTGGTTCGCCAGACCACCGCGACCGAGCCTGTACCCATCGTACAGGTGTTCTCGGGCGAAGACCTCCTTCGATTCCATGGCGTCGTGCGCAGGGTTCCGATCGCGGAGGACGTGGTGCGCTACGCCGTCAGGGTGGCCGCCGCATCACGGCCGGGTCCCGGCTCGCTGGATTTCGTCAACGAGTGGGTCACGTGGGGAGCGGGCCTGCGGGCCTCACAATACCTGGTGCTCGGCGCCAAGGCCCGGGCGCTGCTCAACGGCCGGTCGCACGTCGCGTTCGACGACATCAGAGCCCTGGCCCTGTCGGTGCTTCGCCATCGGCTCCTGATCAACTACCGCGCGGAGGCGGAAGGCATCACGGTCGAAACCCTCGTGGACCGCCTGCTCAAGGCCGTGAAGGAGAGGGCCAAGTGACGGATCGTACCGCTCCATCACGCTCGCAGATCAGCGCCGGCCAAGGCGAGGGCATGATCGACCCGGCGGCGTTGATGAAGATCCGGTCGATGGAGCTGCGTGCCAAGGCGGTCGTCGAGGGGTTCTGCAAGGGGATTCACCGCAGTCCCTATCACGGTTTCTCCGTCGAATTCACCGAGTACCGCCAATATGCCCTCGGCGACGATCCCCGCTACCTCGACTGGCGCGTGTACGCGCGAAGCGACCGGTTCTACATCAAGAAGTTCCAGGACGAGACGAATCTCCGTTGCCACCTGGTGGTCGATCACAGCCGGTCGATGGGCTACGGCTCGCTCGGCTACACGAAGTCGCAGTATGCCGGCACACTGGCGGCCACGCTGGCCTACTTCCTCTTCTCGCAGGGTGACGCAGTCGGCCTGGCTGCGTTCGATGACCGGATCCGGCAGTACCTGCCGCCTCGCAACCGGCCCAGCTATTTGAGAAGGTTGATCCACTCACTGGAGACCCCGCCCGCCGGCAAAGCCACCGACCTGGGGCCGCCACTGCAACGCCTGGCGCAGATGCTGACCAAGCGGGGGATGATCGTGCTGATCTCCGACCTGTTGACGTCGGTGGACCGGCTCGACGCCGACCTGGGCTACCTCTGCGCAGGCGGCCACGACATCGTCGTGTTCCACGTACTGGACCCGGCGGAACTGAGCTTCGACTTCGATTCGCCGGCCGTGTTCCGTGACGTGGAGACCGGCCGCGATATGTACATCGATCCAGCCGCCGCCCGCAAACGTTACAGGCGGTCGCTGGACCGCCACTTGAACAACGCGAAATCTGTCTGCCAGAGGCTCGGGACCGACTATCACCTGTTCGCTACGGATCGTCCATTCGATCTGGCCCTGTTCGATTTCCTCCAGGGTCGCATGCGCCGCCGGAAGCGCCAATTTCGAAATCCATCGGGAGGCAGGCCCGCATGAGCTTTCTCTATCCGCTATTGCTGGCAGGAATCGCCGCCGTGGCCGCGCCGATCCTTTTGCACTTGATCCGCCGTCATACGCGCAACCGGGTGACGTTCAGCTCCCTGATGTTCCTGCACGCGACGATGCCGCGATTTCAGAGCCGCAGCCGCCTGGAGCACATCCCGTTGCTGATCCTGCGATGTCTCATCCTGTGCCTGCTCGCATTTGCCTTCGCCCGTCCATTTCTGGTACGACCGGGCGCGGTGGGCCAAGTCCCTCCGGGTGGGCGGATCGTTCTGCTAATCGACACCAGTGCGTCGATGCGGCGTGAGGGCGCGTGGGCACGAGCCATCGAGGAGGCAAAGTCGGTCATAGCAAGCGCCGGGCCCGCCGACCGCGTCTGCGTGATGAGCTTCGGCCGGACGACGCGGACGTTGATCGGATTCGAACAATGGCAAGCGATGAGCCCGGCACAGCGTGCATCCATCGCCGCCGCCGAGCTGTCACGGTTGTCGCCGGGCTGGACATCCACCAATCTCGGTCACGCCCTGGTGGCGGCCGCCGAGGCCATTGAGGACGATGAAGCCAACGATGGCCGGCAGGGCATCGGCGAGAGACAGGTCGTCCTGGTCAGCGACCTGCGACAGGGCAGCGATCTCGACGCGCTCGCCGGGTATGAATGGCCCGAGTGTACGCAATTGGTGGTTCGGGCGATCCCCTGCCGGGAGGCGACCAACGCGTCGCTGCAATGGATGACAGGCCGTGATGCCCAGGTCCTGTCCGACCGTGGCAGGCCACTTGCCGTTCGCGTCACGAACTCGCCCGACGCAAACAGAGACCGCTTTCAACTGCGATGGGGCGACAATCAGCAAACGGAAGTCTATGTGCCGGCGGGGCAAAGCATCGTGGTTCACGCGCCCGCCGATCTCAATCAGGGCACGACCACGAGACTCCTCCTCACGGGCGATGACCTGGATTTTGACAACATCCTCTACCTGGCGCCGCAGCCGCCACGCAGAATAACGATCCTCTACATCGGCAATGACGATCCCAATGACACCCGGGAGATGCTGTACTATGTCCGCCGGGCCTTTGGGACCAGCGGCAAGATGACCATACGTGTCGTTCGTCACCCGAGTGACGAACTCATCGACGCCGCCGACATCGAAGCCGCCAAAATGATCGTTGTCACCGATGTGGTCAGTCCGCCGAACGCCGTGACATTACGGCAATATGTCCAGTCGGGCGGGATTCTCCTGCTGGTGATGAGATCGGTCGAGACCGCCGCTGCTGTCTCGGAGCTGGCTGGCACGGACAGGCTCGAGTGCCGGGAAGCGGATCCCGATCGGTACGCCATGCTCGATCGAGTCGAGTTTGAGCATCCGCTGTTGAAACCTTTCTCAGACCCACGTTTCGGCGACTTCACCCGGATTCACTTCTGGAGACATCGACGCATCGAGGCTGCGGATTGTCCGGGGGCGAGAGTGCTCGCCTGGTTCGACGAC
>JAFGJR010000092.1 GCA_016928975.1 Sedimentisphaerales bacterium | reverse complement strand
TCCATGACTTATCTCCTTTGCTATAAGGTTCATAAGTCACTGTAAACAAAGGACTAACGTAGCGCCAGAAAAAAATCTCACACACGAGTCCGCCACGCGAACCACGGGGATGGAGCACGGTGAGGACGAGCAGAGTGTCCCCTGCAAGGATGTTGACTGCGTTGCGAGCCCGCGACCGGCGCATCTATGCCGCAGGCCCGCAAGGTCGTACGTGTGATTCCTCGAATCTACCAGAGAAGAAGGCCGCTACAGCGCCCTGCGTCGGCGGAGCCAACCGACGCTGGTCACGCCGATCGCCCCGAGGATCACGGCCCCGGGAGCCGGGATCGGCGCGTCCACTCTGAAGCTCGTGATGTCGAAGTACAACACGAGCTTGTCCTCCACGGAGGGGTCCTCGGAATTCCAGTAGACTACGGACCAATCGTACGGGAACGCGGTCGCCAGGGTCGTCGGGTCGGGAATGGCGGGAAAACCAGCGAGCCCGGTGCCACTCGGGTCGATCCTCTGGATCTTCGCCACAACGGGGTCTGTCAGTCCGCTGAAGCTCCCCGTTCTGGTCACGCCGCCATCGATGAGCACCCTGTAGTCATCGGTGCCAGGTTCACGATTCAGTCTCAAGGTTCCGCCGGGCGAGGACACCGTGGAACCATCGGCAAATTCGAGGGCGAGGCCATCGAGCCAGTATTTGGCCACTTGGCTGGTGAGGCTGAAGGGCGCGGCGGCATCGTCGTACGAGTAGCTGCCCGTGACCTCCGAGCCCACGACAATCGCGGGGAAGTCTGACTGCGTGACATACCCGGTGATGTTGACGGTCACCGGCGCCGCATAGCTCGCCGATGCGACCAGCAGAACCAAGCCGAGTACCGGTGCAAGACGGCGGATGCTCACTTCCATGTTTTTCATCACCCGTTCCTCCTTGAATCCCCCGACCCAACTCATAGTGTCCGGAAGAACAACTTCCAGATCCCCTAACCGAATCGCTCGTGCTGACGCGTGGGGGACGTGACGTTTTGCGTCCATGCTACGCCCTTGCGGGCATACCCAACCTCCATAGTAGTGTGGGCCAAACGGTTAGCCACTGTGCCGAGATTACCCTGACTATCACGCACTTGTCAAGAGAAAAATCTCATTTATCGCTCCGGAGTTCATGCCTGCTATCAGATTCAGCAGGTTCCGCAACGGCAGCAGGCCGGGACCCACTCTACCCCTGTCAATGCCGATGTTAAGACGCCGCCGTTCTCAGGACTGACTACGAGCGGCATCGGCAGGCGGGCGGCTCTGCCGACAGCAGTCAAGCGGCGAGCGAGACGGCGCCGGAACGCGCCTCGGCCGCGCGCGGCTACAGCTTGCGGCCCAGGGCTTCAAACATCGCAACCACGTTCTCGACCGGCGTGTTGCACTGGATGTTGTGAATGGTATTGAAGACGAAGCCGCCCTTGCGGCCGAAGATCTCCACTCGCTCGGCGACCTGAACTCGGACCTCGTCGGGCGTCCCGAAGGGAAGGGTCTGTTGCGTGTCCACGCCGCCACCCCAGAAGACGATCCGACCTCCGAACGTATCGACGAGGTGCCGCGGGTCCATCCGGCGGGCCGAGGTCTGCACGGGGTTCAGAACGTCAAAGCCGGCATCGATAAAGCCGTCGATCAGCGGTTCGCACCCGCCGCAGCAATGCTTCATCGTCTTCCATTTCGTGTGGCCATGGACCCAGTCGTTGACCTGCTTGCTGTACGGCAGGTAGAGTTGACGATACGTGTCCGGCGAGCAGAACAGGCTGTTCTGTGAAGCCAGGTCGGTCCCGTCCATGAACACGACGTGCACCTTGTCGCCCACCGCCTGGTGGATCCGCTTGAGGTTTGCGATGGCGATTTCCGCCTGCTTCGCGAAGACCTCCTTGATATAGCCTTGGCGCAGCGCCGTGCTGATGTACCACTCCTCGATATCGCGAATGCCTTTGGGGTCCTTCATCCAGGGTCCCGGCACCAGGGCGATGTCTCCAAACGCCGTACCCGGAAACCCCGCCCCAATCGCCAGGTCGGTGTTGTTGTAGAGATCGTCGGCCAGCCGCTCGTAGTGTCGCAGGGCTTCCTCGCTGATAGGCCCGAATTCTTCGAGATTATCGGCCGGATTGAGCTTGGCGTCGTCGATGGGCCTCTGGCGAATGATCGAGTCGAAATAGTACCCGCCCTTGGGCATCCTGGCCGATGGCCTGGCCGACTTGTCCCCCTCCGGATACATCAGGATGTCCCCATTGGGCTCGGGGTCCGTGTTGAACTTGGCCGGGACCAGGACATCCGTGCCGTCAAACGTCCGCCAGGGCTTCCAGTCGGCGTTCTCGTAGCCGAACATGTTCTTGAGGTTCGGCAGGTTGACCACGTCGATGCCCAGCGCCTGGCGCAGGTCCGCCCCGATCTCGCCGAGCATCTGGTACGGCTCGACCACCTTGATCCTCGCGCCGGGCTTATCGAGCTTCAGCGCCTGGCGCAGCCTGGCCACCACGCTGACTTGGCACCCGGAACAGTTCGTGCCGCCCAGATCGACCGGGACACGATCCACCGGCTGGTGGTTCAACGCGCGGATCACCCGCTCGCGAGGGGTGAGCGACCCGTTGGGGGATTTCACACTCATACTGGACTCCTATGTTGCTGGAACCGTACGTCACAGGAAGCACAACGCCCAGGCCCGGCGCCGGGCGATCGGATTGTACCCGCGTCACGGCCCACGCGAAATGGTATTTTCACCGACCCGCGCCAGTTCAGGAAGTTGCGTCCTCGTTGATTCCGTGGCATGATCGTGACATTGGCGGCCGCGAGGTCGCACGTTCAGGAATCAGGAGATTTGGCATGTTCACACGTCACGACCGACCCTTGAAGCTGGTGTTGGTTGCATGGTTGCTCGTCCTTTCGATCTCTGCCGCGTCGGCGGCACAACAGCCGCCGGCAAGCCCGCTGGCCGTCGAGAGCAATGAGAAGTCCGGAATCTATACCCTCGGCAAGGAGGTCGTCTTCACAATCAAGCCCGCCGATGGCGCCGAAGGGCTCGATCTGGAGAAGGCGGCCGTGACCATCACGCGCGATGGATTCGACAAGGTCACTACGTACCCGACGAGCAAGACGGCCACGGCGATCGAGCTGCGGCTCATGCCCGAGGCGCCCGGCTGGTACATGTGCGAGGCGACGCTGCCCGATGCAGGTTCCAAGCCCCCCGCCCGCGCGGGCGTCGTGGTCAGCCCGGAGAAGATCGCGCCCTCGATGCCGGCGCCGAAAGACTTCGACGAGTTCTGGAACGCCCGCCGGGCCGCACTGGCTGCCATGCCGCTCAAGCCCGAACTGGCGCCTGTGGAATCGACCGACGCGAGGATCGAGTGCTTCAGCCTCGAAGCCCCCTGCCCACAGACCAATCCCATTCGCGGCTATTACGCGCGCCCAAAAGACGCCAAGGCACATGGCTGCCCAGCGATTCTCCAACTGCGAGCGGCCGGCGTCTCGGGGCACTGGTGCAAAGCGTCGATCCAGAACGCCGTGTGGCTCGCCAGGCTGTACGGGGCCATCGTCGTGGACATCAACGCGCACGGCATGCTCAACGATCAGCCTCCCGAATACTACCGCGACCTGGAGCAGAACCAATTGCGCAACTACTGGAGCCAGGGGGCGGACGACCGCGACAGGTTCTACTTCGTCGGGATGTACGTCCGCCTGCTCCGCGCCATCGAGTTCCTCACCGCACAAGACCTCTGGGACGGAAAGCACCTGATCACGGTCGGCGAGAGCCAGGGCGGCGGCCAGGCGCTGGCGGCCGCCGGGCTGGACAAGAAGGTCTCGGCCGTCGTGGCCCTCGTGCCGGCGCTATGCGATCTCACCGGGCCGGTCGTCAAGCGAGCCGGCGGCTGGCCGATGCCGGTCGGACGCGATACCGACAGCGACCACGCCAAAAAGGTGATCGAGGCGGTCCGCTACTGTGACAACACGAACTTGGCCGCACGATCTCACGCGGAGACGCTGATCTTCGTCGGTTTCGCAGACACCACCTGCGGCCCGCCCGGAATCTACGCCGTCTACAACACCCTGCCCGGCGCCAAGCGGATCGTCGCCTACCCTCACAAGCTCCACAACGGCCTGCCCAAAGAGGACCTCTGGCTCGGCGATGTCTCCCAATTGCAGGAGCAGTTCATCCGCCGCCACATCAGCCGACCGTAGACGATTCGCATGAGAGGACAACAGTCTGCATCTGTAGGGTGGGTCCTTGACCCATGCGGCTCTTCTACGGCTCACCCGCGCCGTTGGTGGGACGGCGCTGCCGGAAGAAGGCCTGGAGCAGGCCGGCACAGTCTTCGGCCAGGACGCCGGCGGTGACCTGAAGGCGATGATTGAGCCGGCCGTCACGGCAGATGTCGTAGAGCGACCCGCAGGCCCCGGCCTTGGGGTCCGTGCAGCCATAGACTAAGCGGTCCAGCCGCGCCATGACCAGCGCCCCGGCGCACATCGGACAAGGCTCCAGCGTCACGTAGATCGTGCAGCCATGCAGCCGCCACATCCCCAGCGCCGCCGCCGCCTGCGTCAGCGCGATGATCTCCGCGTGGGCAGTCGGGTCCTTGAGTTGCTCGCGCTGGTTATACGCACGGCCGATGACCTGGTCCTCATGCACAATGACGGCCCCGATCGGCACATCCCCGTTCTCCTGTGCCACCTGAGCCGCACCGATCGCCATCCGCATATACCGTTCATCCACCTGCTGTTGTGTCAATTCCATCATGCCGAGCCATCAAACCCCCCGCCCCCGCCCCCGTCAACGCTTTTCCAACCACCCATGTTTATCACGGAGGAATGAGAATGGAAGGTAGGATGGGCTTTAGCCCCATGCAGACCCTCAGGTCGCGTGGCTGGAATCGGGCCAAGACCGGAGATTGGGCTTGCCCGGTGCTCGAATTCCGCTAGTATCTGACTGCGTTGAGCCCGTGAGATTCTTCTGATTTTCCAGAAATTGCCCTTGACTGAGTATCGCATATTTGCGATAATCCAAGTGGAGCAGTGATGCTCAAGACGCTCGTGCTGATCTACCGAGAGGCAGAAGGTTCGGCGCCCTTGCTCGAATGGCTGGATGGGTTGCCGGAAAAGGCACAGGATAAGATCACGGCGAGAGTGGAATTGCTCGCCGAACGCGGCCACGAGCTCAGGAGGCCTCACTGCGATTATCTGGAGCACGAGATATACGAGCTTCGAGTGAGGCTCGGTCACGTGCAGTACAGAATCCTGTATGCTTTCGTCGGCCTAAACGTGGTGTTGCTCTCGCACGGCTGCACGAAAGAAGACGTGGTGCCGAAATCGGAGATCGCTCGGGCATTGAGGAACCTGGCTGCGTATAAGAGCGCTCCGGCCAAACATACGTATAGTGAGCAAGAGTAATGGCTACCAACAAGAAGACTACCGACGCCGTCAGAATCCTTCACCGGCGATACATCAAGGGCTCCGAGCAGCGGCTGGCGTTCCTGGCGAGGGAGCGGGAGAACCTCCGAATCGCCGAGCAGATCTACGAGCTGCGCACCTCGGCGGGCCTGAATCAGAAGGACCTGGCCCGCTTGGTCGGGACGACCCAGTCCGTCATCAGCCGGCTGGAGGACGCCGACTACGACAGCCACAGTCTCACCATGCTCGAACGAATCGCCCACGCCCTCCATCATCGCCTCTGTATCCACTTCGTCCCCCAAGACAAACCCTGCGCCCTCTCAAGCCGGTGACGCACTTTTCACGAATTGGCGCGAATTTCAACCAGCAACCAACAACTGCATTTTGCCACAGAGGCAGGATAGAGAAGGCTGTTCTCCGGGAGCACAATCGGCTCCAATGACGCACTCGTTGGTGCAATTGACACATGAACGTCAATCTCAGGAGAACAGCCATGACTACTGTAACGATTGGAATGGATTTGGGCGACAGGAAACATCAGATCTGCGTCCTTGATGAGGCCGCGTGCAAGGTGGCTGAAGTGACCATCGACAATACCGCGACGGCCATAGGCAAGCACTTTCGCAAGTATGCCGGTGCGGTGGTGGCGGTGGCCCGCAAGCTGGCGGTGCTGCTGCATTATCTGTGGAAGACAGGAGCGGACTATGTGGCCTTGCACAAGGCCGGCTCGCCGGTGGCTTAGAAAAGAAGAAGGAGACCTCAGCAGACAAAACAGATAACAGCAGACGAAATAGCCGATGAGCTCTTGCAAGCCGCGTCTGGACGACTGCGTTCCGTGGGATGATTCTCGAAATCGACACAGAGGTTGCAGCGTCCGACGTCGGACCCTACAGTGCACCGGGACCGAAGCGTCCCATGACGAGTGCGGATAGAAGCAAGGCGATCCAAGAGCTCCCGGAGACCAAGGCTCTTTCCCATAGCGATCCGCGGAAGACTTCAGCGAGTTGGACCTGGGCAAAACCGCTTGGGACCCCAGAGGCCCCAAGTACCCTCCAGGTCGCCCTACTTGGGCCCTCTGCCCAATCGGTTTTGCCCAGGGTGGAAGCTGAAGTCGCCATGCCTTATGGGCAAGCACGCTTGATGGCCTGAAAGAAAAGGAGGTTCGCCAAGGCGAACATCCTTGACATGCCTTCTCATAGAAGACCACAGAGAGAGAATCTCCCAACCGGCAACCGACTACCGTCTTCTCACCGACAACTGCCCTGCGATTTGTCTCGGATTTCATGCTTCGGATATCCGCTTCGAATCGGAGCTTCTGGAATCTCCGTGTCTCAGATTCCCATTTCGGCTGATTTCTCCCGGCCATAGTCCATCATACCCCCGCCTGATTGGTATGCTGTCCCGAATGGTAGTCCGTTGAGGGACTTGTGTACAGAAAACATCCATTGCGATGGTCGCATCCGTTCACATCGCCGGTTCTTGCTCTTACCGCGAAAGCCGGAGAGAAATCGTGCTTATGAACAACTTCGGCCATTCGTGCGAGCAATCCGCAGAGAAACGCGAAGAACAGGGCTGGTGGGGTTAACGGACCGCCATTCCATGCTGTCCGCGGAGTTCCCGGAATTCCCCGACGAACACGCCGTTGCCTGTGGTGCCGAGGTAGAGGCGATTGGGGTCGTGAGGGTCGACGACGATGCGGACGACCTTCTTGCACGTGAGCCCGGTGCCGTTGACGGACGTCCATGTCTTTCCCCCGTCGCGAGTCATGACAATGCCGTCGCCGGTGCACTCGTCGTGGTACGGGGCGTCCCACAGGCCGGCGTAGACCACGTCGGCGTTTCGCGGGTCCACCGCCAGGGTCTCCACGAAATCATCCTCTAATATCTTACGCCAGGTGAGTCCGCCATCGTCGCTACGGAAGAGCCCGCCCCTGACGAAATGGCCGGCGAGCATGCGATCGGCCACAGCCAAGTAGAGCCTCTGCGGATCGCTCGGCGTGACCGCCAGCGCCCTGACGTTGGCCACCATGAGGTCGCGGCTCACCTGGCGCCACGTCGTGCCAACGTCGTCCGTGCGAAACACGGCTCCTGGCTGTTTGCCATCGTCGCCCAGTGCGCACCAGTAGGTGGCGGGCTGCGTCGGGTGCCGCACCAGGCCACGGATATTGCCGTGAGGCAGGTCACTGTTGCGCGCCTGCCAGGTGCGGCTCCCATCTTCGCTTACGAACACGCCATGGTCGTCGACCATAGCTGTCAGCCGCCTCGCGTCGCGAGGGCTTGTGGGGTCGAGCAGGAGAATGCGGTGCCGGGCATTGGGCAGGCCGGCTTCGGGCGTGCCCACCATCCGCCATGTGAAACCGCCGTCGGTTGACTCAGCCACCACACCGTTGTTGCTGGCCCATGCGCCAAAGCCTCCCCAACAGTGGTCCGGCTCATTCGGGTCGAAAACCACGTCGAAGCAGGAGTTACGCAGAGGCGCAGGCTCGATGCCCTCGACACAGCGCCGGAACGAACGCCCGGCATCGTCGGAAACGAGCAAGCCGATGTCGTTGTAGGCAAAGTAGAGTCGCCGGGGGTTGTTGAGGTGAACGACGATATTGCGGAGGCCAGTCACCTCGAGTCCTGTCGTGTGAAACCGCCCGTCTGGCAGCATGCGAGTGTATGCCTGCTGCCAGTGCCCACCTGCGTCCGTTGTCTTGAATATCATGCCAGAGGTGCCGAAGTAGAGCACGTCGGGATCGAGGGGCGACATGGTGAGGCACTCGACGGTCGTCCCAAACATGGTGATCCATCCGACGTCGATGTTGACATCGCCGCGGCGGCGAACGGTGTCCGTCCAGGTCTTGCCGCCGTCGGTGGTCTTGAAGATGGTTGCAGTCACCCATGTGTTACCGCCAACGTAGGCTATGTCGGGATTGGCGGGATGGACAACGAGCCAGTCATAGTTGGACGTCAAGGGGTCTGGCTGGCCGGGTTTGCCGACGTGTTGTTTCAGGCCCTCGACGCAGGGGGTCCAGCGCTTGCCGCCGTCAGCGGATTTGTACACGCCGCCTTGCCACGGCTGCTTGCCCGGTTGGGAACGCAGCGTGAGGTAAAGAACGTTCGGCTGCTGGAGGCAGAACGCTATGTGGCGGACGTGAGGGTGGGGAAGCCCCGAGGTGCTTCGTTGCCACGTGGCCCCGGCGTCGTGGCTTTGATAGACGCCGTGTTGGCTGGCAAGGTACAGGTGGCGGCTATCGTGCGGATGAATCAGCAAATCGGTGATCCACGCGTCTTGGGGCAGGCTGCCAGGCTTGTTGATCAGTACCCAATGGCGTCCGCCATCGAGGCTCTTGTACACGGCTCCCTTGCCGAAAGTGACCATCGGTACGCCAGGGCCGGCGTAGATGACGCCCCGCGGCAGGCCAATGCCGGCGTAGAGCGTGTCGGGCGCACGCGGGTCGATCGCGAGCGCGCCGATCGG
>JAFGJR010000091.1 GCA_016928975.1 Sedimentisphaerales bacterium | reverse complement strand
TCTTTCACGCCCAGCTTCCGCACGGACCAGTCCATGAACAGACCGTTGACGCTTCCATCGTGACGGTTGATGCAGTATCTCACCCAGGTCGCCTCGTCCTCCGTCGGGGGCGGCGAATAGTCGTGGCTCATCCAGCCGTCGGGCCAGCGACAATCGAGGAACAGCGGGACCTGCCAGGCCCCTTCGACATCGGGTCGCCGGTAGTTGTATGCAGTCGGGAAGTTGTCGTGGTACTGGGCCAGGATGTCCTCGGGCGGGTTGCGTGTCCAGCCGTTGATCCCATAGCTGCCGGTGAAGCCTTCCCGGTCCCATCCGTAGTTGCCGGTGAAGATGGCCCAGGCGGTGAACGTTGTGCCCATGGTGTTTCGCCCTTTCCAGAGGATCTCCGAGGGCTTGGTTGCCATCGGACACAGACAGATGTCACGGGAAGGGCTGTAGTATGGCCAGAGGGCCTCCATCCAGAGGTGCCGGAAGTCGCCGATGTCGCCGCTGTGGAACACACCATCGTTGTCCGAGCTGTACAGGTGGAAGATCACGCCCCATTGTCGCAAGTTCGAGCCGCAGACCAACGCTTTGGCCCTGCGCCGTGTCGCCTGTAGTCTCGGCACCAGGATGGCCACCAACATCGCGATCACGGCGATGACGATCAGCAGCTCCATGAGTGTGAAGCCCTGGCCGTGAGTGGGCGATGGTGGCCACCGAATCGCGGGCAGCCCTTCCATTGTCCGGTCCGACACCGCCTTGGCAGCGACCGGCCGCCGTCCGGCACGTTGTGACGCCCGATATCTGCTCATAAGCCCTCTCGCTTGGGATCAGCACATTTTACCTGGTGACGACCGGCACGATCAAGTGCCAATCCGTCCAAGCCGATGTCATTTGAGGGCCTTCTGCTTGAAATCCGCCCCATCGGTATGTGATAATGCGACTGTGACGGTCTGGCACGATCATGAGACGGCGCCTTGAAGGAGAGACTGGATGGCGCACCTGGAGGTGTGGAAGGGCAACGTGCTCATCACGCGACGGGAAGTGGACGCGGAGAAAGCGGCCAAGGGGTTGCGTGTGCGCCTGGGGTCCAAGGGCCACATTCGCATCCGGCTCGGAGAGTCAAAGACCGTCGGTTCCTACCGTGTGGAGCTGTTCGCGGACGAGCGGGACGATCCTGCCCGGACGGAGGCGGTGAGCGAGCTGGAGTTCTCCGAGGCCGGCCCGGCGGTCCGGACCCCCGCCACCCAGCCGGTTCCCACAATTGACGGGTATACCGTGCTCGATCAGCTCGGGCAGGGGGGGATGGGGATCGTCTGGCGGGCGGTCCAGCTCAGCACGCAGCGGAACGTCGCGCTCAAGCTCCTGGGGGTCCGCAGCTTCGTGTCCGACAAGGCCCGGGCCCGGTTCTCGCGAGAGGTGGCGTTGGCGGCGCGGCTGACCCATCCGAATATCGCGCGCGTCTATGACAGCGGCCTGCACAGCGGAATCTACTACTACGCGATGGAGCTGGTCGAGGGAATGCACCTGGATCGCTACGTGCGCAAGGCGGGCCTGGATCACAAAGGGGCTCTTCTACTGGCGCAGAAGGTCTGCGAAGCCATGTCGTACGCGCACGGCCGGGGGATCGTCCATCGCGACCTCAAACCGTCCAACATCCTGGTGACGTCCGACGGAGAGCCGCACATCCTCGATTTTGGGCTGGCCAAGGCCCGGGAGCGCACCGCGGTAGATCTGACCGTATCGGTGGAAGGGGAGATCATGGGGACGCCGGGCTACATGTCCCCCGAGCAGGCGGCGGGCAAGACCGCCGCGATCGACGAGCGCTCCGACGTCTACAGCCTTGGCGTCATCGTCTACCAACTGCTGACCGGCCGGATGCCGCAGGACTCCTCGGGCAGCCCGTACGACCTGATGAGACGCCGGGTTGAGGATGAGGTCATTCCGCCGCGACAGGTTGCCCCGTACATCGACCATGACCTGGAGCACCTGCTGCTCAAGGCCCTGGCCCGGGAGCCTGCCGAGCGGTACCGGTCCATGTCCGACGTGCGGGAGGACATCGGTCGCTACCTGACCGGCGAGCCTCTGTCCGCCAGGCAGGGCAACACCCTGTACCTGCTCCGCAAGCGTCTGTGGCAATACCGAGCGTATGTCAGGGTCGCGGTGATTGCCCTGATTTTCGGGGCGGCGGCGCTGGTGGTGTGGCGCTATACGTGGCAGCACATCGAAACGAAGATGGACGAGATCTACCGGGACGGGGCATTCGCGCGGCAGCAGCAGGACATCAACTATCAGCGGACGGTCAAAGGAAGACAGGTGATGGAGGAAGCGGCCAACGCCGCGTACGAGCAACTGCAACAAGCTATGAACCGTCGGGATCGAGATACGGCGGCACAGTGGTTGCAGACGCTGAGATTGCGATACAGTCATTGCCAGGCATATGCGGAGCATCAGGAGCAGATCGAAGCCTGGGACAGGCAATTGCGGGGGTACCCGATGTTCACGCCCGACGAGCCCGCATTGCGCGTGCCCGTCAGGAGGCGGTAAGGCTACTGCCGCGGCCTTGCGTACGTTCCTCTGCAAGGCAGACGCGAGGGAGGAGGCAAGCGGACCTTCACAGTATTTTCTTCGCCGCCTGGCGCAGGATGACTGCGAATTGGGCGAACATGAGGTAGCAGAGCCGACGGTAGCTCTGGATCGTAGACGCCCCAGGAGAAGCATCATGCGGCCTTGCACAGGTGAACAGCCCACAGCGATGATCCGTTTCACGTGCGACCGGTGCGGATACCGAATCAAGACCCCGCAGGGGACCGCCGGCCGCAGAGGCAGGTGTCCGAAGTGCCACCATACCGTGCGCGTGCCCGCCTGCCCGGACGAATGGGTTTATGTGGCCCGTGAGGTCGAGGAGAGCGAGATACAGTTGAAGCCGGAGCAATTCGATCGCATGGGCAGGATCGCCGTCTATCTGGCCGGCCGCAGGGGCCTGGCGGGGAGCATCATCGGGGCGCTGGTGTTCGGCCTGATCGGGATCGCAGTGGGAGCCGCCTCGCTCCAGGAGAACCCGCTGAATGTTCTCATGATCGGCATCGGAGGCCTCCTGCTGCTCGACGCCTTCGTCCTGTCGGTGACCCGCCATCCCGCCGCACTGCTGCTCGACGGGATTGCCACGTGCACCGTGGGCGTCTGGAACATTCTGGTGGCGCTCGGCGAGTACGCGTCGGGCGTGCCCGGCGGGGGAGGATCGTTCTGGGGAATGCTCGGTCTTTGCCAGTGCGTGTGGGGATGTCGCATTCTGGCTGGCTACGGCGCGGCCGCTCAAGGCGCCAGGCAGGCCCACGACAAGGCGCTCGTCGAGGAAGTCCGGCTGGCAATCCGCACTTTTGGCAAGGCATACTTCAGACTCCCGACGGACATGATCGCGTTCAGCGGCGACAATCGACCCTGGCAGGGCCGGCTCATGGCGTCCTACGCCGTCTTCGCCACCGCCCAATGCACCGAGTTTCTGTTCGTCGCCCGCGACGACGTGGCGGTGCACGAGCAAGGCAACTCGTCATGGAGCGGCAAACGGAAGGTGGACATTCGACTGCGGGACCGCGTCCTGCACGGAGCGATGTCCTCTGAGTCCCTGGAGCGTCTGGCGCGATGGAAGGCGGCCAAGGATCCCGCCGTTCGCACACCCCATCATCTGCCGGCAGGTCGTGTACCCGTCCGCGTTGGCAAGCCGCTTGCCGCACGCGATGTCTCAGTGTATGATGAACGGCGCGTTCCACGGCATGACGTCACGTTGCACCCGCAGCGAAGGCAGGACGGCACCCGGTCCTCCAAGGTCCATGTACAGCCGCTGCGGCAGAACATCAGGAGAATAGCATGATCCGTTTCACCGGCGTCCAGCGCCAGGCGATCTGGCCGATGTCGGTCTCCGGCGTGGTGAAATCACCCGGCTACGTGTGCCACGGGGCCCTTCGGGGGCGCCAGCGCATGCGGTTGGCGACGTTGTCGCCGAGGAATTCCTCTTTGGCCGGGTCCCACTTCAGCGGACGCTTGAGCAGCATGGCTATGTTGCCCAGGTGACACAGCGTCGAAGTGCGATGACCGATCTCGACGTCGGCGACGGGGGTCTGCCGGCTCTTGATGCAGTCGAGGAAGTTCTGGTGGTGGTTCTTGCTCTCGTACAGGTGGATCTCCCGTGAGCCAATCACCTGCGTCGCGAGCGACTCCGGCCCGGTCTTGAGGCCGCCTCGTTTGACGTCCACCCAGCCCTTGGTCCCCTCGAACCGCGTGTTCGAGCCGCCGGTCTTACAGATGAGCTTCGTGCCGGTGGCATAGGTCGCCTCGAAGTGGACTTTGGTGGCGGTTGTGAACAGGCCGGTCTTCGGGAACTCGCCCTCGCCGACGATCTGGACCGGCCCGGAATTGTCCATGCCCAGGCCCCACTGGGCGATGTCGAGGTGGTGCGCCCCCCAGTTGGTCACCTGACCGCCGGAATAGTCGAGGAGGAAGCGGAACTCGTAGTGACATCGCTGCTTGTGATAGGGCGCCCATTCGGCCGGCCCCAGCCAGAAGTCGTAGTCGAAGCCCTCCGGCACCGGCTGTGGCTCCCAGGTCGGCTCGCACTCGCGGTTGTTGCCGGGCAGGCCGACGATCACCGTCTTCACGTCGCCGATGTAGCCGTTGCGGACCAGCTCGCAGGCCTTGCGGAAGTTGTCGCTCGACCGTTGCTGCGAGCCGGTTTGCAGGATGCGGCCGTAACGTCTCACCTCGTTGACCAACTGCCGGCCCTCCAGGATCGTCAGCGTCAGCGGCTTCTCGCAGTACACGTCCTTGCCCGCCCGCACCGCGGCGATAGAGATCGGCACGTGCCAGTGGTCCGGCGTGACCACCGTCACCGCGTCGATGTCGCTTCGCGCCAGAAGCTCGCGGAAGTCCTTGTAGCATGAGCCAGCATCGATCCCTGCCATCTCGCGCGCCTCCGCCAGCCGCGGCGCGTCCACCTCGCACACTGCCACGACCTGAGAATTGGCGTTGCCTCTGAACGCCTTCAGGTCGCTACTGCCCATGTTCCCCACGCCGATGCACCCAATGGTGATCCGCTCGGATGGGGCGGTCGCTCCAAAAACGGAGGACGGGACGATCGTCGGAATCGCCAAGGCGCCCGCCGCGATGGCGGACCCTCGCAAGAACTGCCTGCGGCTGATGGGACGGTTGCCCGGTGTACCCATGTGACCCATGCCAAGGCTCCTCACTACTGTTTCCCACGATCCAGGTCGCCAAACACACATCCCAGCATGCTACCACAGCTTGCCCCCGGCGGCAACGCCGATTCCTTGAGCATTGTAGAGACGCAAGATTTTGCGTCTCCCCAGTGTTGCTGTGAACATGCCGTATCGGTTGATCGTGACAGCGCAGAGAGAAAGCCCCTGCACAGACGGGGCTTGGAGGAATTGGGGCTGTGCAGAGGCTTTTTTGGAGGCACTCCCTCACTGTCAACTTACGGCTCCGGCTCGAACATCGCCTCCAGGAAGCAGTCTTGGGTCAGAATGAACGTGAAGGTCGATTCCGTCGCCCCGATGCTGCCGGACCAGCCGAGGAACTTCCACCCGCCGTAGGAGGTCGCCATGACCGTCACCTCCGTCCCGTAGTCCAGCGGAGGCGGGCTCGCCTCCGCCCACGAAGACGTGACGCCGCCGCTCCTTGTCTGCGTGTCCGTGTACCCGCCGTCGGTGGCGGTGACGATCAGCCTGAACTGGTCGATCTTGAAATTGGCCACGAGCGTGTAGTCGCCGTCGGCGGTCACCGTCGTGTCGGCCGACTCGGGATTGGCGACCTTACCGCCCGTCACGGCCGACCCGCTCCAGTGGCTGAACTGGTAGTGCGCCGCCGCCACCGCCTGGATCGCGACCGATTCGCCGTACGCATACGAGAAGCTCCCCTGGCCCGGAGCCGTCACAGACCCGCCCGCCGTCGAGGAGACCGTCAACGTCTTCTGGTCCAGCGCGAAATTCGCCACGAGCGTATAGTCGCCGTCCACGACGGCGGTCGTACTGGCAGAGGCTGGATCGGCCACCTTACCCGCTTCCACCGCCGTGCCCGTCCAGCCTGTGAAGTGGTAATTGGCCTGGGCAACCGCCTCAATCGTCACCGCCGTGCCCAGACTGAACGAGAAGCTGCCCTCACCCGGAGCTGTCACGGAGCCGCCCGGCGTCGAAGAGACCGTCAATATGACTTCGGACACCGGCACAAGGACCTCCACTCGCACATTGTCCAAGCCCCAACTCTCGTCGTCGAGGAATGGATCGAGCGAGGCCGAGAAGACGAATTGAATGCTCCCATCCGAGTGGACGAATTGGTAGTTGAGATGGTAAACAGAATTGGCTGGGTACTTGCCAGCAAATGCGAAATCCCACTCGTACCCCAGAGTGCTTCTCTCGGCTGCGCCGGTCTGCGGTCTGAACTGGCCGTCCGGGTAGTTGAGCGGATAAGATTGCGTGTGGGAGCCGAGATATGCCTCCAGATTGCAGTTGTCAAATGTTGTTTGCAGCAGCGTCGGGCCGTCCTGCACAGCGAGCGTCCATACGTCGGGCCCGTGGCCTGTCACGTTTCCGTCCCAGGACCGGATGATGAACAAATCGGCCGACACTCTCACATTCGAATGCGCGGGCAGATCCGCCAGGATCACTCTCACAGTGTCCCTACCGAACTGGCCCAGGAACCGGCGTGCGCCGATGGGTGTGGCATCGACGAGGTTCTGCGACCATTCGGGGCCGACCTGGTCCTCGAAGTCGTTGAAGTACACGGTATGCCACGGCTCGTCCTGCGGCTTGAAATGAGCGACGAGTGAGTAATCCGCGTCCATCAGGACGCTCGTGTGCGGCGCGCACGGATCCAGCATGACGTTGGGATCGACGGCGGTGCCGCTCCAGTGCGTGAATTGATAGCCCTCATCAGCTACCGCCTCCACCGGCGCCAGGTCGCCCCAGGCGTACGTGAAGACACCCTCACCCGGCATGACCACGGAGCCGCCCGGCGCCGATGACAAGGTCAACGTCTGCGGTATCTCCACGCAGCCGTCGTAGTGAATGACGACCCCCGGATTGCTCGCCCGGATCAGCGGGATGTCAATCACGCATGCCTTCGGATGCAGTGGATTGCCGTCCAGCCACAACTCAGTCAGACTCGTCATCGGCGTCAGAGCGGAAACGTCGGTGAGTCCGTTCCACGCCAGATCCAGTTGGCTCAGATTGGGCAGATTGGCGAGCGGAGAAATGTCACCGATCTGATTATCCTTGAGCCAAAGCAATTTCAGATCGGTCAGCCCCGCAAGGACGGAGACATCCGTAATCTGATTGTAGTTGAGAAAGAGATGCACCAGGCGCGTAAGACGCACTACGCGGGAAAGATCGCTGATGGCGCAGTCGCAAAGATCGAGCCTAGTCAGATTCGTCAGGTCCCATGCGACAGAGACGTCGGTGATCCGATTGTGTCCCAGCGTGAGATTGCCCAGGTTCAGCAACCCCGAAAGGGGCGAGATGTCGGCAATCTGATTGCCGTCGAGCAAAAGCGTGGTCAGACTGGTCAGGCCTGCAACTGCATCGACATCGGTGATCTGATTGTCACGAAGCCACAGTTCCTTCAAATCCGTCAGGCCTGAAATCGCGGAGATATCGATGATGTCGTTGTGGTTCAACAGGAGATAGGTCAGGTCTGTCAGCCCGGCCACCCGGGAGATATCGCTGATCTCGCAGTCACGCAGATCCAGGTACGTCAGATTCGTCAAATCCCATACTGCAGAGACGTCCGTGATCCGATTATTCCCCAGCGTGAGATGAACCATGTTCGTCAGTCCCGCAACAGCCGAGGCGTCAATAATCTGATTGCCGTCCAACAAGAGCATGGTCAGGTTGGTCAGGCCTGCAACCGCACTGATATCGGTGATCTGATTGTCACGAAGCCACAGCTCCCGCAGGTCCGTCAGCCCTGAAACGGCGGAAATATCGCTGATCTGGTTGTCGTCCAGCAGGAGATGGGTCAGGTCCGTTAGCCCCGCCACCCGGGAGATATCGCTGATCTCGCAGTCGCGCAGATCCAGGTGCGTCAGATTCGTCAGGTCCCATACGACGGAGACGTCGGTGATCCGATTATTCCCTAGCCCAAGGTGAATCAAATCCGTCAGCCTGGCAAGGGGGGCTATATCAGCGACCTGATTGTCGTGCAACCTGAGCCTGATCAGATTGACCAGGCCCGCAACGGCACGGATGTCGGTGATTCGATTGCCCTCAAGCCACAGCTCCTTCAAGTTCGTCAGCCCTGCCACGACGGAGATATCGGCAATTTGATTCTCTTCAAGACACAGAATTTCCAGATTTGTGGCGCATTCCAACCCAGTCAGGTCGGCGATCCCCTTGCCCGGGGCGTCCAGGCTCGTGAGTGCGAGCATGTCGGTTGGGGTGGGGGCCGGGATGCCGAGGGCGGCCTCGATCGCGGCTTTCAGGGCTGGGTCGGGGATGTTCACCGGGTCCTCGGCGTGTGCCGCTGTGGCGGCGATTAGTAGAGTGGCCAGAAGGCTAATGATGGTCTGACGTGCTTTCATGGACTTGTCCTCCGAAAAAAAGGTCCCGATAGCGATCTCACGAGAGTACGGAGTCTTGAAGGGTCCTGCCTCCGTTCCTGCGCCTCAATCACACGGTGAAACCTGCCTGCCATTGCTGCTACTACAATACCACCCGGTCCCGTCATTGTCAAGCGGCGACTCGAGAATTCGGGAATTGCGATGGCCGCTGGCCGGCTGCGCCACGATGACCGGCGGCTCCACGCGCCTGGTCAAGATCGACAGTGAGCCGGCCGGGGCGGAAATCCGCATCGTCAACCGCTCGCGGGGAGAAGGGGAACCCACCTGTCCTCCGCAGGTCCCCCTTTCGCCCCAGGAGTATCCCAACGTGCCATCGACGTCCTCAAGACCCTTGAGAGTCACTGATACAGGGGAAGCACCATCGAATTGTGCTCAGAGGACACCCCTTGGACCGATAGGGAAAGCTTGGCCACGAGAGTGAACCATTGATTTCGGCAGCGTTCTGCGGCAGACTGTGCTGTGTGATGGAACGTCGAAACCGAATGGATTGGGTATCGGGCGCCGGGCATGATTGACAGTCCTGTGGCGGTGGTGACTGCGCTGGCGGCCGTGGCGGCGGGGTTCCTCTTCGTCGAGCGAGTCACCAAGTGGCGGGTGTTCTCGTTCTTGCCGCCGCTGCTGTTCATCTACTTCGTGCCGATGGTGCTGTCCAATACCGGCGTGCTCGCGCACGAGGGGCCGGTGTACGACTGGATGAGCGAGACCATGCTGCCGTTTCTGCTGGTGATCGTGCTGCTGAAGGTGGACGTGGTCTCGGCGGTGCGAGTGATGGGTCGGGGCATGCTCGTGATGTTGTGCGGCAGTGCGGGAGTCATCCTCGGAGCGCCGCTGGTTTACAGCGTGGTCAAAGGCAAGCTGGACCCAACGGCCTGGAAGGCGTTCGGCTCGCTGGCGGGCAGTTGGATCGGTGGCACGGCGAACATGGCCGCCGTCGGCCAGGGCATCGGCGCTTCGGGCACGGAGTTCGGACTGGCCGTGCTTGGCGACAACATGGCCTACATCGTCTGGCTGCCGATCCTGCTGGCGTCGAAGGGCCTGGCGCCGTGGTTCAACCGGTTCACTCGCGTGGACCCGAGACGGATCGAGATGCTCGAACGAGCGGGCGCGGAGACGAAAGGCGCAGAGAATCGCATGGCCCTGCGGCACTTCCTCTACCTGCTGTTCCTCGGGTTTGCTGCGACGTTGCTCGCCACACACCTCTCACGCTGGCTACCCGAATTCCCCCCGGTATTTACGGCCGGATCATGGAAGATCCTGCTGGTGACCACGTTCGGCCTGCTGCTCTCCGCGACGCCCGCTCGCACGATCCCCGGCAGCCAGGAGCTGGGCATGGCGTTGATCTACCTGTTCGTAGCGAACATGGGCGCCCGCGCGAATCTGGCCGGCCTTCGCGAGCAGGCGGCATGGTTCCTTCCGGCCGCCTATCTCTGGGTCGCCTTCCACGGCCTCGCATGTGTGCTGGGAGCGAGACTGTTCCACGTGGACATTCACTCCACCGCGATTGCCAGCGTCGCCAACGTTGGCGGCGTCGCCGGCGCCTCGCTCGTGGCCGCTCATCACAACCCGCGATTGGTCCCGGTCGGCATCCTCATGGCCCTGATGGGTTTCGCCCTGGGCACCTACGGCGGCTTCTTGGCCGCCTGGCTGTGCCAGCAGGTGTCCTGAAGGTCTGCACCCACTATGTCACCCCCGCGAAGGGCCTGCCCTCGACCTGATCGGGGGCGGGGGTCCAGGATTCTTCGGCCCGCAACTGGATTCCGTGTCTGTGCAAGTTTCAAGGCATTGTGTGGGTGGCAGCGGCAAACGCAGTTTGCCGATGGCTCCGGTGTACGCATGCACCCATCGGCAAGCTCCGTTGCTCTCCGCTTGCCGCTGCCACCCGACCGCCAGAGTACTTTCACACACACCTGGATTCCCGCCTTCGCGGGAATGACACGTGCGCCATCGCCTACGTAGGCATGCCTCGTCGGAGGCCTTTCCCCTTGCGGGAAACAAGGCTGCCTCTGTGAAGAATACGCATTTCTGGGCATTCCGGGCGATTTCAGACGAACGAGCTTATATTTCATGCTCAGGCAGCCGATATACGAATAGCAGAAATGGCTTGCCTGCTCGATGACTCCTGACGCGGTGTAGTTGGTGTCCGGGACCCCGTTTCTGCCGCATGACGAGACCGCGGAAATGCTCGGGGAACTCCAGGAGAAAGGTGAGAGGCCATGAAGACGAGAACGCATTTCGCTCCAGTCGCCAGCGTGCTCTTCCCGGTGGCGACGGCAGATCCTGTTTTGGGTTGAGGTGACATCATGGGGTTCTTCGGTGACTTGCGTATGCTGGCACAGGAAGTACGTGACAAGCAGGCCACGGACAAGACGATTGAGTGGTTCAGAATGCACAAGGGAGACGATCTCTATTGGCAACAGCTTCTGGAGATCATCTCTCAAGCTCAGCACTGGGCCCTGCAGAAGAACGCGTGCCTTATGGCTGGGAAAGAGAAAGGCTTTGACATGGCTGCCAAGAACGAGCAGGGGTATCTGGAATGTCTCGATAGAGTTGAGCGGGAAGTGGGCGTCGATAAGGAAGAATTGGAACGCCGTATCAACAAAGCACTCGGACGTGACGGAGGTAAAGAAGGGCAAATGCCTTTGAAAGACACCATGCATATAGAGGAGGCAGCAGAATTGCTTGTTCTGCTTTGTGCTTCGGAGTGGGCCGACGAAGATTCCCCTGAACCTTGGGCGGTACGCCCGTTGCGCAGGGAACTTGAAACCACCGAACTTGTAGAAAGGACTTTCTTAATTGAGGCAACCTTCCTGGCCTATTTTGCTGTGGACTACGCCACAGCCGTTGTCCTGGGGCAGCATAATCCGACACGAGGTGCCCTTTTGGACGCCGTTCATGGCAAGCTCATATTTTGTCTCCCCAAGGAGAGTCCTGACTTGTGTTTTGTATTATCGGATGCTCTCAACGATAGACTAACAATGTATTCTATTGCATATCATTTTCGTACGAAGGATATGCCGGACAGGGTCTGCATGATCGCAGGGACATTCAGCAAACTTGTTAATGAAGGCAGAAGCATAGACCCAGACTTGACCGTTAAAGCGGGTGTCCATTTCGTCGAGATAGTCGATCGCGTCAATAAATTCCTGAGTTCTGTCAACCTCGTAACCTAAACTACCACAGGAGGTCAAATATGTGTGATCCAAGGAAAGCGGCGGCACAGTATAACGATTACAGGGGTGAGGCTGCGGCCGACATGGCTGACGGGCTCACTCTTGGAGACCTTGCAAAGCAACTGGATATCGACAAGCGGTTCTGGCCGGTAGGATTCGACTTATACATCGGCGAGACCTACTCACCTCCGGAACGTCCCGAGGTGTTCGTCTCTGTTTATGCAGTCGATTCCAATGAGTACGGCTCGGGAATTGAGGCTGTCAACAGAAAGGTGTCGAGCACAGACGGTCTGCTGCGGGTCGAACGCTTCTCAAAAAAGATTCCTGCGCAGCAGTTGTTCACCTTCTTCAAGCGTTTTCACGTAACTGGCTTCAACAAGACACTGCGCGCAGACAGAGTAGACGTTGCTCAATCCGCGTGGTGTGGTGAATCTCAATAATCACGATAACGGAGGCTGGTCGTCTCGGATTCGAGTCGAAATGACAAAGCTCCCAGCCCCAGACACCATCGCGGTCTCAATCGTCAAACGCAAACGACGCTGGCGCAGCGGGCGCAGATGTCGGGGTGCCCGGCGTTGGTCCCGACGCTGGGCCAATAGTTCCAGCATCGCTGGCACTTGGGATGGGGGCTCTTGTTGGCGGTGACGGTCGTCTGTGCGGCGCCTTCTTCGAGCTTGAGTTCGCTGACGATACACAAGGTGGCGAATTGGGGAACGCCGAACGCTTTGATCGCCGCCGCGTCGTCCGATGTGGCGCGGACTGTGACGGAGGCCTCCTGGTTGCTGCCGATGATCGTATCTCGGCGAAGACCTTCGAGGACTTTCAGGACCTCGTCGCGCAAGCTCATCAGCTTTTGCCACTTGGCCTCCTGGCCGGCGTAGTCGATGGACGGATCGACCTTGGGCATGTGCGCCAGATGGATGCTGTCGCAGGTTTCGGGCTTGACCTTCATTGCGTCCCAGGCCTCTTCCGCCGTGTGGACGAGGACCGGCGCGAACAGGCGCACCAGGGCGCCCAGGACGTGGTACATGGCGGTCTGGCCGCTGCGGCGGGAGGGGCTGTCCGCGGCGTCACAGTACATCCGGTCCTTCAGCACGTCCATGTAGATGCTGCTCATCTCGACGGAGCAGAAGTTGTACACCAGCGAGAAGACGCGGTGGAACGTAGAGCTCTCATAGGCTTCGGTGGTCTCGGCGATGAGCCTTTGAAGCTGCTGCATGGCCCACTGGTCGATCTCGACCATTCGCTCGTAGGGCACGGCGTCCTTGGCCGGGTCGAAGTCGTTGCTGTTGCCGAACAGGTATCGTAGCGTGTTGCGGATCTTGCGATAGGCGTCCTGCGTGCGGCCGATCAGCTCGTCCGTGCAGCGAACGTCTTCCTGGTAGTTCACGCTGGACACCCACAGGCGCAGGATGTCCGCCCCGTACTTGGTCACCTCGTCCTGTGCATTGACGTAGTTGCCGAGCGACTTTGACTGCTTCATTCCCTTCTCATCGACGGTGAAGCCGTGGGTCAAGACGCTCTTGAACGGCGCCCGCTCGATGGTCCCGAGGGCGGGCAGCAGGGAGAGCTGGAACCAGCCGCGATGCTGGTCCGAGCCTTCCAGGTACATGTCCACCGGGATGGGCCAGTGCTCGCGGCGAGAGCAGACGCTGTACCAGCTACAGCCAGACTCGAACCACACGTCGAAGATGTTCTCCTCTTTCTGTAGTTCGTCGAGGCTGACTCCCGGCGGCAGGGGGAAATCGTCGCCGAGAATCTGTCGCGGCGTGTGCGTGAACCAGCTATCGGAGCCGTGCTTTTCGGTGTGCTTGGCGACGGCCTGCACGGATTCCTTCGTCAGTAACGGCCGGCCGTCGGGCAGGATGAACACCGGGATGGGCAAACCCCAGCTACGCTGGCGGCTGATGCACCAATCGGGGCGCGATTCGAGCATGCCGGCGATTCGCTTCCGGCCCCACGCGGGAATCCACTGGACGTGCTCGACGCTCTCCATCGCCATCTGACGCAGGGTCTTGCCGGCGCCGGGCAGGGGCTTGTCCACCGCGACGAACCACTGCTCCGTGGCGCGGAAGATCACCGGGTCGCGGCTGCGCCAGCAATGCGGATAACTGTGCTGGATCTGGCTCTGGGCAAAGAGCCAGCCGTGCTCGTGCAGGTGATTGTTGACGTCTTTCTCCACGTCGAGAACACTGCGCCCGCGAAGCCACTGCGGCACGGTGTCGTCGTATCGGCCGTCATTCATCACCGGCGAATACACCGCTAGGCCATACTTCTGGCCGGACATGTAGTCCTCCAGGCCGTGCCCGGGGGCCGTGTGCACGAGGCCCGTACCGTCCTCCGTCGTGACATAATCGGCCAGAATCACCATGTAGGCGTCTTTGTCGGTTGGATTGTGCTCCATGAATGGATGCCTGTAGCGAAGGCCCTCCAGGTCGCTGCCGCGCACCTTGGTTTGGGCGACGCGATACTCGCCTTCCTTGAGCCCGCCGGCCTGCACGACGGCGTTGAGCCGGTCGGTGGCGACGACGGACACGAATTTGTGGCCGTCCTTCTGGTAGCTGACAGCGGTATAGTCGAGGAACGGATGCACCGCCACCGCCAGGTTTGCCGCCAGCGTCCACGGCGTGGTCGTCCAGATCATCAAGCATACGCGGGCTCCCTGCGCCTGCTCGCTTGTGACCAGGCCCATCTCGATTAAGCGTTTGACCGTCTCCTCGGTCGCCTGGAAGTTGACGAAGATGCTCGGCGACGCGACGTCCTTGTACTCCAGCTCCGCCTCCGCCAACGCCGTCTCGCAGCCGATGCACCAGTGGATCGGCTTGAGCTGCTTATAGACGAGGCCCTTGCCGACCAGCTCTGCGAACACTTCCAGGATGCCGGCCTCGTAGCTGGGCTTGAACGTCAGGTATGGATCATCGAAGTCGCCGAGCACACCCAAGTCCTGGAACTGGCGGCTTTGGATCTTGACGTACTTGCCGGCGTACTTCATGCACTCCCGGCGGATCTCCTGCTTGGGCATCGACTTGGCCTTCTCGCCGAGGTCGGTCATCACTTTGGACTCGATCGGCAGCCCGTGGCAGTCCCAGCCGGGGATGTAGGGGGCGTTGAAGCCGATCATCGTGCGGTACTTGACCACGAAATCCTTGAGGACCTTGTTGATCACGTGGCCCATGTGAATGTCGCCGTTGGCGTAGGGCGGGCCGTCGTGCAGCGTGTAGGGCCGGGCGCCGCGGCGGGCCTCGCGAATCCGTGTGTAGAGCTTCTGCTCGGCCCAGCGCTTGCGCATCTGCGGCTCGCGCTGCACCAGATTCGCCTTCATCGAGAAGCTCGTCTCGGGCAGGTTCAGTGTATCGCGATAATTATGCTTCTGATCATTCGACATTGCCAATGTCCTCAAAGGCTCCGAAGGGTAAAGGACGCATGATAAGTCTGCACGACGCCTATGTCAATTCCAGGTCGAGGAAGAGCGTCCACAGGCAGGGCGTGAATCCCATCTTCGGCCAGGTTTCTGCTCCAACAAAAAAGCCTTCCGGAGTTTGCTGCTCTGGAAGGCTTTGGGTATCGATTCGCCAGTACCGTTCTCAGGGCAGCTTTCGTCTCCTGCCAATAAGGATGATCAGACCGATAGCGATCCGCTCGGTCCCGATCACTGCCCTGAATTGTCCATTCGTCATCGTCTGCATATGGGTGCATCCGCGATCACAACAACAGCCCTCTTCCCTTCTACCATAATCCTCGACCGCTGTCAAGCGAAGGTTTAACAACTTGCGGATTCACGGTGTTCGACGCATCTGCGAGAGATAGCCGCCGGGAGCACGAGCCATCAAGGCGTCAGTTCGGAGGGAACTGCTCCTCGCTGTCCTCCTCGTCCGTGCCCAGATCCTCCTCGTCGTAGTCTTCGTCTTCCTCATCGAGCAGATCCTCGGAGTCCTCCGATGCGTCCACGTGCCGGTCGAACGTCCAACTGTACAGGGCGGCCGTGAGGATTTCCGCGCCGATCTTCTGCTCGCCCACCTCATTGACCTCGCCCAGCGACCGGGCCATCCAGTCGATGAGCCCGTTGACGGCATTGACGCAATCGTCGAACTCCAGGTGCCCGCCGTCCTCGGCGCCGGTAATCGTGCCGTGCTCCATGACCTTGATGATGAGCGTTGCCTTGGGTTTCGAGAACTCTTCCATAGGAATCATCGCTTTCTTGACGTTGAACATCGTCACGTTTCAGTGCTGCCGCGGTTATTATACCGGTCGATTCTGCAGAACCCCACCAGGAAAGAGAAAAAGGCGGCATGGCCGTCAAGGGTAACGGCTTCCCGCGTTGTCTGGGTCGTAGCCCCTGCCCGCTCCGTCTCCACAGCCGGCTTATCCGCGCGGAAAACCAGCGGACTTCACCATTGCATGGACAGGCGACGACGCTATAATGACGGCTCAGTGGAGCCGTGGAGCAGGCACGGCTTCTGGGTGCATGTTCTGAGTCGAGAGTGCAAGAGGGCGTTCCTGGACGCCGAGCACTCGCCCCTCAGAACGGGGTTCAGGAGATCGGCGCATGTCTACACGGATTGTAGGAACGCACGTCGCGGCAGTCATGGTTCTCCTTGGTGGCATCGCAGCAGGGCAAGTCGTTTCTGGCCCGCCGGGCGTCCCCCTCGGTCCCGGGGCGCCGATGCTCGCCTTCGTCACGCCGCAAACGGGGCCGACGGAACCAGACAAGGCGTATTACTACTCCACGATCGGGCAGGAACTGACGTACGCGAGTATCAGGGAGCAGGAGGCAAGGCGGCCGGACAAAGCGGCTCCCGGCACCAAGCCTCCGGCCAGAAACGAGGTTCCGTCTTCGCCGCTTGAGGCGCCCGGCGGCGTCAGTCCGTTGTCCTCGGCCTTTCGCCCCGCGGTGTCGGCGCTCTGCCCGTCGCCATCACGGCTCATGAGCCGGTTGGAAGCCGCCGGATGCAGGTTGTAGGCCCTGCGGGGAGCGGCACGTGATGTCACGGCGTCCAGAGAACAATCGCGGGCTCCCGTCTGATAGTCGAAGGCCGGATTGTCTCCTGGGCGGGATTGCCGCGTGCTCGACCCGGCGGACTCGTCGTTCAGACGGAGCCTCGAAGGAAGACACCACTCGGTTTTAAGGCTGCAAATCACTTGACCAACCCAACGGGAATTGCTAAAGGTGATGACAAATCGCTCGGCGGGATCGGGCGGATCAGGGTGGCCGTTCCTGAGAGATATGAGGCTGCTGGCTTCACAACGGCGGAGAAACCAGGCGAAGAGGCTGATATGACGGTGGTGGCGGGACGGTCCACGATACCGATCCAAAGGCCGCACGTGCGACCGGTTGAGCTGGGTGGCCAGGCCCGGCCGCAGATAGAACTCGTGTGCGAGAGGCCGCAGGGCTGGACCGCGGAACTCCTGGCGTGCAAACGCCTGATCGTGCTGTCACTGGCCTTTGTCATGATCGGTCTGGCCTTCGATTACGCCTGTGGCATGTACGTGCATACCAAGACGGGCGTGAAGGCCCCGGACCTGATCCTGGATCTGTTCAGCCCCATCGACCTGAGCTTCCTGTTCATCTACGGCTACGTGTCCCTCATCATCGGCATGTTCGCGTATCCCATCCTGTTCCGGCTGCGGATGATCCACGTCGTCGCCTTCCAGTTCAGTCTCCTGCTGATCATTCGCTCGCTGTGCATGATCTTCACGCACCTGGAGACCCCGGCCGGCGCGATCTCCGTCAACTACCCGTTCTTCTTCCGGAGCCTCTATTTCGAGAACGACATGTTCTTCTCGGGCCATACGGCCATGCCGTTTCTCGGCTTCTACCTGTTCCGGCGAAGCTGGCTGCGCTGGGTGTTTCTCGCCGGCTCCATCACGATGGGGATCGTCGTTCTCGCGATGCACGTGCACTACAGCATCGACGTGCTGGCCGCCTTCTTCATGACCTACGGCTCCTACCGCATCGGCCATACCATTCTGCTGCGCCTGGACCCGACCTACCGCGGGCAGCACAGTCCGGAGTTCCGCCTTCAGGCGGCATAAGACCGCGTAAACGCGGAACTCCAGACAGACCATCCCCGAGGCACGCCGATCGCCCGATTCGCACAGGCGGCGTACCAGACCATACGGGATCGCATGATTCGCGGCCTATCTGTCTGACCCATCGCCGCTCGCTGCTGTGTCATTCCTGCGAAAGCAGGAATCCAGGAACCGTCGAACAAGCCGATGCCCCAGTGCGCGACATGGCTTGGCTTGTCACATAGGAGGCAGGTCCCAGGCCGCCAGGGGCCGCCCGCAGAGACAGGACTTCTGATACCAGAAAGTCTGCTTGCCGCACTTCGTACAGGACCACTGTCTCTCCTGAGCCGCCAGCCAGACCTGCTTGCCATGTTCTTTGATGTACGCCAGGTTCGGCTCCATCGTCCAATGGTGCGGCCACTGGTCGTGCATGAACGCCGACAGTTCCTTGCACGGGTACTCCTCGCAGAAGCAGCAGAACTCGACGTCCTTCTCCCGCGAGCACCGCCGGAACCTGCATTGCGTTACCGTCTCATCCACCCGGTCGCTGCGGCACCCGCCGCAATCCGTCGCCCCGCAAGCCCCGCAATAAAGCCCGCACGCTCCATATTGTGACTGCTTCATTCTCTGCCCTCTCGATTATCGGACAAGTCGAGGTCTTCCGTCAATCTTGATCGGCCTCCTGAGGTGGATCCTTGGTCATAGCGTAAACGGATTGCACGAGGCTCCACAGAGTGTCCGGAGCATATCCGATGAGCTTCTCAAAGGTTGTGCTCCTCGTGTCATTATCGTTCATACTATGCGTCTTGGGGTGGACGTAGTGATTGCGGATATCGAACAGTTCCTGAACGCCCTTGACCGTCGGGTCATCGCGCGACAATCGCCTCTTGCATTTGAGGGCGTGTATCAGTCTGATCTTTGCGGAGATCTTCAGACGCTCTACGACATCCTTGTAGAACTCCTCGCCCATCCAGGATACGCCTTCAAGATTGGCAACCGCCTCGATCGTTGAACAGGTCCACATGACTATGTTTATGCGCCAAACCATATATGTCTCAAAGCCTACGGAACCGGGCACGCCCGTACTCAACGATTGGGTCTCATGCCAATGCCGAGCAATGATATCAAAGCCGCGCTGGTAGAAGTTGATTGAAGTCACGACTGGGTAAGCATTGGTATCGGGAAATATGTTCTTAGGCATCGGTCGTCTCCACGTGATTGCATATTTGTAGGGTCAGGATACTGGAGAGAGCCACCTGCTTCTGGACTTTCAATAGGTGGTCATCCCCCATTTCGAATTCTGCTTTCGTCCGCAGAACACCTTACTCATTTGCCGTTTGTTGCGGGGAGCGAGACGGACGCTGAGAAGGGGCACCAGTTTTCGGCCCCGCAGGTACGATCAGGAGATCGCTTTCCACGGATTCGCGTGCCGCCGCTGTATTAGCAGTTGTCGTCTGCACAGCACTGTCCGGGCGAGTATTCAACGGCTGTGTAGGTCGGAAGAGAGCAGCCACAAAAAGCACGAGTGCTACAAGAAAAGCGACGCGAAAACCTACACTGAAGAACCCCGCCACCTGAACGCTTATGTCGGTGCAATCGCTGCCACTGGCTTTGGTTCGCTCGTACTCATTGAGGATCTCAGTGTAAAGGCCCTTCTTTTCGTTGCCTGGGAAGAGTCCGGGCTCCAGTTCGGCGATCTTCCTGTCGATTAGCAATTGCCATCGTTGGGCATCGGCGGCGACACACTTCCATGCCCACGCCAAGTAGCTTCCCGCGCCGAAGAGAACTGCACAAAGGAACCAAACGGGAGCGCCTGGACGACTCAGGAGGGAATCCAAGTGATCGGCTATCAGAATCCCGGCCAGCACAGCAACACCGGTGCTGAAGGACAGATAGATCCTGAAACGGGACCATGCCCAGTCACCCTCTTTGAAATGGCGGTCGAGATACAGCTTGTACAACTCAAGGCGACGGTCTGGGTTTGTCTGTTCAGACCAGGGCCAGCGCGCACTTTAGGTAAATTGGGCTGGCGCGGTAAGGGGTTTTGGGGGAGAATCGTTTCGTGTGACATATTCTTAC